>JAEZKH010000479.1 GCA_023415515.1 Actinomycetes bacterium
GGTCACCGGGGTCACCGTCCGCGACTCCGAAGACGGGTCGATCACCGATGTCCGCGGGCATGTTGTGGTCAATGCGACCGGCGTGTGGACCGACGAGATCCAGGCATTGTCGAAGCAGCGCGGGCGATTTCGGGTGCGGGCCTCCAAGGGCGTGCACATCGTGGTTCCGCGCGACCGGATTGTCAGCGAGGTCGCGATCATCCTGCGCACGGAGAAATCCGTGCTGTTCGTGATCCCGTGGGGAACACACTGGATCATCGGCAGCACCGACACCGACTGGAACCTCGACCTCGCGCATCCCGCCGCGACCAAGGCGGACATCGACTACCTTCTCGGCCACGTCAACAAGGTGCTGGCGACGCCGCTCACCCACGACGACATCGACGGTGTGTACGCCGGGTTGCGCCCGTTGCTCGCCGGTGAGAGCGAGTCGACGTCGAAGCTGTCGCGTGAGCACGCGGTCGCCGTCCCCGCACCGGGCCTCGTCGCGATCGCCGGCGGCAAGTACACCACCTACCGGGTGATGGGCGAGGACGCGATCGACGCGGCGAGCGAGTACGTGCCGACGCGGGTGGCGCCGTCGATCACCGAGAAGGTTCCGCTGATGGGTGCCGACGGCTACTTCGCGCTGATCAACCAGACCGAGCACGTCGGATCGCTGTACGGCCTTCACCCCTACCGGGTCCGGCACCTGCTGGACCGCTACGGGTCGCTCATCGGAGAAGTGCTGGCGATGGCGCAGGACCGGCCCGACCTGTTGGCGCCGATCACCGAGGCGCCGGTGTACCTGCGGGTCGAGGCGTGGTACGCCGCGGTCGCGGAGGGAGCGCTGCATCTGGAGGACATCCTGGCTCGGCGCATGCGGATCTCGATCGAGTATCCGCACCGCGGAGTCGACTGCGCGCGCGAGGTGGCTGAGATCGTGGCGCCGGTATTGGGGTGGAGTGCAGAGGATGTCGACCGCGAGGTCAACACCTATCTGGCGCGGGTCGACGCCGAGATCCGGTCGCAACAGGAGCCCGATGACGAGTCCGCCGATGCGCTGCGGGCCGCAGCGCCCGAGGCGCGCGCGGAGATCCTCGAGCCGGTGCCGCTCAATTGAGGCGTGCCGCGCCGTTGCCCGACCGGGACGGTGTCGGCCCGGCTCGGGTCCGGTTGCGCGGAGGCTCGGTGCTCGTCGAACTGTCGGACCGGTTCGGTGCGGCTGCGGCGGCGAAGGTGCTCGCGGGTGAGGTCGTTTGCGCGGACGGGCAGGTGGTGACGGCGTCGACGGTGCTGCCGCCGAACTCGCATGTCTATCTGTATCGGGACCTGCCCGACGAGGTACGGGTGCCGTTCGACATTCCCGTGCTGTACCGCGACGAGAACATCGTGGTGGTGGACAAGCCACATTTCATGGCGACGATGCCGAGGGGCAGGCATGTCGCGCAGACGGCGACGGTGCGGTTGCGGAACGAGCTGGGGTTGCCGGAGTTGTCGCCTGCGCACCGGTTGGACCGGCTGACCGCGGGAGTGCTGCTGTTCACGGTCCGGCGCGAGGTGCGTGGCGCGTATCAGACGATGTTCGCGCGGGGCGAGGTGCGCAAGACGTACCTGGCGCGGGCGGGAGTCGACCCGTCTCAGAGGTTTCCGATGACGGTCCGCAGCCGGATCATCAAGCGGCGTGGGCAGTTGCAGGCTGTCGAGGAGGCGGGGGAGTCGAACGCCGAGACGCTGATCGAGCATCTCGGCGGTGGCTTGTACCGGCTGATCCCCGCTACCGGCCGGACGCATCAACTGCGGGTTCACATGGCGTCGCTCGGGCTGCCGATCCTCGGCGATCCGCTGTATCCCGATGTGCTCGACGTCGCGCGCGGTGACTTCACCAACCCGCTGCGGCTACTGGCACACAGCATCGAATTCATCGATCCGATCGAAAGCTGTTTGCGTCGCTTTGTCAGCGGGCGCAGTATCGACCAATGACTGGTGTGACGGTTGGCAGGCTGTGGCAGTACCCCGTCAAGTCGATGCAGGGCAGCGAGGTCGACGAGATCCTGATCGGCCCCGGCGGGGTGGCCGGCGACCGCGCGTACGGGTTCGTCGACGTCGAGACCGGCAGGCTCGCCAGCGCCAAACGGCCGCGACGCTTCGGCAGGCTGCTGGACTGCCACGCCAGATTTCTGGCTTCTCCTTGCGGTGACGGCGACTCGCCGCCGATCGAGGTCACCCTTCCCGACGGGACCGTGGTTCGCACCGACGAGGACGACGGCGTCGAACTCACCCGACGGGTGGCCGAATTGCTCGGTCGCGATGTGCAATTGATCAGCACGGCCCCGGAGGGCATCGCGCTCGACGAGTTGATCCCGAAGATCGACGGTCTCGGGCAGAACGCTCTCGAGGCGATGAAGACCGAACCCGACAGCGACGGCGACAGCTTCATCCCCATCCCTGCCGCCATGGCCGCCCCCGGCACGCTTCTGGACCTCGCCGCCCTGCACGTGATGGCGACGAGCACGCTGGCCCGGATGAACGACGTTCATTCCGAGGGTGATTGGGATGCGCGACGGATGCGTCCCAACATCCTGATCGACGACGACGCCGACCCCGGCGACGAAAACGACTGGCTGGGATGCGATCTGCACATCGGCGAACAGGTAGTCGTGCACATCGTCGGGCCGACGCCGCGATGCGTGATGACGACGCTGGCCCAGCCCGGTCTGCCCAAGGACGCGGACATCCTCAAGACAGTGGCCCGGGTGAACATGATGGACATGGGGGCCCTCGGCCAGTTCCCCTGCGCCGGATCGTATGCCGAAGTGGCGTCATCCGGCGTCGTGCGCCGGGGCGATCCCGTCCGATTCGAGCGGGTGGAGCCGCGCAGGGGTGCGCTGGCCGCGACGATCGACATGATGACAGCGGCCCTCTCGGGGGGAGACCAGTGAGCGTCGAGCCGACGGCCGAACAGATGGCCGCACTCGCCGCCCGGCCCGCCGACGAACCCGTCGTCATGGTCAACCTGCTGAAGTTCATGGCCGACGGGGGCCGGCAGGGCTATGCGCGCTACGCGCAGGCGGTCGTCCCGCACCTGCAGCGGGTCGGTGGCACGGTCCGATACGCGGGTAGCGCGCCGACGCAGGTCATCGGCGACGGTGAAAAGCCTTGGTGGGACGCGATTCTGGTGGTCGAGTACCCGTCGCCCTCGGCATTCGTCGACATGGTCACGGACGAGGAGTACCAAAAGATCCACGCGTACCGCGCGAACGCGCTTGACCGTGGTGATCTGATCGCCACGTCGGCGTGGACGATGGCCGACTGACCGTGTACCTGATCACCGGTGCAGGCGGCGGCATCGGCAGCGTCAGCCGCACGGTGGTGTCTCTCCTGCTCGACGACGGCCAACCGGTTCGCGCCATGGTCCGTCGCGATGACGACCGGGCGGCCGCACTTCGCGACGCAGGCGCCGACGTCGTCGTCGGCGACCTGACCAACTCGAAAGACGTCGCCGACGCGATGACGGGCGTCGATCGGATGTTCTTCAACATGAGCGTCTCGCCGGACTACCTGACCGCGACCTCCGTCGTCTGCGCCGTCGCCTCAGAAGCCGCGCCCGTCGAGGTCGTCGTGAACATGTCGCAGATGACTGTGTCGCAGATGACGCTCACCAGCACGTCGGAGTCAAGGCAGCACCGCTTGCACTGGCTCGCCGAGCACATCGTGAACTGGTCATCGCAGCTGCCGACGTCGCCCGCGTGGTGGCGGCCGTACTGCGGGATCCGGCGGGACGAACCGGTGACGTGTACGAACTGACCGGGCCGGAGGTGCTCGACGCGGCCGGTCTCGCCGAGCGGTACTCCCGCGCGCTCGGCCGGGCCGTGACGGTCGAGGACATGCCGCTCGATGAGTGGTCGGCGGCGGTGCTCGAACCGCTCGGGCTACCGCCACATGTGCAGCAGCACATCGCCACCATGGCGCGGATGCATCGCGACGGTGGCTACGACCGGAGCACCGACGACGTGATGGGGGTCACCGGGGAGCCCGCGCAGACAGTGGAGCAGTACGTGGCCGCGCACGCCGACATGTTTAGCTGACGGGCGTGGACCGCACTTCATACGAGCATCTCTTCGACATGTCCGACCGAACCGTCGTCGTCACCGGCGGCACCCGCGGTATCGGTCTCGCGCTGGCCGAGGGCTTCGTCCTCGCCGGTGCCCGCGTCGTGGTCGCCAGCCGCAAGCCCGACGCCTGCGAACGGGCCGCGGAGCACCTGCGCGGGCTGGGCGGTCAAGCCGTCGGGGTGCCGACGCACCTCGGCGAGGTGGACTCGCTCTCGGCGCTCGTGCAGCGCACCGTCGACGAGTACGGCGGCATCGACGTCGTCGTCAACAACGCTGCCAACCCGTTGGCACAACCACTTGGCTCGATCACCGTCGACGCGATGTCGAAGTCGTTCGAGGTGAACCTGCGCGGCCCGGTGGTCCTCGTGCAGGAAGCGTTGCCGCACCTGAAGAAAAGCGAACACGCCGCCGTGCTCAACGTCGTGTCGGTCGGTGCGTTCATGTTCTCGCCGATGCTGTCCATCTACTCGTCGATGAAGGCCGCGATGGTGTCGTTCACCCGATCGATGGCCGCCGAGTTCGCGCCACTCGGAATCCGCGTCAACGCGCTGGCCCCTGGACCGGTCGACACCCACATGATGCAGCAGAACCCGCAGGAAGCCGTCGACGCGATGGTCGGCGGAACGCTGATGAAAAGGCTCGCCACCCCCGACGAGATGGTGGGTCCGGCGCTGCTGCTGTGCTCGGATGCGGGCAGCTACATGACGGGCAGCGTGATCATCGCTGACGGCGGCGGAACTCCTCGCTGAACCGGGCCACGGCACCTCCGCTCGACGCGAGGATCTGGCTGCGGTTCTCGACGTGCAAGGCGGCCTCGAGGCTGCCCGCGTCGAGATTGGCCCACAGCACCTGCTTGGTCGATTCGAGCCCGAACTCGCCGTAGCCGCACAGGGTTTCCGCGATCGTCATGGCGTCGTCGAGCAGCGCCGAATCCTCCGACAGGCGGCTGACCAGACCGAGCCGAAGCGCTTCGTCGGCGTCGACCACCCGCGCGGTCAGGATCATGTCGAACGCGGGTCCGGCGCCGATCAGACGCGGCAGTGTGTAGCTGACGCCGATGTCGCAGCCCCCCAGCCCGAGCTTGATGAACTGCGTGCAGAACCGCGCGGACCGTCCCGCGATGCGAATGTCGCACGCCGCCGCGATACCGAGTCCGCCGCCGTATGCCGGACCGTTGACCGCGGCGATCACCGGTTGGCGCAGGCGGTGGATCCGGGCGGTCAGGTCGGCGATGCGTTCCTGCCAGCGCATGCCTGACCGGGGAAACTCGAGGTCCGAGCCGGGCCGGGGTGACTCGAGATCGCCCAGATCCAGGCCGGAGCAGAACCCGCGGCCTGCACCGGTGATCATCGCCACGCGACATGTGTCGTTCGCTGCGATGTCGGCGATGAGGGCGTGCAGTGATTCGACCATGTCGGCCGACAGCGCGTTGAGCTTGTCCGGCCGGTTGAGCGTGATGACAGCGATCTCGGCTCTGGGGTAGGTCAGTTCCAACGGTGGCATCCGACCATATTGCTCTATTACGTGGAGGGGCAGGCTATGTCGACATACACCGTGGACCCCGGATGCACGGCCGTGACCGCACACTCCGAGAGTGTCCTGATGACGGCACCGTTGATGCCCACTGTGTAACCCTCGGCCTCCAGGCTCTTCACTGTCTCGGCGGCCGAGCCGACACCGCTCGGGGCGGCGGCGGCCTCTGCCGCGAAACCCAACGCGCCCAACGCGACCACGCCGGCTGCGACTGCGGAAATTACGACGTTCATGACTCACTCAACAACAGCGTGTACACAGGTATTTCACAGGTTCACCGGCCGGCTCGACCCGGAACGGACTGCACCATTTGATGCTCAGGGTTGGCTGCGCCAGCCGGTCACACCGACGGTGATCATCCGCAACTGCTTGACGGCGACGCGTTTGATCTCGTCGAGCGTCGCCTGATCGTTTGCGTCCTCGATGGCCTCGGCGATCGCGATCATCGCGTTGACGAACAGTGTCGCCAGGATGTTGAGATCCTCGCTGGTCCAGTCGTTCAGCCCGGGGAAGCGGGCCAGGTCGATGGCCAATTCGGACGTGATCAAGCGGATTTCGGTGCGGATCGCGTAGCGCAGCACGCTGAGTCCGCTTGACCGTTCCCGTCCGATGAACCTCCAGTGTTCGCGACGCGCATTGACGCCCGCGATGAGGATGTCGACCGACGATTCGATGACCCGGTTGGGGTCGAGCTTTCCCGCCCTGGCGCCGCGCAGCATGTCGCGCAACGACCGGAAGGACTCGTCGATCAGGACCAGGCCGAGTGCCTCCATCGACTCGAAATGCCGGTAGAACGCTGCCGGCGCGATGCCCGCGGCCCGGGTGACCTCCCGCAGGCTGAGCGCGCTGAAACTGCGGTCCTCGAGCAGGGCCAGCGAGGCGGCGATGATCGCGCGGCGAGTCGCCTCCTTGCGCTCCTCACGGGACGGCTTGTCGCGTGACCGCGACCGAGTTGACCTGCTCGTATGTGAGCTAGGCGAACGACTGTTCACTCTGTGAAACCTACCACAATCAGGCGCGATTCTATTGACGGAGTCCACTGTACTCACGCACGGTATACACATGTTCACTCAAACTTTGACACGCCGCGCGCGACGGTCGCCCCTGTTGGAGCTGCTGGCCGGCCCCCATGGTGTGGACCGATACACCGAGTTGGTCGACCCGACGTGGACCAGCGGCGAGGCCCGCGCCCGAGTCGTCGCAGTGCGGCGCCAGACACCGCGCAGCGTCACGCTGACCCTGGAACCGAATCGAGCGTTCACCGGATTCCGGGCCGGCCAGCACATCAACCTCACCGTCGAGATCGACGGCCGCAGGCGGACCAGGTGCTACTCGCCGGCCAGCGCTGAACGCGCCCGGCACATCGAGTTGACGATCGGGCGCCACGACGGCGGCCTGGTGTCGACGTACCTGTGCGATCACGCTCGTCCCGGCATGATCGTCGGACTCGACTCGGTCGGCGGCGACTTCACCCTGCCCGCGATTCTTCCTCGGCGAATCCTGTTCGTCTCGGGCGGCAGCGGCATCACCCCGGTGATGTCGATGCTGCGCACGATGCGCGACGAGGGAAGCGACCGCGACATCGCCTTCGTCCACTACGCCCGCAGCGCCGAGGAGGCCTGCTACGCCGACGAACTCGCGACGATGACCGGCGTGCGTGTGCTGCACGGCTACACCCGCGACGGCGCCGGTGACGTGACCGGCCACTTCGACGCCGAGCATCTGGCCACCGCGATGCCGGACCCCGAGCTGGTCTACGTATGCGGCCCGCCCGCACTGGTCGACGCCGTGACGGCACAGTGCCCGGACGCGCACTCCGAAAGCTTCGTGCCGCCTACGCCCACGATTGCGGCCGAAGCCACCGGCGGCCGAATCTCCTTCACCGACAGCGGCGTCGAGGCCATCGACGACGGCCAACCTCTGCTGGTGCAGGCCGAGAAAGCCGGCCTTACACCCGAAAGCGGATGCCGGATGGGCATCTGCCACAGCTGCACCCGCCGTAAGACCCGCGGCGCCGTACGAAATTTGATAACCGGGACGGTCTCCACCACCGACGACGAGGACGTGCAGATCTGCGTGTCCGCACCGGTCGGCGATGTCGAGATCGCCCTGTGACGAAAGGGAGGAAATCATGACCGCACCAACGATCACGCAGCACAAGACCCTCCAGAAGACGGTCGCAGGCAAGACCGTCACCCTGACGCCCGAGCAGACCGAGTCGTTCGGGCGCGAACTCGATGCACTCAAGGAACGAGTGATCGCAGACCTCGGCGAACGCGACCTCACCTACATCCGCCGCATCATCAAGGCCCAGCGCGGCCTCGAGGTTTCCGGACGCGCGCTGCTCTTCGGCGGCATCTTCCCGCCGTTCTGGCTCGCAGGCACCGCGATGCTGGGGCTGTCGAAGATCCTCGACAACATGGAGATCGGTCACAACGTCATGCACGGCCAGTACGACTGGACCGGCGATCCGGCGCTGTCCTCCAACAAGTTCGAATGGGACACCGCTTGCCCGGCCGAGCAATGGCGCCATTCGCACAATTACATGCACCACACCTACACCAACATCGTCGGGATGGACCGCGACGTGGGCTACGGAATCCTGCGGATGAGCAAGGATCAGCGCTGGACGCCGTACTTCCTCGGCAACCCGGTGTACGCGTTCCTGCTGATGGTGCTCTTCCAGTACGGCGTCGCGCTGCACGAGCTCGAATCGGAGCGAATCCGCACCGGCGAGATCACCATCGCAGACAAACGAGAGATCCTCGACGGGATCTGGCGCAAGACCAAGAAGCAGACGCTGAAGGACTACGTGGCCTTCCCGCTGCTGGCGGGCCCGTTCGCGCCATGGGTTTTTGCCGGCAACATGACGGCCAACCTGATCCGCAACGTGTGGTCCTACATGATCATCTTCTGCGGCCACTTCCCCGAGGATGTGCAGGAGTTCTCGATCGAGGAGACGAAGGCGGAGACCCGCGGCCAGTGGTATTTCCGGCAGATCCTCGGATCGGCGAACCTGACCGGCGGCAGGCTTTTTCACATCGTGAGTGGAAACCTGTCGTTCCAGATCGAGCATCACCTCTTCCCCGACATCCCCGCCCATCGGCACGCCGAGATCGCGCCGGAGGTGCAGGACATCTGCCGCCGCTACGGAATCCCGTACAACAAGGGCCCCCTGCCCAAGCAGTTCGCCAGCGTGGTGCGCAAGATCGTCAGGCTCGCTCTCCCTTAGCAGACCGTGTGCAAGCGGGGTGGGAGCGTGATGCAATGTGCACCATGACCGACTTTCACCCCGCTATGCAGAAAGCTCGCTTCGCAGACATCGAAAGCGACGTGCACGGGTTGATCTCCAAACGCACCGCCGCGCTGAACGGCGTGTCGGTGACACAGGTGACCTTCGATACGGGCGCCAGATGGTCCCACGACCTGAAGGACTACGCCGGCACCGACCTGTGCGAACTCCCGCACGTCGCCGTCGTGACAAGCGGTGCGCTCGGCGTCCGGATGGCCGACGGCTCAGAGGAGGTGTTCTCGGCCGGCGACGTCATGTTGCTACCGCCGGGGCATGACGCCTGGACGGTCGGTGAGCACGCCTGCACCTTCGTCGAGTTCTCCCGCGGCAACGATTACTACACGGGTCAGGTCTGACAGTTCGGGCACCAGAACGTCACCCGTTCGCCGCCCCAGTCCGACTGGATCGCAGTGCCGCATCGTCTGCACGGCTCACCGGCACGCCCGTACACCCAGACCTGCTGACCGCGCCTGGTGTCGCCGGTGGTGGTCCGATTCGAGCGCAACCGGTTGAGCCACAGCATGTCGCGTGCTTTCTGCGCCATCCGCAGTGGATCCTTCACCGCGCGAACCGGCGCCATCGGCAGGTGGCCGAAGACGAAGCACAACTCGTTGCAATACACGTTGCCGATGCCTGCCATCACCCTCTGGTCGAGAAGCGCCTCGGACAGCGGCCGGTCCGGATCGGCAACCAGGTTGGTGGCCGCGATGCGCGGATCCCAGTCCGGGCCGAGGAGATCGGGACCGAGGTGCGAGACGGACTCCTCGTCGTCGGCGCGGTCGAGGATCTCCAGTACACCGAGGTCGATGCCCGCCGCCTGCACGTCGTCGGCCTCCAGGATGATGCGGATGCGATGGCCGGCCCGGCTGGGGCGTGCGGTGCTGCCGACCCGCCAACTGCCGTCCATCTTCAGATGCGAATGAATGCTCGCCTGCCCGACCCGGATGAAGAGATGTTTGCCGCGGCTGACGACTTCGTCGACACGCTCACCGGTGAGATCCACGGTGGCGTACCTGGGCACGCGAACATCGCAGCGTGTCAACGTTTTTCCGGCCAAGGCTTCGCGCAGCCTGGCTGCGGTGTGGAACACGGTGTCGCCTTCGGGCATCGTTACTCGACCATCCTCAGCGAAACCTCCCACAGCCGTCGGGCATTGGACTCGTCAACGGCATAGCGTGCGACACCGCCGGTTCCCGGTGCGCCGCGGCGATCGACGACGCGTGCCTGGGCGCAGTCTTCGAAGTAGCGGCCGCCGATCCCGTCGAGCAGCGGTGACACCGCCAGCAGCACCGAGGTTGCGGCACCTTGTTCGACGGTCTTGAGCCGCAGTTGTCTTGCCGCCGCGGCGACATGACCGTCGTCGACATAACGTCCGAGTTCGGTATCGAAGACGGCGCCGGGCATCGCCGCGTTCGATGTGATGCCGTCGTCGGCCCAGCGTCGTGTCGACTCGACGGCGAACAGCACGTTGGCCGTCTTGGACTGTCCGTACGCGGCGAACGGATGGTAGTCGCGGAACGCGAAGTCGATGTCGTCGAAGACGATCGGCGAGCGAAGATGGCCACCGGAGCTCACCGAGACGATCCGCGCGTCGGCCGCCGCGGCGAGAGCGTCGTGCAGCCCGAGGGAGAGGAAGAAGTGCCCCAGATGATTGGTGGCGAAATGTATTTCGTGTCCGCTCGGTGAGAGGTTGAGTTCAGGCACAGCCATCACACCGGCGTTGTTCACCAGGATGTCCAGCGGTCCGGACCACGCCCGTACGAACGCCGCGACGCTGGACAGGTCGGCGAGGTCCAGCGCTGCGACGGTGACGGCGTCGATGCCGGTGCGTTCGCGGATCTCAGCGGCGACCCGGTGGCCCTTCGACGTGTTTCGCACGGCCAGCGTGACCGATGCGCCCGCAGCGGCCAACGCTCGCGCGGTTTCCACACCGATACCCGACGAGGCGCCGGTCACAATCGCCGTCTTGCCCGTCAGGTCGACGTCGGCGATGACATCCGATGCGGTCGAGTGGAACCCGAACGGTGTGGTCAGCAGGTCACCCACGGCGACCGCCCGCGGCGGCGATCACGTGTTCGGCCTGACGGGCGATTCGGCCGACGAGCGGTGCGGCGCCGTCCTGTTCGCTGATCAGGTCCGCGGCCTCGCCGGCCCAGACCGGGAGGTAGTCGAGGTCCCCTCGATCGACACCGTCGCGGTAGGCCGCTTTCGTCGCGTCATCGATGTCGTCCTCACGGCCGTCCCAGGCCTCGGTCACCTTGTTGCGGAGCGTCCGCGCGGGATACCGCGCAGGCCACCGGGAGTCACGCACAACGTCGAGCGACCGGCCCTGCGTGGTGTCCTCGGCGCCCGCGGCCAGAATCGCCTTGACTTCGTCGGAGGTGAGCAGTGCTTCGTGGGTGGCCTCGAACCGTGTCCCGATGAGCGCGCCTGCGGCACCGAGCATGAGCGCGGCGGCCAACCCCCGGCCGTCGCCGATGCCGCCGGCCGCCAGCACCGGCACCGACCCCGCGATGTCGACGACTGCGGGCACGAAGGGCAGCGTCGCCCGGCCGCCGCCGTGACCACCCGCTTCGCAGCCCTGTGCCACGACGATGTCGGCGTCGACGTCGAGCGCACGGCGGGCCTCCGCCATATCGGTGACCTGCACGATGAGCGGGATGTCTGCGGCGCGGATCGCGTCGGCGAAGGGCGCGGGATCGCCGAACGACAGCATGATCGCCGCAGGGGACGCCGCGATCGCCGCATCGACGACGTCCCCGTCGATCGCCCAGGACAGCAGGCCGATACCCCACGGCCTGCGTGTTCCGGCCGCCGCAAGCTCGCACTGCTCGGCCAGCCAGCTCAAGTCACCGACGCCCGCACCGATCATGCCGAGGCCGCCGCCCTCGGAGACGGCAGCCGCCAACGCCCCGCCCGCCACACCGCCCATGGGCGCCAGCACCACAGGGTGCTCGATGCCGAACCTGTCGGTCAACGCCGTGCGTAAACCCATCTTCAGCACTCTAGGAACCCGGACGTCAGCGCAGTCGCAGACCCCGCGGAGTTCGGGCGAAGCCCGCGTCCGTGAGCGCGGACACGACGGCGGCCTGTTGACTGTCGGCCGCTGGGGAGAGGACCGGTTCACCGTTGACCTTCTCCACGAGCAACGACTGGACGCGACCCGCGCCGACCAACTCGGCCAGTGCACCGGCTGCGGCGTGGCAGGCCTCCGGGTCGGCGGTGAAGCTGAGCAGTGTGCGTCCGCCGCGCTCGAGAAACCAGGCCAACTCGCCGTCGACGAGCGCCACCAATGCGCCCGCCTTCCGGCCGGGGCGGTGGGTGCTCTCCGGCCACGCGAGGGTGGCGCCGTAGGGGTTGGCGGGGTCGGCGGCGGCGAGGACGACCGCCTGGTATTCCCTGCGCTCGGGTTCGATGCCGTCGAGATAAGACCGCAGCCGGTCGACGGTCGAGGCGACCGCGAACTGCGCGCCGCCAAGCGACTCGACGAAGTAGCCGCGCTGGCAGCGGCCCGCATCCTCGAACGCAGTCAACACCTTGTACAGCATCGCGAACCCGCCGGGAATGCCTTCGGCCGCTACCGCACCCTTGGTGAGCACGCCATGACGGTTGAGCAACAACTCGGCCTGAAAGTGCGCTCGCACAGTCGAATCGGGCTCCGCGGCGGGCAGCGCAGACCAGCGCCCCGCAACGGTCGGGTCTGATGTGCGGGTCTGTGCGTGGGCGACGCTGTAGCGGCTCAGCCGCGGAGGCCGCCGGGAGCCCTGGCGGTGCGCGGGGCGCCCCGACCGTCGGCCGGTTCCTCCGAGTAACGCCCGCACCGGTGCGTACGTGTCACCGGTTACCCACCCGGCCCAGATCAGCTCCCACAAGGCGCTTTTGAACTCCTCGGTCCTGTCGCCTGCGAGCTGGCGGAAGAAGTACGCTCCGCCGCCACCGAGCGTCTCCATGATCGCGCGGTGGGTGTCGGTGAAGTCGATCTCGGTCGGTTGGGTCAGTGTCAGTGGCGCGGATTCGGCTGGGTGGAAGGCGATCCAGCCGTCCGCGCTACCGATCGGACCCGCTCCCGACCACGTCACTTCCCCGGAGGCGAGAAGTTCGTCGAGCATGGCGGGTTGATAGTCGCGGACGCGCGCGGTGAACACCAGCGGTTCGACCGCCGATGCGGGCATCGGCACACCTGCCAGCTGATCGATCACCGAAGCGAGCCCGTCGATGCCGGACGCCCGCTCCAGCCCGACCTGCTGCCAGGCCGGAAGGAAACGCGCATACGCCGCAGTGCTGACCGGTTCGACCTGCGCCCGTAGCGCCGCAAGGGACCGCCTGCGCAGAATCTTGAGCACACCTGCGTCACACCATTGGTCACCCGGCTCGGCGAGGTCGGTGAATTCGCCGCGCACCAACGTGCCGTCGATAGCCATGCGGCCCAACACATCCGCGGTGACCCGCTGGCCCAACCCGAACCGGGTGGCAGCGTCATGCGTGGTGAACGGCGTACGGGTGCGCGCGTAGCGGCCGAGCAGATCGCCGAGGGGATCGTCGACACCCTCGGTGAAGACCAGCGGAACACCGACAGGCACCGCGACGCCGATGCCGTCGCGAAGCAGACCGATGTCCTCGATGGCCACCCACCATGTCTGTCCGGCGAACGACACCGTGAGCGCGCGTTTGGCCTCGCGGAGGCCCTCCAGCCAGCCCCCGACGTCGTCGGCGGTGCATCGCTGCGCGATCTCGTCCTCGGTCAGGGGGCCGAGCAGCCGGAGCAGGTCGGCGACCCCTTCGGCATCACGGGCGGCGCGGTCCTCGCTGAGATGCTGTAACTGCGCTGCGGTGCTCGCGATCACCTGCGGATCGAGCAGTTCGCGCAGCTCGACACGGCCCAGCAGTTCGGCCAGCAGCATGCTGTCCAGTGACAGTGCCGCGGCACGGCGCTCGGCAAGCGGGCTGTCGCCTTCGTACATGAAGGCCCCGACATAGCCGAACAGCAGCGAGGCCGCGAACGGCGACGGCGTCTGCGTCTCGACTTCGACCACGCGCACCCTGCGCTGCGCTACGCGGTTCATCAGCTCAGTCAGGGTCGGCACGTCGTAAACGTCCTGCAGGCATTCGCGTACCGTCTCGAGCACGATCGGGAAGTCCGGATATTTGCGGGCCACGTCGAGCAGTTGCGCGGCGCGTTGACGCTGATGCCACAGCGGCGAGCGTTTCCCGGGATGCCTGCGCGGCAGCAACAGTGCGCGAGCCGAGCACTCGCGAAACCGCGAGGCGAACAACGCAGATCCACCCACCTCGGCGGTGACTATCGGCTCGATGTCGTCGGCGTCGAAAACGAAAAGCTCCGCGCCGGGGGCGGCATCCTCGGTGTCGGGGAGTCGGACGATGATGCCGTCGTCGGACGCCGTCGGCTTCTCGTCTATGCCAAAGCGCTCCCGCAGGCGGCGCGATACCGCGAGGGCCAGTGGGCCGTGCACGCGAAGCCCGTACGGGGAGTGCAGGATCACCCGCCAGTCGCCGAGTTCGTCGCGGAAGCGTTCGACCACGAGGGTGGCGTCGGTCGGCACCGTTCCGGTGGCTTGCCGCTGGTCGTTCAACAGCTGCCACAGGTTGTCGGTGGCATAGTCATCGAATCCCATTGCAGCGCAACGCTGTATGAAGTCATCGTGACCGAGGCCGGACAGCTCGCCAGTGAAGGCGCCGATCGCGGCGCCCAGTTCGGCGGGCCGACCCACGCCGTCCCCGCGCCAGAACGGCAGCCGGGCGGGCTGACCGGGCGCGGGGATGACGAGCACCCGGTCGTGGGT
>JAEZKH010000090.1 GCA_023415515.1 Actinomycetes bacterium
CCCATCGCCGCGGCGATATGGGCCTGTTTCCAGCCTTGCTGGTAGCGCTGCACGATCAGCTTTCGCCCGTGCAAGGTCGTGCGAGCATTACGGTGAGACACGAGAACCTCCGGGTTGGTGATGGGCCTTCGACAAGCCACACCTCACCCGGAGGTTCTCCTCACATCAAGCCAACACGCCCGCTACCAACGTCATGGCCGAGTACAGCTAGCGCGCGGCTGAGCCGACCGCCTCGGTCAGCGACGAGAACCCGCCCTCGCGCAGGCGCTCGGCGATACCGTCGTGGATGTGTCGGGCCCACAGGCCGCCGGCGTAGACGAACCCGGTGTAGCCCTGAAGCAACGACGCCCCCGAAACGATCCTGTCCCAGGCGTCGTCGGCGGTCTCGATGCCGCCGACGCTGATCAGCACGAGGCGGTCGCCGACGCGGTTGTACAGCCGGCGCAGTACCTCGGCCGCGCGCTTGGCGACCGGCGGGCCAGACACTCCGCCCGGTCCCAGGTCGGCCGCCCCGGGTGTGGCAAGGCCGTCTCGGACCACCGTCGTGTTGGTCGCGACGATCCCGGCCAGGCCCAACTCGACAGCCAGGTCGGCGATCTGGTCGATGTCGGAGTCCGACAGGTCCGGGGCGATCTTGACGAGCACCGGGGTGCTGGTCTCCTGCTGCACGCCGGCGAGGATCGGCCGCAACGACTCCACGGCCTGCAGGTCTCGCAGCCCGGGCGTGTTCGGTGAGCTGACGTTGACCACCAGGTATGCCGCCAGCGGGCCGACCAGCCGCGCGCTGATGCGGTAGTCGTCGACGGCGGCATCGGCAGGCACGTTCTTCGTCTTGCCGATGTTGACCCCGATCGGTATGTCGGGTGTGTGGCGCGCCAGGCGCAAGGCGAGCTCGCCTGCGCCGTCGTTGTTGAACCCCATCCGGTTGAGCAGCGCCCTGTCCTGGGGCAGGCGGAACAATCGCGGGACCGCATTGCCGGGCTGGGGCTGCGCGGTCACGGTGCCCACTTCGGCGTAGCCGAAGCCGAGCGCACCCCACGCCGACAGCCCGGTGCCGTTCTTGTCGAATCCAGCGGCCAGCCCCATGGGCCCGGGGAAGCGGACTCCGAACACGGTGCTCTGCAGGATCGGATCCGTCGGCGCCAGCCAGGTCTTCAGCGCGCGGCGCGTGGGCGGCAGAGCCGTTCCGGCGCGCAGTCCGCCGAACACCCAGGTGTGTATCCGCTCAGCGGGAACCAGGAAGAACGCCCGCCGAAGAGCGCGATACATCACATCGCCGGCTGGTCGGCGACGTCGGACCGGTCGGCGGCAGACTTCCGGCGGCGCAACAGCACTCGTCGGCTGCCGTCGGTGTACAGCCGCACCCGGGTCAGCTCCCAGCCGCGGTACTCCGCCTCGATGGACAACCGGGTGGACGCGCTGATGCGGGTCAGGTCGGGCGGCAGTCGCAGCGGGACCCATTCGTACTCGTCGGACAGGTCGGCGTCCCAACCCGGGGGCATCCGGCCGCGCTGGACGGCCGTCATCGCGTGCCTCCGGCGTTGGCGATCACCTGCACGCCCGCTCCCGTACCCGACACCACATACAGAGTGCCAGACGCCTCGTCGAAGGCCAGGGAGTTGGGCTGCTGCACGGTCGGATAACGCACCTTTTCGACGGGGATGCCGGTGGCCAAATCGTAACCAATGACCGTATTGGTCTCCGTCTGCGACACCCACGCCAACCGCGAGGACCCGGCGAGTCCATAGGGCGCCCCGTGCACCGGATAGCGCTGTCGCAGCATCAGGGGATCGACCGTGAACACCAGCAGCGCGCCGCCCCTGGTATCGGCGACCAGGATGCGCCCTGCCGTGTCGGCGGTCAACGTGGTTGCTCCCTCGCCTGCGCGCAACGCATGCTCGGCCTTGGTGCCGCTGGAGTCGACGGTGGTCACCGAGGTCTGTCCCCGATCGAGAACCACCGCCGTATCTCCAAGGGCGGCAAGGGCATCGACGCGGGCGAATATTTTCAGCTTCGCGCCGACCGCGGTGTCGCTGCGCAACGTGTAGAGGGCTCCGTCGGCGCTGCCGAGGACGAGCCTGCCGTCGGACCGATGGGCGATCGCCGTGAAATCGGTACCGTCCTCACCGTCCACGGGCACCCTGTTCGCACGGCCCTGCGCGATGTCGATGCGGAAGTATCCGCCGCGCGTCGCGGCAAAGGCGTGACCGTGGCCGTCGCCGGTCAGCGCAGGCGCCGCAGCGGACAACGGCACGGTCCTGCCGGGTCCGTTCGCCGGCATCACCGTGGCGGTCGCGTGCCCGGTCTCGGTGGGACTGAGCACCACCAGCGAGGCCGTCGCGGTGTCGAAGAATGCGGCCGTCGCGTCTCCGGCCAACGGGTGGACGACACCCTCTGGCGGGGTGGCGGTCGGGGGAGACACCGCGGCCCGGGCGGGCGCGATCGTCGGCGGCGGCGTGTCGGCCTGATGCGATGTGCACGCCGTCACAACCCAGCAGGCAATGACCAGTACCCCACAACAGGCGGTCTGACCTGCATGTTTGATACGTGTCAGCAATGGGTAGCTCTCGTGCGTTCGAAGTGGACGGCAATCGAACAGCAAGTGTATGCATGCCGCCGGAACAGGTATGGTTCGGTCATGAGCCTTGCGCCGAGTCGTGATTCGGCCGACAAAGGGTTTGCTGTCGAGGACATCTCGACTGGTCTGCACGCCAGCGGTTTTGGCCAGCTCGAAGGCGGCAAGAGTTTCTCCTTCCACGTCGAACACAGCCAGCTTGTCGTAGAGATCTATCGCCCCCGCCTCGCGGGCCCGGTGCCCCAGGCCGAGGATGTGGTGGCCACCGCCACCCGAAAGGCAGGCGACATCGACCTGTTCGATGAACGCAGCCTGGTCGCGGCCGTGCGCGACGCGGTGGCCAACGCGCAACCGGTGCCGCGCACAGCACGCTGACCGACGCTCACGGTACGGTCGTCGTCGTGATCGAGGTGCCGGCGATGTCGTGGTTGCAGGTCGTCGTGCTCTCGGTGCTGCAGGGCCTCACCGAATTCCTTCCGGTGTCGTCCTCCGGGCACCTTGCGATCGCCTCGCGACTGTTCTTCGATGACGACGCGGGCGCATCGTTCACCGCTGTAACGCAACTGGGCACCGAGTTGGCAGTGCTCATCTACTTCGCCCGTGACATTGCGCGCATCGTAACGGCATGGGTGCGTGGTCTTTTCGACGCCACAGCGCGTGACGCGCACTACCGTCTCGGCTGGTATGTGATCATCGGAACCATCCCCATCGGCCTGCTCGGTCTGCTGTTCAAGGACGAGATCCGCACCGGGGCAAGAAACTTGTGGCTGATCGCGACGGCGCTGGTGGTGTTCTCCGCCGTGATCGCCGCGGCCGAGTACTTCGGACGGCAGACTCGTGGCGTCGAACAGCTCTCATGGCGCGACGGTGTGATCGTCGGCCTCGCCCAGTGTCTGGCGCTGGTGCCGGGCGTGTCGCGGTCCGGCGCCACCATCAGCGCAGGCCTGTTCCTCGGTCTCGACCGTGAACTCGCCGCGAGATTCGGCTTCCTGCTGGCGATCCCGGCGGTGTTCGCCTCGGGGTTGTTCTCCCTGCCTGACGCGTTTCATCCCGTGGGTGAGGGCATGAGCGCCAGCGGGCCGCAGCTGCTCGTGGCGACCGTGATCGCGTTCGTCGTCGGCTACGCGGCGGTGGCCTGGTTCCTCCGATTCCTGGTGCGGCACAGCATGTACTGGTTCGTCGGCTACCGGGTCATTCTCGGCGCGGTCGTGCTGGTCCTGCTCGGCACCGGGGTGGTGGCCGCGACATGACCGTGATCCTGCTGCGGCACGGCCGCTCGACGTCGAACACCGCACAAACGCTCGCGGGACGCTCGAACGGCGTCGACCTCGACGACAAGGGCTACGCGCAGGCGAAGGCGCTGGTGGACCGGATCGGATCGCTGCCTGTCCGCGCCATCGTGTGTTCCCCGTTGCTGCGTTGCCTGCGCACCGTCGAGTCGTTGGCCGCAGCGCTCGGCCTGAATCCGATCATCGACGAGCGCATCACCGAGGTGGACTACGGCCAGTGGACCGGCCGCAAGATCGCCGACCTCGTCAAGGAGCCGTTGTGGGGGGTGGTGCAGCAGCAGCCGAGCGCCGCGGTGTTCCCTGACGGCGAGGGACTGGCCCATGTGCAGGCCCGCGCCGTCGAGGCGGTCCGCGAACACGACCGGCGGCTGGCCGACGAACACGGCGGCGACGTGCTCTGGTTGGCCTGCACGCACGGCGACGTGATCAAGGCCGTCGTGGCGGATGCGGTGGGCACGCACCTCGACAGTTTCCAGCGAATCACCGCCGACCCGGCCTCGATGAGTGTGATCCGGTACACAGCAGTGCGTCCGTTCGTGGTTCACGTCAACCACACCGGGGACCAGCTCGCATCGGGTTTGGCGGCAAAACCGCCCGGCGTCACCGACGGAGAGGCCGGCGACGTGCCGTCCAGCGATGCGGTGGTGGGCGGCTCCACCGACTGAGCGCGGTATTTTGGAGGTGCCATGGCCCGCGCAATCCACGTCTTCCGCACACCCGACCGATTTGTGGCCGGTACCGTCGGGCAGCCCGGAAACCGCACGTTCTACCTGCAAGCCGTGCACGACAAGCGGGTCGTGTCGGTGATTTTGGAGAAGCAGCAGGTCGCGGTTCTCGCCGAGCGGATCGCTGCCCTGCTCTTGGAGATCAACCGGCGGTTCGGCACGCCCGTACCGCCCGAGACCGAGGTCGAGGACCTCAGCCCGCTCGTCACGCCCGTCGACGCCGAGTTCAGGGTCGGCACCATGGGGCTGGGCTGGGATTCGGAAGCGCAGACGGTGGTGGTCGAGCTGCTCGCGGTGTCGGACACCGAGTTCGATGCGTCGGTGGTGCTCGACGACGCGGAGGAGGGGCCCGACGCCGTTCGCGTGTTCCTCACCCCCGAGTCGGCACGCCAGTTCGCCACCAGATCCAACCGGGTCATCTCGGCCGGCAGGCCGCCGTGTCCGCTGTGCGATGAGCCCCTCGACCCGGAGGGTCACATCTGCGCGCGGACCAACGGCTACCGGCGGAGTTTGCTCGAGCCAGACGATGAACCCGACGCCTAGCGAATGCGAGGCGTTGCGCCGCGGTGAACTGACCGTCATCGGACGTATCCGCTCGGCAAGCAACGCCACATTCCTCTGCGAGGCCCAGCTCGACGACCTGACGGTGCACTGCGTGTACAAGCCCGTCGCGGGGGAGGCTCCGCTGTGGGATTTCCCCGACGGCACCCTTGCGGGCCGTGAGGTGTCGGCTTATCTGGTATCAGCCGCTCTGGGTTGGGACATCGTGCCCTACACCATCATTCGGGACGGTCCGGCGGGCAGCGGCATGCTGCAGCTGTGGGTCGACCAACCCGGTGACGAGGTCGGCGAGCGCCCGGGTTCCGAACCGGATCTGGTGGATCTCCTTCCCGCGGGCCACATTCCGCCGGGATGCTTGCCGGTGCTGCGCGCATACGACTATCGCGGCGACGAGGTGACCCTGGTGCACGCCGACAATGCCGCATTGCGTCGGATGGCGGTGTTCGACGTGCTGATCAACAACGCCGACCGCAAGGG
>JAEZKH010000120.1 GCA_023415515.1 Actinomycetes bacterium
CCGGGGGCCGCCCCCGCCGGGGCCCGCATGCACCGGCGCGCCCGATGGAAGTGTGATGGGTGCCGAGTCGTCGCGGACGGACAGCGGCGACACCGAGACGGTGAATTCGGCGTCTCCCATTGCCAGACCGGCCAGCTCGGCGGTCACCGCCTTCGCCAGCCCCTTCGCCGCCTTCGTCCGCACCTTCGTCAGTTCGGCTGCGGCGGAGACGACTTCAGCCTCCAGCTCGGCGACCCGCCGTGCGAGCCCGGCGAGCGTTTCCTCGGATACGTCGAGCTGTTCGAGCCGGTCGCGCGACTCGCGCGCCCACGCCAGTACCCCGTCGATATCGGCGGCATACTTCCGCGTCAGAGCCCGAAGCTCACTTTGCCGCGCCAACTTCACTTCCAGAGTGCTTGCATCGCTGGGTAAGTCGGACAGATAGTGACTGAGTTCGTTCGACACGTCGGAGATCACGGCCATCGCCTCGGCAAGCCGCTCACCCAAGGTCCGCAGCGCCGCGTCGTCGGTGGCTTCCAACGCCGACTTGGCCTGTCCGATCTGGTGGCCCGCCGACACCGGATCGGAGTCAGCGGCGTCGTCGAGGGTTCCCGCCAGTGCCGTACGCGCAGCCTGGGCCGCCTCCCGTAGGGCGTCCAGTTCGGACAGCCGTCGGATGTCGTCGACGAGCGCCGCGTCTTCACCCGGGTGCGGGTCGACAGTATCGATCTCGTTGAGGCCGAACCTCAACCGGTCGGCTTCCTGAGCCATTTCGCGTGCGCGCTGGGATCTTTCGGCGAGATCGCGGCGCGCCTCCCGCCAGGCCTCGCGCACTTTGCGGTAGCGCGCAAGAAGCTCGCCGACTTCGGCGAACCGGTCCAGCGCTGCACGTTGCTCGTCGCCACGCATGAGCCGCAACTGGTCGTTCTGACCGTGGAGGGTGAGTAGCTCTGTGGTGAAAGCGCTCAGGGACTTCGCGGGCACGCTGCGGCCACCCAGATAGGCTCGCGACGGTCCATCACGGCTGACGGACCGCGCGGCGATGACGCTGCCGTCCTCGTCGCGATCCGCGCCGGAGGCATCGAGTATCTCGTCGACCGCCGATGCCACCCCGTCGCCGAGTTCGCGGGTACTGAACCGACCTTCCACGACGGCGCGCGGCGCACCCGACCGGATCCGGGTGGCGTCCGCCCTTGCTCCGCCGAGCAGGTGCAGTCCGGTCACCACCATGGTCTTGCCGGTCCCGGTCTCGCCCGTGAGTACCGTCAACCCGCGATCGAATTCTGCTGTCGCCGTGCGGATTGCGCCCAGCGACTCGATGCGAATCTCGGAGAGCACTACTGTCCGCGCCAACCCGTGACGGGCAACCGGAACTTACGCACCAGTCGGTCGGTGAACGGAGCACTGTCGAGACGCACCCACTTCAACGGTGTTCCGCAGCGCGTCACCTCGAGCCGGCCGCCCGCGGGCACCACCATCTCGCGGCGGCCGTCGCAGAACACCAGCGCGTCATGCCCCCTGGCTTCGACCTCCACCGCGATGGCGGCGTTGGGGCTGGTGACCATCGGTCGCGCGAAGAGTGCGTGAGCATTGTTGGGTACCACCAGAATTGCCTCGAGATCGGGCCAGACGATCGGTCCGCCCGCGGAGAACGCCCATGCCGTCGAGCCGGTGGGCGTCGCCACGAGGACGCCGTCACAGCCGAAGGCCGAGACCGGACGGCCGTCGACTTCCAGTACCGCGCCGAGGACACCGAGGCGCGGCCCCTTCTCCAGGCTTGCCTCGTTGAGCGCCCAGCCACGGTTGACGATCCGGCCCTCGACGCGAACCACGACGTCGAGGGTCATGCGCTCCTCGACGCGGTAGTCGCGGTTGACGACATGCTCGAGCACGGCGTCGATGTTGTCTGCCTCCGCCTCGGCGAGGAACCCGATGCGACCCAGATTGACGCCGAGCACCGGAATCTCGACGTTGCGCGCCAATTCGGCGGCGCGCAGGAATGTTCCGTCACCGCCGAGGACCAGGACGAGCTCGCAGCCCTCGGCGGCGCGTTCGTCGGCATCGACGACCTCGACGTCGCCACCGATGTCGCGTACGTCGTCGGGTGCCGCGTGCACCGCCGCTCGGTCGACGGCCTCAGCAGAGAGCACCCGCAGACCGATGCCGTTGTCCCCGAGCACTTTTTGCACCCTGTTGGCGGTTTCGGTGACGTCGTCGCGGCCGGTGTGGACCACCATCAGGATGGTGCGGTCGGATGTCATTGCGGCCCCTCGGCGACGGCGCGCTCGACGGCCTGCTCGAGTTCGTGGCCGATCAGCGCCTGCTCGCCGGTCGCGCGCAGATGCAGGAAGTATTCGACGTTTCCCGATGGTCCTGGCAACGGGCTCGCCGTCACCGCGACGGTGTTCCAGTTCAGTTCGGCGGCCCGGCGGGCGACCGCGAGCACGGCGTCGGCCCGCAGCCGGGGGTCAGACACCACCCCACCCGCACCGACCCGGTGCTTGCCGACCTCGAATTGTGGCTTCACCATGGGAACGATATCGGCGTGGGTCGACGCACATGCAACCAGCGCGGGCAGCACCGTTGCCAGTGAGATGAACGACAAGTCGGCCACCACACGATCGACGGGTCCGCCGATGACGTCCGGTGTCAGATCCCGCACGTTGGTGCGCTCGAGCACCGTCACCCGGTCATCTGATCGCAGCGGCCATGCGAGTTGTCCGTACCCGACATCGACGGCGACGACTTCTGCGGCTCCGCGATCCAGCAGGACCTCGGTGAATCCACCCGTCGATGCGCCTGCGTCCAGGCATCGGGCACCGGCTACCGAAACGCCGAACGCGTCCAGGGCGCCGATGAGTTTGTGCGCTCCCCGCGACACCCACGACCGCTCATCCGCCGCGTCTACCGTCAGCGACGCGTCGATCGAGATCGCCGTCGCGGGCTTGGCCGCCGGCATGCCGTTGATGCTGACCCGGCCCGCGCCGATCAGCTCGGCGGCCTGTTGTCGTGAGCGGGCCAAGCCGCGCCGGACCAGCTCGGCGTCAACACGAGCGCGCCGCGTCACAGAGCGTCACCCGGCCGGGTTTTCCACAGCACCCGGGGCACCCGGGCCCTTCTCAACCGATTCCAGGGCTTGAACGAGGAGGTCGTGCGCCTCCTCCAGCCGGGTCGCGACGCTGTCGATGTCGATGTCGGCAGAACCCGGACCCTCGATGGCGGGCAACTCGGCGAGCAACGCCGCGATCTTTGCCCGGATCTCTTCAGGTTCGGTACTCATAACGCTCATCACGCTAGTCGATCGGGCGGCGTCAGCAGGGACCACCGCTCGAGCGCATTTCTCGCGATGTAGTCCCCGGCGACGATCGCGAAGGGCTGGCCGCTGAGATTGGAATTCCACACCGCGTTCGCGGTGGCCCGCACCACCGTCACCGAGTCCCTCGGCTCGGTGCCCGTGTTGTGGACCGTCACCGCGGATTCGCCGATCTCGACTCGCCACGCCTGATGCGGACCCACCCTGAGCAGATCGGCGCGGTCATACAGCGAACGAAGATCGGTGGCGAGGTAATTCGGACGTTCCCCGGCGACGGCCCGAACCACCTCCGAGGCGGTGCTGACGCCGGTGAGCACCATCAGGCTCGGCAGCCCCGCGGCGTTCGCGCCTGCGATGTCGGTGTCGAGCCGATCACCGACGACCAGTGGCGCACGAAAGCTTCCGCGGGACAACGCATCTGTGAGCAGACGTGACTTCGGTTTACCCGCGACAATTGGCTCGCGGTCGGTTGCGGCCTGAAGCGCAGCAACCATCGAGCCGTTTCCGGGCAGCAGGCCGCGCTCCGACGGCAGTGTCCTGTCCACGTTGGCGGCAACCCACAGCGCCCCGCCCCGTATCGCGAGCGCCGCTTCGGCGAGGTCGGGCCATGCGGTCTGCGGCGAATGGCCTTGGACCACGGCAACCGGGTCGTCCGACCACTCGCGGACGGGATCAAGGCCGACGTTGGTGATCTCGGCCGCGAGCGACTCGGTCCCGACGACGAGCACCTTGGCCCCGGCGGGCAGTCGTTCGGCGAGCAGGCTGGCTGCGCTCTGCGCACTGGTGACGACGTCGTCGGCCTCTGCGGAGAAACCCATCGCGCGCAGGTGCTGGGCGACCTCGTGCGCCGCGCGTGAGGCGTTGTTGGTCACATAGAGCTTGCGGGACGTGACGGCGGCGAGCGTGTCGACGGAACCAACCGTGGGTTCATGACCCCGGAACACGGTGCCGTCAAGATCGAGAAGGAGGCAATCATGTTCCTGCACAAGAGTCGTCACGTCAGGTGAGTTCCGTGATTCGATCTTCGGCGTCGGTGACACCCTCGACGTCGGCGGCTGCCGCGTTGATGAACCACTGCAGGGCATCCTCCCCGCGACCGAGCGCGAGCAACGTGTCAGCGTACGCATAGAACAGGCGGGCGGCGGTCTGTCCGGTTCGCGTCGCGTCGAGCTGGGGCGTCGACAGGATCGCGAGAGCCTGGTCCAGCTGTCCGAGATCCGACCTCGCACCTGCCACCACGATGCGCAGTTCATCGGCGTCGTCGCCGGTCAATTGGGCTGCTTCGGGGCTGCGGGCCAACTCGATGGCGCGCTCGGGACGTCCCAGTCCGCGCTCGCAGTCGGCGATGAGCGCGAACAGCGGTGACTTGCTGCCCAGCCGACGAGCGGCCCGTAGCTCGGCGAGAGCCTGCCCCCAGTCGCCGCACCGATAGGCGGCGATGCCCACGGCCTCGCGCACCGCGGCGATACGACCCGACCGTTCCCTGGCGGCGCGGGCATGTTCGAGCGCGGCTTCGGGGTCCTCGTCGAGGAGCTCGCCGGCCGCCACAAGATGTCGGGCTACGAAGTCAGATGTGTTGCGGTCCAGCGTCGTGAGCTCTCGGCGGACTTCGGGAGAGAGCTGTCTCGCCTCGATCTCGGGCGACAGAGTGGGGCCGACGGCCCGGTCCGGCGCCGTATCCGGCCTCGGTTGCGCCGACCTGGCACGGTTGGGGCCCGAGGACCGCGGCGCCTGCTGACGATCACCCCGTCTGTGTGGACCTCGCGGACCGCTCCCTCCACGGGGTTGACGACGTTCGCCACCTGCTCTGTTGTCGACCACTGCAACCTTTCGCCGTAGAGCCTCGTGCCAGGATACGGCTCGCCCCGGATGCGCCTCGAGAAGCCACCATCGACGAATCCGCGCACAGCCTGGGAATTCGCTGTTACCGTTCCCAGCAAAGGAAGAGACGCCACGTTGGGGGGAACTATGAGGATCGCAAAGATCGCGGCACTGGCCGCAGGGTTGACCGCCGTTGCGGTTGGGATGGCAAGCCCGGCCAGCGCGGACCTCGTCGAGGGCACGTACTCGGGCACCCTGACTGCCGGCGGTCCGGTCGGGCAGAACTCGACGTGGGTATTCGCCTCCTGCGGTCCGGACTGCCTTCGGGAGACATCGTCGGATCGCGGCGAGTACCACCGTCAGGGCAATGCCTGGGTTGCCAACAACGATCCGGAAGGCGACGGCATCATCTGCGTGGTGAACATCGACAACGGTTCCACCGCCGGTTCCATCACCTGCCCGAGCTATGAGCCGGTCCTCTTTCAATTGACCAAGACCGGCTGAGCGCGCGCGCCCGATCGATAGAAATGCCTCTGCCCCCCAACAGAATTGGGGGGCAGAGGGCGTAATGTGTGTTCGGCGGTGTCCTACTTTTCCACCCGGGTTGGGTAGTATCATCGGCGCTGGCAGGCTTAGCTTCCGGGTTCGGGATGGGTCCGGGCGTTTCCCTGTCGCTATTACCGCCGTAACTTTATTGTGTTGTGTTACACCAAGATTTTTTTGTGGTTGTTATTGGTGGTGGGGTGTGGATGTGTTGATTGTGTGTGGGTTTGTGGTTGCGAGTTTGGTTGTGTGTAAGTTTTCGGCCGGTTAGTGCCAGTTCCCTTTCCCATTGCTGGGTTTGCAGGTCTGGTCTATTGATCCCGTGGTCTGCGGGGGGCCTTATCCCACTTGATGGGTGAGAAGCCTGGTCTTGGAGGGGGTTTCCCGCTTAGATGCTTTCAGCGGTTATCCTGTCCGAACGTGGCGATCCAGCGGTGCCCCTGGTGGGACAACTGGTAGACCAGAGGTTCGTCCGTCCCGGTCCTCTCGTACTAGGGACAGGTTTCCTCAAGCTTCTGACGCGCGCGGCGGATAGAGACCGAACTGTCTCACGACGTTCTAAACCCAGCTCGCGTGCCGCTTTAATGGGCGAACAGCCCAACCCTTGGGACCTGCTCCAGCCCCAGGATGCGACGAGCCGACATC
>JAEZKH010000153.1 GCA_023415515.1 Actinomycetes bacterium
ACCCACTCCATGGTGGCCCCCGCCTCGGCACGAGCGCGTTTGGTGACGAGGTTGTAGACGTTGTTCGACCAGTTCTGGATGGTCGTGTAACGGCACCGGCCACCGGGCTTCACGATGATCTCCACCACGGCGGAGTGCAGCGAGTCGCTCTTGTAGATCGGCGCCGTGCAGCCCTCGACGTAGTGCACGTAGGCGCCCTCGTCGACGATGATCAGCGTGCGCTCGAACTGGCCCATGTTCTCGGTGTTGATCCGGAAGTAGGCCTGCAGCGGGATGTCGACGTGCACGCCGGGCGGCACATAGATGAACGAACCGCCCGACCACACAGCGGTGTTCAGCGCGGAGAACTTGTTGTCGCCCGCCGGGATGACGGTGCCGAAGAACTGCTTGAAGATCTCGGGGTGCTCCCGAAGCGCTGTGTCGGTGTCGAGGAAGATCACGCCCTGCGCCTCGAGGTCCTCGCGGATCTGGTGATACACCACCTCTGACTCGTACTGCGCTGCGACGCCGGAGACCAGACGCTGCTTCTCGGCCTCGGGGATGCCCAGCTTGTCGTAGGTGTTGCGGATGTCCTCGGGCAGGTCGTCCCACGTCGCGGCCTGTTTCTCCGTCGAGCGCACGAAGTACTTGATGTTGTCGAAATCGATGCCCTCGAGGTTGGACCCCCAGTTCGGCATGGGCTTCTTGTCGAACGTGCGCAACGCCTTCAGCCGGATCTGCAGCATCCACTCCGGTTCGCTCTTCTTGGCGGAGATGTCGCGCACCACCGCCTCGGACAACCCGCGCTGGGCACTGGCGCCCGCCACATCGGAGTCGGCCCAGCCGTAGCCGTACCGGCCCAGCGACTCGATGGTCTGGTCCTGGGTCAACGCCTCTGGCGTGGTCGTCATGTCGACGCTCCTTGCTTGCTCGTGGTGGTTTCGGCGCGGTGGGCCGTGCGCCGGGTGGCTGGTGGCTGATCCTGGTTGAGCGGCACGTGCGTGGTGCACGCGAAGTCTCCGTTGACGATCGTCGCCAGGCGCTGCACGTGGGTACCGAGCACCTCGGCGAACGCTTCCCGCTCGGCCTCGCACAGTTCCGGGAACTCCTCGGCGACGTGCGACACCGGGCAGTGATGCTGGCACAGCTCGATTCCGTGGATGGGGCCGCTCACCTGGGTGGCGGTGGCGGCGTATCCAGCCTTGGTCAGGGACTCTGCCACGCGATCGACAGTCGCTTCAACGTCATCGGAGCCTTCGCTTACTCCCGTGAGGATGCTGTCGATGCGGCGCCTCGCGAATGTCCGGATGGCGTCGTCGCCGCCGACCTCCCGCAGTTGGCGCATGGCCGCGACGGCGAGGTCGTCGTAGGCGTGGCCCATCTTCGCGCGGCCGGCGGCGGTGAGCCGGTAACGACGGGCAGGCCTGCCGCGCCCGTTGTGCTGCCATGCGGCTGCCGCGCTGGACTGCGCCTCACCTGCTTCGAGCAGCGCGTCGAGGTGCCTGCGGACGCCCGCAGCCGAGATTCCGAGCTGCTCGCCGATCTCACCCGCGGTGATCGGACCCGACTCCAACAGGAGCTGCACGATCGCGCCGCGCGTACGGCGCTCCCCGGACGACACCACCGCAGCAGCGCCGGCAGGCTCCGGAAGGATTTTCACAACACCATTGTGACGGAATTCGAAAATCGGGTAAAGCAAGGTCACCCTTATGTGGGCAAAGTCCTACGATCGCGAGGTGCCTGCGCAGAATCGACGCCTTGTCCTCGCCCACCGACCGTCCGGCCTGGTCGATGACCGCACGACCCGCATGGAGACCGCGCCGGTACCCGAGATCGGGGACGGTCAAGCCCTTGTCAGGGTGCGCTACCTCTCGATCGACCCGACGATCCGCACGTGGATGAACGACGTGCCGAGTTACCTGCCCCCGATTCAGATCGACGAGGTGATCCGCAGCGGCGGGGTCGGCGAGATCGTGGAGAGCCGCACAGAGGCCTACCGGCCCGGTCAGATGGTCTTCGGGATGACCGGATGGCAGGACTACGTCGTCATCGATGCCGGCGAGGGCGCCATGCAGGTGCTCCCGGAGGGCGTGTCGCCCGGGGTCGCCATCGGAATCCTCGGTGCCACCGGCATGACGGCCTACTTCGGGATGACCGATGTCGGGCAGGTTCGCCAGGGCGATGTGGTCGTCGTGTCCGCCGCCGCGGGCGCCACGGGATCCGCGGCAGGTCAGATCGCCAGAGTCAAGGGCGCGAAGAAGGTCGTGGGCATCGCGGGCGGGCCCGACAAATGTGCCCACATCGTCGACGAGTTGGGGTTCGACGCGGCGATCGACTACAAGAACGACGACGTCGCCACGCGTCTGCGGGACGCCTGTCCCGACGGCATCGACCTGTATTTCGACAACGTCGGCGGGTCGATCCTCAACGACTGCCTGGCGAACCTCGCCATGCGCGGTCGGGTCGTGCTGTGCGGCGCGATCTCCACCTACAACAGCGACGGCCCGCCGCCGGGGCCGAGCAACTACCTCTCCCTGCTCGTGAACCGCGGCCGGATGGAGGGCTTCATCATCATCGACTACCTCGACCGGTTCCCTGCCGCCCAGATCGAGATGGCCGGATGGATCGCCGAGGGCAAAATCACGTCGTCCGAGCATGTCGTCGAGGGCCTGGAAAGCGCGCCCGAAGCGCTGAACCTCCTGTTCAGCGGGGGTAATACCGGCAAGCTGATCGTCGCCCTGTAGACGCTACGCTGCAGTGATGGCTGCGCGCCTATGGTCTTTGTCCACCTCGATCGCCGGCTGGCACGGCGACGAGCGGACCGTGGGATCGCCGCTCAACGACGCCGAGCTGATCGCGCTGCGGCGCACCCGACTCTTCGGGGCGACCGGCACGGTTCTGATGGCCATCGGCGCGCTCGGCGTCGGTGCGCGCCCCGTCGTCCAGGACCCGACGTTCGGGGTGCGGCTGCTCAACCTGCCGTCGCGGATCCAGACCGTCTCGCTGACGATGACCACGACCGGCGCTGTGATGATGGCGCTGGCGTGGCTGATGCTCGGCCGCTTCGCGCTTGGCGAGCGGCGGATGACCCGCAGCCAGCTCGACCGCACGCTGGCGTTGTGGGTACTTCCCCTGCTGATCGCACCGCCGATGTACAGCCGCGACGTCTACTCCTATCTCGCACAGTCCGAGATCGCCATCAACGGCCTCGACCCGTACAAGGTCGGTCCCGCAACGGGTCTGGGCCTCGATCACGTCTTCACGTTGAGCGTGCCGACGATGTGGCGCGAGACACCCGCCCCCTACGGGCCGCTGTTTCTGTGGATCGGGCAGGGCATTTCGGCGCTGACGGGTGACAACATCGTCCTCGCGGTGCTCTGCCACCGGCTCGTGGTGCTGCTCGGCGTCGGCCTGATCGTGTGGGCCGTGCCGCGGCTGGCGCGCCGCTGCGGGGTCGCCGAGGTGAGCGCGCTGTGGCTCGGAGCGGCCAATCCGCTGCTGATCATGCATCTGGTCGCGGGCATCCACAACGAGGCGCTGATGCTCGGACTCATGCTGGCGGGAACCGAGTTCGCGCTGCGAGGGGTGTACGCCGACACCCCGCTGCTGCCGAGACCACCGGCGCTGCCGCGGTCTGGCACCGAGTGGTCCCGGTGGCGGCCGATGACCATGCTGGTTGTCGGCGTCGTGCTGATCACGCTGTCGTCGCAAGTCAAACTGCCGGGTTTGTTGGCGGTCGGCTTCGTCGCGATGGCACTGGCCTGCCGGTGGGGCGGCACCGTCAAGGCCTTCTTCGTCGCGGGCGGATCACTGGCCGCGATATCGCTCGCGGTGATGGCGGCCATCGGCTGGGCCAGCGGCCTTGGCTTCGGCTGGCTCTTCACGCTCGGCACGGCGAACGTCGTGCGCAGCTGGATGTCCTTGCCGACGCTGCTGGCGCTGGGCACCGGGCAGGTCGGCATCCTGCTGGGGTTGGGCGATCACACCACCGCGGTGCTTGGGCTGACCCGCGGCATCGGCGTCGTCATCATCACCGTCATCGTGACGTGGCTGCTGCTGGCGGTGCTTCGCGGCCGCCTGCATCCGGTCGGCGGTCTCGGCGTCGCGTTGGGTATGACGGTGCTGCTGTTCCCCGTGGTCCAGCCCTGGTACGTGCTCTGGGCGGTCATCCCGCTGGCGGCGTGGGCCACCAGGCGGTCTTTCCGCACCACCACCATCGTGGTGACCTTCGTCGTCGGGGTCTTCGGCCCCACCGCCAACGGCGACCGGTTCACGGTGTTCCAGATCCTGCTTGCGACGGCCGCGAGCACAGTGATCGTCGCGGCCCTCATCGCGATGACCTACTACCGGCTGCCGTGGCGCAAGCTGCCGGACCCTGGGCCGCAACCCGACATGGCGCCGTCCCAGAAGGCGCCGCCCACCGAGGCTTCGCTACCACGGCGGCAGGCGGCGGAGGCTGACGCCTACGCTGAATCTCCGTGAGCTCCGTCAGCACCGTCCCCGTGCGCCTGCGCGGGGTGTGCAAACGGTACGGGTCGACGACCGCGGTCTCCGGCCTCGACCTCGAGGTGCATTCGGCCTCGGTGCTTGCGCTGCTCGGCCCGAACGGGGCGGGCAAGACCACCACGGTCGAAATGTGCGAGGGCTTCATCAAGCCGGACGAGGGCACCATCGAGATCCTCGGGCTGGACCCGATCACCGACAACGCCCGCGTGCGCGAGCGGATCGGCGTCATGCTGCAGGGCGGCGGCGCCTACCCGGCCGCGCAGGCGGGCGAGATGCTCAAACTGGTCGCGGCCTACAGCGCCAACCCGCTCGACCCGCAGTGGTTGATGGACACGTTGGGGCTGACCGAGGCGGCCAAGACGACCTACCGCCGGCTGTCCGGCGGACAGCAGCAGCGGCTGGCATTGGCGTGCGCCGTTGTGGGCCGTCCAGAACTCGTGTTCCTCGACGAGCCCACCGCAGGCATGGACGCACACGCCCGAATCGTGGTGTGGGAGCTCATCGATGCGCTGCGCAGCGACGGCGTGACCGTGGTGTTGACGACCCATCAGCTGACCGAGGCCGAGGAACTGGCCGACCGGCTGGTGATCATCGACCACGGCGTCGCGGTGGCGAGCGGCACGCCCGCCGAGCTGACGCGAAGCGGCGCGGAGAACCAGTTGCGGTTCAGGGCCCCGAGGATGTTGGACCTGTCGCTGTTGGTCTCGGCGCTGCCCGAGAGCTACCAGGCGACCGAGACCTCGCCCGGCGAATACTTGGTGGAGGGCCACATCGACCCTCAGGTGCTCGCGACGGTCACCGCATGGTTTGCCCGGCTCGACGTGCTCGCCACCGACATGCGCGTGGAGCAGCGCAGCCTCGAGGACGTGTTCCTGGACCTGACAGGGCGGGAGCTGCGGTCATGAACCGCTTCGCGGCCGGGACGTTCTCGCCCGATCCGCGCCCGGCGAGCGTCCCGAAGATGCTCACGGCGCAGTTCGCTCTCGAGCTGAAGCTGTTGTTGCGCAACGGCGAACAGCTCCTGCTGACCCTCTTCATTCCCATCACCCTGCTGATCGGTTTGACGCTGCTGCCGTTCGGCTCGTTCGGGCCCAACCGGGCGGCGACGTTCGTGCCCGCGATCATGTCGCTTGCGGTGATCTCGACGGCGTTCACGGGTCAGGCGATCGCGGTCGCATTCGACAGACGCTACGGCGCGCTCAAGCGGATCGGTGCGACGGCGCTTCCGGTGTGGGGCATCATCGCAGGCAAATCGCTGGCCGTGGTGACCGTGGTGTTCCTCCAGTCGATCGTGCTCGGCGGCATCGGCATCGCGCTGGGGTGGCGACCGCACGTCCTCGGGCTGATCCTCGGCGCGGTCATCATCGCACTGGGTACAGCGGGTTTCACGGCCATGGGCCTGCTGCTGGGCGGAACGCTGCGCGCCGAGATCGTGCTGGCCGTGGCGAACCTGCTGTGGTTCGTGTTCGCCGGCCTCGGCGCGCTCACACTCGAGGGTCAGGCGGTGCCGGAAGCCGTCCGATGGGCCGCACGGCTGACGCCGTCGGGTGCCCTCACCGAGTCGCTGACACAGGCGATGTCGCTGTCGGTCGACTGGTTCGGCATCGCCGTGCTCGCCGGCTGGGGTGCCGTCTCAGCGCTGTGCGCACTGCGCTGGTTCCGCTTCACCTGACCGGGCCAGGTGCGGCAGCAGGTATTCCAGCTGACCGACCTCCTCGATGTTGTGTCTGACCCACGCGCGTACCTTGTCGTCGGGAAAGCGTTGGCACACAACCTTGTTGACCGGCGATAGCAGCGCCGAGCGCACGCCGAGGTCCATCACGGTGACGTAGTGGGCCCCGTCGGCACCCGCCGACCAGGTGTGCTCGAGCGCAAAGACGGGCGCGCCGGCGATCCGCTTGACGAGGCGGATGCCCGTCTCGTCGAGTTTCTCGACGCGTGCCGTCTCGTCGATCCTGTATTCCGGTCGGCCTCCGAACGCTTCGACCATGCGGAACCGCGCACCGTCGGCGGCTCCGCCGGTCGGCGCCTGCCGCGCGAGCTCCCAGCGGATGTGGTCGATGGGGTGCCAGGCCAGGTACCGGTCGATCACCTCGCCGCCGTACTCCATCGTCTCGCCGAGGCGGGTGAACCAGTCCAGCAGCATGGCGGGCGCGATCCCGCGCAACGGCCGGTGGTCGATCGTCACCCGGCGTCGGCGGTGCGGAAGGTCGAGGTAGCGGACCGTGGCGGACTCGACAGGGCGAAGCGGATAGAGAACAGGACGGCTCACGGCTCCTCCAAGATACGCTTGCGTTTCTTATATGCCGGACGCTACCGTGACGAGATAAGATACGCAAGAGTTTCTTATGGAGGTGGGCGGTGGGCCGGCGGCACGGCGAGGAGCTTGATTCGGCCATCCGGGCCGCAGTGCTCGATCTCCTGGTCCAGCAGGGACCGACCGGGGTGACGATGGCGGCGGTCGCCGCCGCAGCAGGCACGAGCAAGCCGGTTCTGTACCGCCGGTGGCCCGACCGTGCCGCGCTGTTGCGCGACACGCTGCTGAAGATCGCCACGGCGGCGATCCCGCACGAGGACACCGGCAGCTACCGAGAGGACATGCTCGCCGTCCTTCGCGGCTGGAAAGACCTCTTCACCGGCCCCAACGCCGACCTGCTGCGCGCGGCCATCGCCACCGGGGCGCACGATCCCGAACTGCGGGAGGCATTCCAGAACGACGTCATCGGCTGGCGTAAGCAGGAGATGGCCGCGATGCTCGCCAGGGGTGTCGACCGCGGTGACGTGCGCGCCGACGTGAACGTCGAGATCGCCAGGGAACTCGGCCAGAGCGTGCTGTGGCACCGGCTGCTGGTGACCGGTGACCCGATCACCGACGACCTGCTCGTCGCCCTCGTGGATGAGGTGCTGGTGCCGTATGTGTCCCCACCCGGCGACTGAACGCCCTACTACGAGTTGTAGTTGTGATTCCTCTACGATCGGGGCCGTGGCCGTCGGACGATTACTGATGCGCGCGGTGGATGTGCTGCCGGAGCCGAGCCTGCGCGTGCAGCGACTCATCGCCGCAGCGGTCGTGCTGACGCAGGGCGGAATCGCCGTCACCGGGGCGATCGTCCGTGTCACCGCGTCCGGCCTCGGCTGCCCGACCTGGCCGCAGTGCTTCCCGGGCAGCTACACGCCCGTCCCCCACGCCGAGGTCCCTGGCATCCATCAGGCGGTGGAGTTCGGCAACCGGATGATCACCTTTCTCGTCGTCTTGACCGCGGCGCTGGCGGTGTTGGCGGTCACCCGCGCCAGGCGGCGGCGCGAGGTTCTGGTCTACGCCTGGCTGATGCCCGCGTCGACGGTGATGCAGGCGGTGATCGGCGGGATCACCGTGCTGACCGGTCTGCTGTGGTGGACGGTGGCGATCCACCTCCTGGTGTCGATGGCAATGGTGTGGCTGGCCGTGCTGCTCTACGTCAAGATCGGCGAGCCGGACGACGGCGTGCCGAGCCCAAGAGCACCGAAACCATTGCGACAGTTGACAATCGTCACAGCGATGGATCTCGCCGCAGTGCTAGTCACCGGAACGCTGGTCACTGCGGCAGGCCCGCACGCCGGTGACAAGAGCGTCGAAGCGCCGGTGCCGCGCCTACAGATCGAGATCGTCGCGCTCGTCCAGCTGCACGCGACGTTGCTGATCGTCTACGTGGCGCTGCTGCTGGGACTCGGCTTCGCACTGCGCAGGGCGCGGGCCGACCGCCGGATCATCAGGCGGCTGGTCGTGCTGCTGATCCTGGTCGCGGCGCAGGCCCTCGTCGGCCGCGTCCAGTTCGCGCTCGGCGTGCCGGCCGCGCTGGTTGCGGTCCACGTGGCCGGGGCCGCGGCGTGCACGGCGGCTACGTCGGCGCTATGGGCGTCGATGCGAGAACGGACCAAGCCCGAAACGGTCGAGCGCTGACGCGACTCCGATCGCGAATTTGCGTTGCTGGAGGTCGCGCGTGGTTCGGTCGAGTTGGCGCCAGCCCAGCGATGGTTCGACGAGCTCCAGTTCGAGCAGCACGGGGTGGTCCCGGCCGCCGATGATGTCGACGCGAGCGTAGAGCAGGTCGGTCGTCCCGATGCCGAGGTGGGCGGCCGCTGCGTCCAGCGCGGCGTGGCCGATGTCCCAGAGCTCGAAATCCGGATCGGCCGCGGCCAACGATTCCTCGGCGTACGTCCCCGACGGATCGAACAGCGGGCGCTTGCCTGCCCCAGGCAGCATCGGCCCTTTGGTGAAGGCGTGGCTCTGCTCCCCGCCGATGAAGACAAGCGCGGTTTCGCCGTTCTCCACCCGCGGGTCGTAAGGCTGGACAAGTGCGGTGTTGCCCGCCCGGTGTAGCGCAGCTGCGTGCGCGCGGGCCGCGCGCTGATCGGTGAACCGTTGCGCGCCAACCGATCCCGCGCCGATCGCGGGCTTCACCACCACCTCGCCTTTTGGAATCCGCACCGCGTCGCCGGGGTCGAAGAATTCGCTGGGAACGATGGGCACGCCGGCGGCCGCCAGGTCGGTCAGATAGCGCTTGTCGGTGTTCCACGCGACCACTTCCACGGGGTTCAGCAGATTGTTCACGCGGGCGCACCACTCGAGGAACTCGTCCAGCCGCTCGATGTAGTCCCAGGTCGCACGCAGGATGACGAGGTCGGCCCTCAGCGTGTCGGGGTCGTCCCAGGACAGCCAGCGGGCGTGGAGCCCACGGTCGCGCAGCGCGCCGACGATCTCGGCGTCGTCGCCGTCGCCCTCCGGCAGTGCGGGGCAGCCGGCGAGGACGATGCGAGGATGGCGGACGTCGGGGCGAGCGAGTTTCATGACCTAGGGATGATAGACACCATGCAAGCCATTGAAGTCGCCGAAACCGGCGGACCGGAAGTCCTGCGATACGTCGAGAAGCCCGCACCGTCGCCCGCGCAGGGCCAGGTGCTGATCAAGGCCGAGGCCATCGGCATCAATTTCATCGACGCCTATTTTCGATCGGGTCTCTACCGGCGGGAAGTGCCGTTCATCCTCGGCCTGGAGGTGTGCGGGACGGTGGCGGCCGTCGGTGACGATGTGGCCGTGCTCGGGGTTGGTGACCGCGTGGTGACCGCTCAGGCCAACGGCTCATACGCCGAATACTGCACTGCGCCCGCCGATTTCTGCGCATACGTGCCCGATGCCGTCAGCCCCGACGTGGCGGCGGCGTCGTTGCTCAAGGGCATGACCGCCCACTATCTGCTCAAGTCGGTCTACCCGGCGCAACAGGGCGACCACGTGCTCGTGCACGCGGGCGCGGGCGGGGTGGGACTCATCCTCACGCAATGGGCCACCAGCCAGGCCGTTCGCGTCATCACCACGGTCTCGACGCCGGAGAAGGCCGAGTTGAGCCGCCGGGCCGGGGCCGCCGAAGTGCTCGACTATCCCGAGGATCCCGACGAGTTCGGCGCCAAGGTCAAGGACATGACCGACGGCGGCGTGGCCGCCGTGTACGACGGTGTCGGCGCGGCCACCTTCGACGCCAGCCTCGCCAGCCTCGCCGTCCGCGGCACGCTCGCGTTGTTCGGTGCGTCCAGCGGCCCGGTCCCGTCGTTCGACCCCCAGCGCCTGAACTCCGCGGGGTCGGTGTTCCTGACCCGCCCGACGCTCGCGCACTACACCCGGACTGCTGACGAATTCTCTTGGCGGGCAGGCGAATTACTGGATGCGATCGCTTCGGGGACCATCGATGTCACCGTCAGCAGGCGGTATCGTCTCGAAGACGCCGGACAGGCACACACCGATCTGCAGGCCCGCAGGACGGTCGGATCGATCGTGCTGGTGCCCTAGCCGGGTTGCGCCTGCGGGAAGGTCCACGTGCCGTCGAGGACCTGCTGCCGCGGCCGGTACAGCCGCACCGTGTAGTTCCAGCCCGGCGTGATCGGCAGGCAGTTGCCCTCCGCACCGTCGCACCCACCGAACGAGATGGTGGTGGTCCCGTCGGCGTTCGGTCGTGCGGTGACGTTGTTGAACGAGTAGGCGTTCTGCGGGTTCGCCGAGAGATAGCCGTCCTTGTTGTAGACCGTGACCGACCAGAAGCCGTCGACGGGAACGTCGCCGACCGTCAGTCGGTGCACGATGGCGCCGTCGTTCTGCGGCGGCACGACGGTCAGGTAGAGCGCGTCCTTCTCCGGGTTTCCGCCCCAGGCGTTCGCCGAGCCGATCAGATGGCGGACGGGGTCGGTGTCCGATCTGGTGCCGAACATCCGCCTGGTGTCGGTCAGCGTGGCGGCCAGCGCCACCAGCGCGTCGCGCACGGTCTTCTGGCTCACGGCGTCCCAGTGCGGGATCTCGAACGTGCCTGGGTTGTCCTGGCGGACCGCTATCCGCTCCTGCAGCGCGCGCACCGTGGCGATATCGGCGTCGTCGTCGGGGTCGACGAAGATACGGACCGGGGTCGCCACATAACGGGTGCCGATCGCATCGCGGGTGAGCGTGTGGTCACCCGCGTCATAGCTGACGGTGTGCGTGTAGTGGTCCTCGTCGATGACCTGCAGCGACATGAACCGGTCTCCTGCGTCGGGCAACGTGATCGTGACCGGTCCCGCGTCGAGGTCGAACACGGCCGCCGAGTACAGGGTGTCGCGGTTCGACCGGATGACGAGTTGATCGTCGATCGGGGTCAGCTCGCGATTGTGGAAGAACGTCCCGAAGCCGCCGCCCGCGACGATGTTGCCGAAGTACAGATCGGTTTCGGCTCGCGCGAAGTTGTCGGGGCTGACGCGCATCGAGGCTCGCGGCTAGAGGTGCAGCAGCGTCGGCAGGTTCAGCGCCGAGTCGACGGCGAGCGCGAGGAAGACGACGGCCAGATAGTTGTTCGACTGCAGGAACAACCGCAGCGGTTTGATCGGCTCGCCGCGGCGCACCCCGGCGTACAGCTGGTGTGCCATCGCCAGGAACCAGGTGCCGGCCACCAGAGCGACCGACGCGTAGAGCCAACCCGTCGCCAGCGCCAGTGCCAGCGTGGCGGCGACGGTCAGCCAGGTGTACACCAGAATCTGCTTGGTGACCTGCCGCTCGGTCGCGACGACGGGCAGCATCGGCACGCCTGCCGCCTCGTAGTCGTCCTTGTACTTCATCGCCAGCGCCCAGGTGTGCGGCGGCGTCCAGAAGAAGATGATCGCGAACATCACCAGCGCAGGCCAGCTGATCGTGCCCGTCACCGCCGACCAGCCGATCATCACCGGCATGCAGCCCGCCGCTCCGCCCCACACCACGTTCTGCGAGGTGCGGCGCTTCAGCAGCAGCGTGTAGACGAGGACGTAGAACGCGATCGTCGCGCCTGCAAGGTGTGCCGACAGCATGTTCGTCGTCCACCACAGCCAGAAGAACGAGGCGACCGACAACGCGAGGCCGAAGACGAGGGCGTGGCTGCGGGGCACGCTGTCGCGGGCCAGGGGTCGCCTCTCGGTGCGCTTCATCTTCTTGTCGATGTCGGCGTCGGCCACACAGTTCAGCGTGTTGGCGCCCGCGGCCGCCAGCAGCCCGCCCACCAGCGTGTTGAGGATCAGCAGCGGATTCACAACCCCGCGGTCGGCGAGCAGCATCGCCGGGATGGTGGTGACCAGCAACAGCTCGATCACTCGGGGTTTCGTCAGTGCGAGATAACCCAGGAGCGCGGTGCGTGTTCGGCTTGCCGACCCGTCGACCAGGTGGCGTTCGCGAATATCCACGCAGATAACTCCTCGAAAGGGCGCCCGAGGCGCCGCGTCTACTACAGACGATGGTAGACCGCGCGATGCCCCGAAACCCAGCTGGGTCAGCTCGGCGGATGACCGGGTGCCGATGCGCCCACCGAGTAGGTGTGCGGGCCTGCGGCGATTGCCGCCGCCGCACTAGGGTGGGAAGTGGACAAGGCCTGCCGACCTGAGGAGTCAACTGGTGACAACAGTCGAAGAAATCTCGGCCCTGACTCGCCCTAACCACCCGGACGACTGGACCGAGGTGGATTCGGAGGCCGTCGACACCGTCCGCGTGTTGGCGGCCGATGCAGTCCAGAAGGTCGGCAACGGCCACCCGGGGACGGCAATGAGCCTCGCTCCCCTGGCCTACACCCTGTTCCAGCGGCAGATGCGCCACGATCCCAGCGACGTGCACTGGCTCGGCCGCGACCGCTTCGTGCTGTCGTGCGGGCATTCCAGCCTGACCCTCTACATTCAGCTCTACCTGGGCGGATTCGGACTGGAACTGTCCGACATCGAGTCGCTGCGCACGTTCAAGAGCAAGACGCCCGGCCATCCGGAGTTCCGCCACACCAAGGGCGTCGAGATCACCACCGGTCCGCTGGGCCAGGGGCTGGCCTCGGCGGTCGGAATGGCGATGGCGTCGCGCTTCGAACGCGGTCTGTTCGACCCTGACACCCCGTGGGGTGAGAGCCCGTTCGACCACTACATCTATGTGATCGCCTCCGACGGTGACATCGAGGAGGGCATCACCAGCGAAGCCTCGTCGCTGGCAGGCACCCAGCAGCTCGGCAACCTGATCGTGTTCTACGACCACAACCAGATCTCGATCGAGCACGACACGAACATCGCGCTGTCCGAAGACGTTCCCGCCCGCTACCGCGCCTACGGCTGGCACGTGCAGGAGGTCGAGGGCGGTGAGAACGTCGTCGGCATCGAGCAGGCCATCGCCGAGGCCAAGAAGGTCACCGACAGGCCGTCGTTCATCTCGCTGCGGACGATCATCGGCTATCCCGCGCCGAACAAGATGAACACCGGCGGTGTGCACGGCTCGGCGCTCGGCGAGGAGGAGGTCGCCGCGACCAAGCGCGTGCTCGGCTTCGATCCCGACAAGACGTTCGAGGTACGCGACGAGGTCATCGAGCACACCCGCAAGCTGGTCGCCCGCGGGAAGGAAGCCCACGAGAAGTGGCAGCCGCAGTTCGACGCGTGGGCCGAGCGTGAGCCCGAGCGCAAGAAGCTGCTCGACCGGCTGCTGGCTCAGGAGCTGCCCGACGGCTGGGACGCCGACCTGACCCACTGGGAGCCGGGCTCCAAGGCACTGGCGACCCGTGCCGCGTTCGGCCAGGTGCTCAACGACGTCGCACCGAAGCTGCCCGAGCTATGGGGCGGCTCAGCCGATCTCGCGGGCAGCAACAACACCACCATCAAAGGCGTCAAGTCGTTCGGGCCTCCGTCGATCTCGACCGATGATTTCAGCGCCGACTGGTACGGTCGCGTGCTGCACTTCGGGATCCGCGAACACGCCATGGGCGCAATCCTTTCCGGCATCGTGCTGCACGGCCCGACGCGGGCGTTCGGCGGCACGTTCCTACAGTTCTCGGACTACATGCGCCCGGCCGTGCGACTGGCGTCGTTGATGGACATCGACACGATCTACATCTGGACGCACGACTCGATCGGACTCGGCGAAGACGGCCCGACGCACCAGCCGATCGAACACCTCGCCGCGCTGCGAGCCATCCCGAACCTGTCGGTGGTGCGCCCCGGCGATCCGAACGAGACGGCCTACGCATGGCGCAGCATCCTCGCCCGCGGCAACGGCAGCGGGCCGGTGGGCTTCATCCTGACCCGGCAGGGGATTCCGGTACTCGAGGGCACCGACGCCGAGGGCGTGTCCAAGGGCGGCTACGTGCTCGGCGGCGTCCCGGACGAACTGCCCGACGTCGTCCTCATCGGTACCGGATCGGAACTCCAACTCGCGGTCGAGGCCCAGAAGATGCTCGCCGACAAGGACATCAGTGCCACCGTGGTGTCGATGCCGTGCGTGGAATGGTTCGAGTCCCAGCCGAAGGAGTACCGCGACACAGTGCTGCCGCCCGCCGTCTCGGCGCGGGTGGCGGTGGAAGCCGCCGTGGCGCAGAGCTGGTACAAGCTGGTCGGCGACACCGGCGAGATCGTCTCGATCGAGCACTACGGCGAATCCGCCGACGACAAGACCCTGTTCCGTGAGTTCGGGTTCACCCCGGAAGCCGTTGTGGCTGCCGCGGAACGGTCATTGGACAACTGACAAGAGAGAAGACAAAGCATGGCCCAGAACAAGAACCTCGCCGCGCTGTCCGCCGCGGGTGTGTCGGTATGGCTCGACGACCTCTCGCGCGAACGGCTGCAGAGCGGCAACCTGCAGGAACTCATCGACACCAAAAGCGTTGTGGGAGTGACCACCAACCCGTCGATTTTCCAGGCGGCGCTGTCGAAGGGTGACACCTATGACGACCAGATCAACGAGCTGGCCGAGCGTGGCGCCGACGTCGACGCCACGATCCGCACCGTCACCACCGACGATGTCCGCAACGCGTGCGACGTGCTGCGCCCGCAATGGGAGAACTCCGACGGCGTGGACGGCCGGGTGTCGATCGAGGTCGACCCGCGGCTGGCACACGACACCGACAAGACCGTCGCGCAGGCGATCGAGTTGTGGAAGATCGTCGACCGGCCGAACCTCTTCATCAAGATCCCCGCGATGGAGGAGGGCATCCCGGCGATCACCTCGGTACTCGCCGAGGGGATCTCGGTCAACGTGACCCTGATCTTCTCCGTCGAACGTCACCGCGCGGTGATGGACGCCTACCTCGCCGGTCTCGAGAAGGCCAGGCAGGCGGGCCACGATCTGTCGAAGATCCACTCGGTCGCATCGTTTTTCGTGTCACGCGTCGACACCGAGGTGGACAAGCGGCTGGAGAAGATCGGCAGCGACGAGGCGTTGGCGCTGCGCGGCCAGGCGGGCGTCGCCAATGCCCGGTTGGCGTACGCGGCGTACGAGGAAGTGTTCGTCGGCGGTGACCGCTTCGAGGCGCTGAAGAAGGATGGAGCGCGCGTGCAGCGGCCGCTGTGGGCGTCGACCGGGGTGAAGAACCCCGACTACTCCGACACGCTCTACGTCACCGAACTCGTCGCACCCAACACCGTGAACACCATGCCGGAGAAAACGATCGACGCGGTGGCCGATCATGGAGTCATCAAGGGCGACACCGTAACCGGAACGGCGGACGCCGCCCAGGAGATCTTCGACAAACTCGACGGCCTCGGCATCGACCTGCGCGACGTCTTCCTCACGCTGGAGAACGAAGGCGTCGAGAAGTTCGAGAAGTCGTGGCAGGAACTGCTCGACGAGACTCAGACGCAGCTCGACGCCGCCAAGAAATGAGTCCGGAGGGCAAGTCCATCGAGATCACCGCTGCCCCACCAGGCTGGCGTAACCCCTTGCGGGACAAGCGCGACAAACGCATGCCTCGCATCCCGGGCCCGTGTGGGGTGGTCATCTTCGGTGTGACGGGTGATCTGGCACGCAAGAAGCTCATGCCCGCGATCTATGACCTCGCCAACCGCGGGTTGCTGCCCGCCAACTTCGCCCTCGTCGGCTTCGCCAGGCGGGACTGGGAGGACGAGGATTTCGGCAAGCTCGTCTGCGACTCGGTCCGCACCCATGCCCGCACCCCGTACCGCCAGGAGGTCTGGGATCGACTGGCCGAGGGGATCCGATTCGTACAGGGAACCTTCGACGACGACGAATCATTCAAGCGGTTGGCCGAGACGCTGGAGAAGCTCGACGCCGAACGCGGCACCGGCGGCAATCACGCCTTCTACCTGTCCATCCCGCCGAAGGCGTTCCAGATGGTGTGCGAGCAACTGCAGGAGTCGGGACTGGCCCGGCCGCAGCAGGGCCGTTGGAGCAGGGTGGTGATCGAGAAGCCGTTCGGCCACGACCTGGAAAGCGCCCAGGAGCTCAACAACACGGTCAACAGTGTGTTCCCCGAGGAAGCGGTGTTCCGCATCGACCACTACCTCGGTAAGGAAACCGTGCAGAACATCTTGGCGCTGCGGTTCGCCAACGAACTGTACGAGCCGGTGTGGAACAACAACTACATCGACAGCGTCCAGATCACGATGGCCGAGGACATCGGCCTCGGCGGCCGTGGCGGGTACTACGACGGCGTCGGCGCAGCACGAGATGTCATCCAGAACCATCTGATCCAGCTGATGGCGCTGACGGCGATGGAGGAGCCGGTCAACTTCAGCCCGCACGAGTTGCAGGCCGAGAAGATCAAGGTGCTCTCGGCGACCCGTCCCATGGAGCCCCTCGACGAGACCACCGCGCGCGGCCAGTACACCGCGGGGTGGCAGGGCAGCGAGAAGGTCCCCGGTCTGCTGGAAGAGGAGGGCTTCTCGAAGGACTCCACAACCGAGACTTACGCCGCGATCGCCCTCGAGATCGACACCAGGCGCTGGGCGGGTGTGCCCTTCTACCTGCGCACGGGAAAACGACTGGGCCGCAGGGTCACCGAGATCGCGCTCGTGTTCAAGCGGGCACCGCATCTGCCGTTCGACACGACGATGACCGAGGAACTGGGCAAGAACGCGTTGGTGATCCGGGTGCAGCCCGACGAGGGCATCACGTTGCGGTTTGGATCGAAGGTGCCCGGCAGCCAGATGGAGGTCCGCGACGTCAACATGGACTTCTCGTACGGGTCGGCGTTCGCCGAGGACTCGCCCGAGGCCTACGAGCGGTTGATTCTCGACGTGCTGCTCGGTGAGCCGTCGTTGTTCCCGCTGAACCAGGAGGTCGAGTTGTCCTGGAAGATCCTCGATCCCGTGCTCGACCACTGGGCGGAGCACGGCAAGCCCGACGCATACGAATCAGGCACGTGGGGCCCGGAGTCGGCGACCGAGATGCTGCGCCGGATGGGTCGGGAATGGCGGCGGCCGTGACGCGGAGGCGACGAGAAGGAGTAGAGCCGAGATGATCGTCAACCTGCCGAGAACCACCACCAACGACGTCAACAAGAAGATCACCGGCCTGCGCGAAGAGGGTGGCGCCCTCACACTCAGCCGGGTGCTCACGCTGGTGATCGCGTTGCAGGGTGAGGACGGTCTCGAGGACGCGGTCGAAGCCGCCAACTTCGCCAGCCGCGAGCATCCGTGCCGCGTCATCGTGGTGTTGCCGGGGGACGGTGCGGCCGCGGAGCCGTCGCTGGACGCCGAGATCCGTGTCGGCGCCGATGCGGGCGCAGGCGAGGTTCTGGTGTTGCGGCTCAACGGCGAACTCGCCGACCACGCGAACAGCGTCGTCCTGCCCTTTCTCCTGCCCGACACCCCCGTCGTGGCCTGGTGGCCGGTGGACGCGCCGCCCGTTCCTGCGCAGGACCCCTTGGGCCAGTTGGCGATCCGCAGGATCACCGATGCGACCAACAGCAGAGACACACTGGCCGCCCTCAAGGCTTGGGGGAAGGGCTACACCGCCGGTGACACCGATCTGGCTTGGAGTCGAATCACCTACTGGCGCGCCTTGCTCGCGTCGGCACTGGATCAGCCACCGTTCGAACCGGTGGAGTCGGCGCTCGTGTCAGGCCTGAAGGACGAACCCTCTCTCGACATCCTCGCCGGGTGGCTGGCCAGCCGGATCGACGGACCGGTGCAGCGCGCCGTCGGTGAGTTGAAGGTCGAACTGCGCCGCGCGAGCGAGACGGTGACGTTGAGCCGGCCGCAGACCGGAGTGACCGCCACGCTGACCCGCACCAGCAGGCCCGAGGCGCTGATTCCGTTGGCGCGCAGGGATGCCAAGGAGTGTTTGGCCGAGGACATGCGAAGACTGGACGCTGACGACATCTACTTCGAGGCGCTGGCCGGGATCGACAAGGTGCAGTACACGTGAACACACACATCGAGAAGTACTCGGACAAAGCCGAACTTGTCGCGGCGGTCGGCGATCGCCTCATCGCCGCGATCACCGGTGCCGTCTCGGAACGAGGCGAGGCCTTCGTCGTCTTGACCGGCGGCGGCACCGGAATCAGCCTGCTCGAACACGTTCGAGAGAACGGCGGTGCGATCGACTGGTCGAGAGTTCGGCTGTTCTGGGGCGACGAACGGTATGTGCCCGCGGACGACGACGACCGCAACGAGAAACAGGCCCGTGAGGCGTTGATCGACCACATCGACATTCCGGCGGCCAACGTGCACGCCATGCCCGCGAGCGACGGGGAATTCGGCGACGACATCGACGCCGCCGCATTGGCCTACGAGCAGGTACTCGCCGCGGGCGCCGACGACGGCGAGGCCGTGCCGACCTTCGACGTCCACCTGCTGGGGATGGGCGGCGAGGGACACGTCAACTCGCTGTTCCCCCGTACCCGTGCCACCAGGGAGACCACCCGCCAAGTGGTCGGAGTGACCGACTCCCCCAAGCCCCCGCCGAATCGAATCACGTTGACGTTGCCTGCAGTTCAGCGTTCGCGTGAGGTGTGGCTGGTGGTGGCGGGCGCCGACAAGGCCGACGCGGTCGCCGCGGCGGTCGGCGGCGCAGATCCCGACGATGTCCCTGCCGCAGGCGCCAGAGGCCGCGACGCGACGGTGTGGTTGCTCGACGAGGACGCTGCGAGCAAGCTCTAATCGTCGGCGTCGGCCAGGCCGTCGGCATAGCCGGCGGTGTATTCGGCGATCGCGCGGACGTCGTCGGCGCACGATGCGACGGCGTCTCGCGGATCACACTGACAAAGTCTGTGCCGCATGCAAATCAGACGTTGCCGCAGCGGCAACGGTTCCCGGTGTGGTCAAATGACGGTCATGGCAGACAAAGGTGTCGGCAGGACCGGGGCTCGCAGCGGCCGCGAGCGTATCCAGAAACTCGCGCAGGCGGCGCTGAACGCCGATGTCACCGTCGAACAGGTCGACGCGCTTCTCGCCGGACTCGGTGAGACCCTCGAGGATCTCAACAAATCCACCGGCAACCTCGACGTCACGCTGGACCGCTTCAACGACACGATCGACCGGATCAACGAACTTGCGCCGCGGCTCAACGCTGTCGTGGACCGGCTCGAAGGGATCGTTGCCCGCGTCGAACGGATCGTCGGCGTCGGCGAAGCCGCGGTGGCTCCGCTGGCCGTCACCGAATCGGCGGTGCGCGGCGCCATCAACGCGGTGCGCCGCACGACCCGGATGTAGCCGTTCAGCCGCTGTTGCGCAACGCCGTTGCCAGCCCACTCATCGTGAGCAGGATGCCCCGTTGCACGAGTTCGTCGTCGTCACCGGAGCGGTATCGTCGCAACAGTTCGACTTGGAGGTGGTTGAGCGGCTCGAGGTAGGGGAACCGGTTGAACACCGAGCGGGCCAGCGCCGGGTTGTCGGCGAGCAGGTCGTCATGCCCGGTGATCAGCGCGTGCATCCGGATCGTGCGGTCGTGCTCGGCCGTGATCTTGTCGAATACCCTTGTGCGCAAGGCCTCGTCGTCGACCAAGTCGGCGTACCGCGCCGCGAGTCCCAGATCGGACTTCGCCAGCACCTGAGCCATGTTCGACAGGACGGTCCGGAAGAACGGCCAGCGCTGATACAGCTCCTGCAGGACCTCCAACCGCCCGTCGCGCTCGGCAACCCATTCGTCGAACGCGGTGCCGGTGCCATACCAACCTGGGAGCATCACCCGGCACTGGCTCCAGGCCAGCACCCACGGAATGGCCCGCAGGTCGGAGATCGACGTGGTGGGCTTGCGAGACGTCGGCCTGCTGCCGATGTTCAACGCGCCGATCTCCCCGACCGGGGTGGACGCCTTGAAGTATTCGACGAAACCGGGTGTCTCATGGACCAATTCGGCATACGCGCGATGCGCCCTAGCCGCCAGGTCATCGAGCACCTCGTAGGCCGGGCCTGCCTGCTCCCCCAGGCCTTCGACGTCGAGCAGCGAAGCTTCGAGCGTCGCCGCCAGCAGCGTTTCCAGGTTGCGGTGCGCGATCCGCGGCTCGGCGTACTTGGCCGCGATGATCTCGCCCTGCTCGGTCAGCCGCAGCGATCCGTTCACCGCACCCGGCGGCTGGGCGAGGATCGCGTCATAGCTGGGTCCGCCGCCACGACCAACGGTGCCGCCGCGACCGTGGAACAGCCGCAACCGGATTCCGGTCTTGCGGGCTGACTCCACCAGATCCAGCTCGGCTCGGTAGAGCGCCCAGTTGGCCGCCAGGTAACCGCCGTCCTTGTTGGAATCGGAGTATCCGAGCATCACCTCCTGGCTGTCGCCGCGCGAAGCCACCAGCGAGCGGTACAGCGGAAGATCAAGTGCGGCCTCGAGAATCGATGAGCCGCGCTGCAGGTCGTCGATCGTCTCGAACAGCGGTACGATGCCGACCGGGTGATACGGCTCGTCTGCCGCAGCGTCGAGTAGACCGGTCTCCTTCAGCAGCACGGCGGCTTCCAGCATGTCCGACACCGACTGGCACATCGAGATGATGTAGTTGGGCACCGACGACGGCCCGAAGACCGCCACCGCACGCGCTGCCGCCGCACAGATGTCCAACTCCTTGCGCGCGAGTTCGGACAGCTCGGCGCCGGGCCCGACGAGCGGCCTGCGCGTGGTCAGCTCACCGACGAGCAGCTCGACGCGGTCGGGTTCAGGCAGCGACCGGTAATCGTCGTGGACGCCGGCCCATTCCAACAGTTCGGCGATGACCTCCTCGTGTACGTCGGAGTTCTGTCGCATGTCGAGCCCCGATAGATGAAAGCCAAAGGTGCGCACCGCTTCCCGTAGCCGAGACAGCCGGTCGTCGGCGAGCACCGCGCTTCCGTTGCGACGCAGCGACGCGTCGACCACATCCAGGTCGGCGAGCAGCTCGGCCGGGGTGGCGTAACGGCGGAGTCCGAGGTCGAGCTCGTGCTCGGGTTGGTCATCGAGGATCTCGCGCGCCGTCGATGTCAACCTGGCGTGCACGACCCGCATCGCTCGTCGGTACGGCTCGTCGGCGCGGGCGGGTTCGTCACACGCGCCGGCCAAAGCCTCCAGTTCGTCGCTGACCGTGACGAGCCGCGCCGACATCGACAGCTCCTCCTCCAGCGACGTGATCTCGGCGAAGTAATGGGCTAGGGCGGTGAACGCCGCGCTGGCGGTGGCCAGCCTGACGACGTCGGCGGTGACGTTCGGGTTGCCGTCACGGTCACCGCCGATCCACGACCCCGGTCGCAGTATGGGCCTCTCGAGCAGTCCGGCGTCCGGCCACCGGGCCTGCAGCGCGGCCCGGACATCGGCGTTGACCTTCGGGATGACCTCGAGGAAGGCGGCCGGGTAGTACCGCAGGCCGGTCTCGATCTCGTCTTGAATCTTCAACCGCGACAACCGGACCAACGCGGTCTGCCACAGCGTGAGGATGTGGCGGCGCAGCTCGGTTTCGATGTCGCGGCCGTCCGCGGTGTGGGTGTGGGCCTGCAGCCGCAGTCGCATCAGCTCGGTGATGCGATGCTGCGTGTCGAACACCGTGCGCCGACGGGTCTCGGTGGGGTGGGCGGTGATCACCGGTGACACCAGCGCGTCAGCCAAGACCTCGGTCACGGTATCCGCATCGAGCTCGGCCGAGTCGAGTTTCAGATAGGTCGCCGCGAGGGTGCTGTCCTGCGGCGGCTCGCCTGCCGCCACGTGGATTGCGCGTCGGCGTTCCCGGTGAATGTCCTCTGCCACATTGGCGAGCAGCGCGAAGTGCGTGAACGCCCGAATGACGGGAATGGCCCGACGAACGTCGATGCCGTGGAAGAGCCCGGCCAGGTCGGCGCGGTCGATCTCCGAGCGGCGCACCCGGAACGACTCCACTCTTGCGCGTTCGACGAGATCGAAGACCGCGCCGCCGTTCTGTTCACGCACCGTGTCGCCGAGGATGGTGCCGAGGAGACGAATGTCCTCGCGCATCGGCTCGGTGGCCTCGCGGCCGACTCTGGTGCGGCGCACGGAGCCGATCGGCGCAAGCGAGGTGTCGGATCCGTCTGCCATCACCCGATTATCGGCGACATGGTTGCGGCGTGCAGAGCGTGCCGCCGTCGATCAGAGCGCCGCCACCACGACCAGCAGAACGAACAGCAAGAACATCAGCACGAAGGGAATCAACACGATCGCTACGGTGATCCCGACGCCGTTGTACTTCTGCGGCCCGACGCCCAGCGCACCCGGACTGAACGCCCACAGCGGCGCCTTGTACTCGAGTTCGGCCACCTGCCCGGGACGCACTTCGACGGTGGCGTCGGCCTGCCCCAGCTTCGAGGGCAAGAAGTACGGCACGTGGACGTGCACGTGGTGTTGACCCGGCCGGGCAGGCACATGGGTGCGGCCCCAGCCCGAAACCTGCGCCTCGTGACCGTCGACGGCGATCCTCGGCTTGACGAAGAACAGCAGCCATGCGAGCGGGAAGAACTGGGTGTTGACCACGATGCCCTCACCGCGGTGGCCGTAGACGCCGGGCTGTTGCCCCGGCTGGTGCGGCATGGGCGCCTGGCGATACTGCTGCGGAGGCGGCGGTCGGTGCTGCTGGGGTGGTGGCGGATACCGGTGCTGCTGAGGCGGTGGCCAGTGGTGTTGCGGTGGCGGCGGCTGATTGTGCCGGTATGGCTGCGGCCCCTGAGGAGTGTTCATACGGCCTCTCGTGTGACGGGCCCCGGAGACGGGCACGGCTAACTGAATCACACAAGTTGCCTGGCCGCTTGATGTGCGGCGACGTCGGCGCTAGGCGTATTTGATCTGGAGCGCGACCGCGATGATGCAGACGATCCAGATGCCGGTGATGAAGAGCGTCAACCGGTCGAGGTTCTTCTCCACCACGGTGGATCCCGAGAGGCTGGACTGAACGCCGCCACCGAACAGGGTGGACAGACCGCCACCCTTCGCGCGGTGCAGCAACACGAGCAGGATCACCAGGACACTGGTGACGACCAGCGCGATCTGCAAGCCCAATTCCATGGCGGCCAGCCTACAGGGACGGCCTGGTCAGGCGCGAATCGCCATGCCCGGCGGTCAGGGCAGCGGGCCGCCTGCGGCGATCGCCGACAGCGTCGCGAACTGCTCGCCGTCGAGCGACGCGCCCCCGACCAGCGCGCCGTCGACGTCCTCCTGGGCGACGATCTCGCCCACGTTCTTGGCGTTGACCGAGCCGCCGTACAGCACTCGGACGCCGGCGGCCGATCGCGGATCGGCGAGTCGGCCGAGCTCGTCACGAATCGCTTTGCAGACTTCCTGGGCGTCCGCGGCGCCGGCGACCCGGCCGGTGCCGATCGCCCATACGGGTTCGTAGGCGATGACCGACCGGCCGATCTGTTCGGCCGACAGGCCCGCCAGCGAACCGCGCAGCATCTCGATGTTGTGCTCGACGTGGTTGCCCGCCTCGCGGACCTCCAGCTGCTCGCCGATGCAGATGATCGGTGTGAGCTCGTGCTTGAACGCGGCGGCGGCCTTCGCGGCCACCAGGGCGTCGTCTTCGCCGTGGTAGGTGCGCCGCTCGGAGTGCCCGACGACGACGAACGTGCACCCCAACTTGGCGAGGAACGCACCGCTGATCTCACCGGTGTAGGCGCCGGAGTCATGCTGGGACAGGTCCTGCGCGCCATAGGTCAGCCGCAGCTTGTCGCCGTCGACCAGGGTCTGCACGCTGCGCAGGTCGGTGAACGGCGGGATGACGGCGACGTCGACCTTGTCGAAGTACTTGTCCGGCAACGAGAAGGCGATCTTTTGCACCAGCGCGATCGCTTCGAAGTGGTTGAGGTTCATCTTCCAGTTGCCGGCGATCAGCGGCTTACGCGACACGGTCTGCCTTTCTCACGAGCTCAGGACGTCGACACCGGGGAGGGTCTTGCCCTCAAGGTATTCCAGAGAGGCGCCGCCGCCGGTCGAAATGTGGGAGAAGCCGTCGTCGGGCAGGCCCAGTTGCCGCACCGCTGCCGCCGAATCGCCACCGCCGACGACGCTGAACGCGCCCTTCGTGGTCGCGCCGATGATCGCCTCGGCGACACCCTTGGTGCCATCGGCGAACGCCGGGAACTCGAAAACGCCCATGGGGCCGTTCCAGAAGATGGTCTTGGCGTTGGACAGCAGGGTGGTGAACCGCTGAACCGATCCCGGCCCGATGTCGAGTCCCATCGTGCCGTCGGGAATCTCGTCGGCGGCCACGCGTTCCGGCGGCGAGTCCGCCGCGAACTTCTCCGCCACCACGATGTCGACCGGCAGGTGGATCACATCGCCGTGGTCTTCGAGCAGTTTGCGGCAGGTGTCGATCATCCCCTCCTCCAGCAGCGAGGTGCCCACCGAAACACCTTGGGAGGCAAGGAAGGTGAAACACATACCGCCGCCGATGAGGATGCTGTCGGCCTTGGTGGCCAGGTTCTCGATGACCGCCAGCTTGTCCGACACCTTGGAGCCGCCGAGCACGACCGCATACGGCCGCTCGGTCGAGCTGGTCAACTGCTCGAGGACGTCGATTTCGGCGGCCACCAGTTTGCCCGCATAGTGCGGCAGCAGCGTCGCGACGTCGTACACCGAGGCCTGCTTGCGGTGGACCACACCGAAGCCGTCGGAGACGAATGCCCCGGGCGACCCGTCCGGCGCGGCGACCAGTTCGGCCAGCTGCTTCGCCAGCGCCAGCCGCTCCTTGTCGTCCTTGCTGGTCTCGCGGGGATCGAAGCGGACGTTCTCCAGCAGCAGGATGTCGCCGTCGGTGAGCCCTTCGGCGCGGGCGAGCGCGTCGGTGCCCACCACGTCGCCGGCCAGCTGGACATGCCGGTCGAGCCGCTCGCCGAGCGCTCTGGCGACGGGGGCGAGCGAGAACTTCGGATCCGGACCGTCTTTCGGCCTGCCTAGGTGTGCGGTGACGACCACCTTGGCCCCTGCGTCCGACAACGCCTTCAGTGTGGGGACCGAAGCGACGATCCGGCCGGGGTCGGTGATCTCGCCGTTGTCGTCGAGCGGCACGTTGAGATCCGAGCGGACCAACACCCCGCGGCCCGAAACTCCCTCTGCGAGTAGGTCGTCGAGCGTTTTGACCATCGGTCTAAAGCGACTTGCCGACCAACGCGACCAGGTCGACGAGCCGGTTGGAGTAACCCCACTCGTTGTCGTACCAGGACACGGTCTAGGCCTGGTTGTCGATCACCTTCGTCAGGCCCCCGTCGAAGATCGAGCTGTGCGGGTCGGTGACGATGTCGCTCGACACGATCGGTGCGTCGTAGTACCGGAGGATGCCCTTGAGCGGGCCGTCGGCGGCGGCCTTGAACGCCGCGTTGATCTCGTCGACGGTGGCCGACTTGCTCAGTTCGGCGGTCAGGTCGGTGCACGACCCGGTGGGGATCGGCACGCGCAGCGCGAACCCGTCGAGCTTGCCCTTGAGTTCGGGGAGCACGAGCCCGATGGCCTTCGCGGCGCCGGTCGACGTCGGGACGATGTTCAGCGCGGCGGCGCGGGCGCGACGCAGGTCCTTGTGCGGCCCGTCCTGCAGGTTCTGGTCCTGGGTGTAGGCGTGGATCGTGGTCATGCGACCGCGCTCGTTGCCGAACCCCTCGTCGATGACCTTCGCCATCGGGGCCAGGCAGTTGGTGGTGCAGGAGGCGTTGGAGATGATCGCGTGTGCCGCCGGGTCGTACTTGTCCTGGTTGACGCCGAGGACGATGG
>JAEZKH010000207.1 GCA_023415515.1 Actinomycetes bacterium
CATGTGGGACGACCTGGTCCGCGGCGCGATCGGCGCCATCATCCTCGTCGACACCCGACGGCTGCAGGACAGCTTCGCCGCGGTGGACTTTTTCGAGGCCAGGAAGATGCCGTTTCTGATCGCGATCAACGAATTCGACGACGCGCCAACGTATCCGCCGCACGAAGTGCGGAAGGCGCTCGCGCTGGCCGATCACATTCCGATCATCACCGTCGATGCGCGCGATCGGCAGTCCTCGACCGCGGCACTGATCTCGATCACCGAGTACGCGCTGAACGCTCTGCCGTCGGTGCCCGGCTGATCGCGTGTCTGAGACCGAAACCGTATGGAAGGAACGGGAGTTCGTCTCCCATGACTTCCGTGATGACGATCTGTTCCGGTTGCGCACGGAACGGGCCGTATTCACCGAATGTGATTTCAGCGGCGTCGACATGGGCGAGTCCGAGCACGTCGGATCGGCTTTCCGTAACTGTGTTTTCCGTAGGACAACGCTGTGGCACAGCACCTTTCGGCATTGCAGTCTGCTCGGCTCGATGTTCACCGAATGCCGGCTGCGGCCGGTGCCGTTCGGCGAGGTCGACTTCACACTGGCGGTCCTCGGCGACTGCGACCTGCGCGGGGTCGATCTGTCGGACTGCCGACTGCGCGAGGCCGGCCTGGTCAAGGCTGACCTCCGCAAGGCCCTGCTGCGGCGCGCCGATCTGCGCGGCGCCCGCACCCAGGACACCCGACTCGACGAGGCCGATCTGCGCGGCGCACACGTGGACCCGACACTGTGGACAACGGCGTCGGTGCGCGGCGCGCGCGTCGACCTCGAACAGGCGCTGGCCTTCGCCGCCGCGCACGGTCTCGATGTGCACGGCCAGTGAGCAGACGGCGCTGACGGCGCTAACCGGCCTTGAGGCGGATCTTCCAGCGCACGAGGCTGAGGTACCCGACGCAGATCACCCCGAGCATGGCCATGTTGAACCACCATGTGCCGGGCTCGTGCCTCCAGTGTGAGTCCTGCGGTGTCAGTGGTCCTGGCACGAGCCTGAGAAGGTCGATGGTCGACGCCGTCGCGGCGAAGCCCCAGCGGGCCGGGGTGAGCCACGACAACTGGTCGAGCACGATGCGGCCGGTCACCGGGATCATGCCGCCCTGGAACACCAACTGCGACATGATCGCCACCACCAGCAGCGGCATGATCTGCTCGTTGGACTTCGCCAGCGCCGAGAGGGCCAGACCCACCATCGCGGCCGCCACACAGCAGGCGGCCATGTCGACGAACAGCTCGAGGCTTCGGTTGGGGATCACCGCGCCGCTGGTGACGGCGCCTGGACCCCACTTCTTGCCCCAGATGTTGATCGCGGTCACGATGCTCGACTGCACGATCGCGAACGCGGCGAACACGATCACCTTCGCCATGAGGTAAGCGGTGGTCGACAATCCGACCGCCTGCTCGCGCAGGAAGATGGCGCGCTCGCCGATCAGCGCGCGGATCGTCAACGCGGTGCCCATGAAGATCGCGCCGACGTTGAGCAACACCAGTATCTGGCCGGGCTCGTTGGGTGCCGCACCACCCTGGATGGCGGGCACGGGCACACCGAAGCCGACGTCACCGGGCACCGAAAGCGACAGGATCCCCATGATGAACGGCAGGAACGCCAGGAAGATGAAGTAGCCGCGGTCGGAGACGATCAGCCTCATCTGCCGTCGTGCGATGGTCGAGAACTGCCGTCGCACACTGGTTTTCGTCGGCTTGCCGAGATCGCCGGGGGTCTGCGAGGGCGGCTGCGGCGGCGTCGGTCCGGTCAGGGCGACATAACGCTGGTGCGCCGCGTCCGGATCGCGCGCCACGGTGCTGAAGATGTCCGCCCAGTTGGTGGTTCCCATCGCGGCACCGATCTGGCTGGGCGGCCCGCAGAACGCGGTCTTGCCGCCCGGTGCCAGTAGCAGCACCTGGTCACAGACGTCGAGGTAGGACAGCGAGTGGGTGACGACCAACACCACGCGGCCGGCGTCGGCGAGCTGGCGCAGCATCGTCATGACCTGGCGGTCGAGCGCGGGGTCGAGTCCCGACGTCGGTTCGTCGAGGATGAGCAGCGACGGCCCGGTCAGCAGCTCCATCGCCACCGACGCGCGCTTGCGCTGACCGCCGGACAGCTTGTCGACGCGTGTCTTGCGGTGCTGGGTCATCTCGAGTTCCTCGAGTACCTGCGCGACGACCCGTTCGCGGTCTTCTTTGTTGGTGTCGGGCGGAAGGCGTAGCTCGGCGGCGTACATCAGCGCCTGTTCGACGGTGAGCTGCCCGTGCACGACGTCGTCCTGGGGAACCATGCCGATCCGGGAGCGCAGCGACGCGTACTCGGCGTGGATGTCGTGGCCCTCGAAGGCGACGGTGCCCGTGGTCGGGTGCGTGTAACCCGCGACCAACCGCGCGAATGTCGACTTGCCCGCACCGGAGGGGCCGATGACCGCCGTCAACGTGCCCGGCCTCGCGGTCAGCGAGATGTTGTCCAACAGCGTCTTGTTGCCCTCGATGGTCCACGTCACGCCGTGCACGTCCAGGCCGCCGGTGCCGCTGGCCGCGCTGGTCTCGGTGCGACGGACCAACATGCCGCCGTGGAACACCAGGTCGACGTTGCCGATGGTGACGGTGTCGCCGTCGCGCAGCATGGCGCTCTCCACGCGCGAACCGTTGACGAAGGTTCCGTTGATGCTGCGGTTGTCGCGGATCTCCGCGCCGCCCTGGCCGTTCGGGATCAGGGTTGCGTGGTGGCGCGAGGCCAGCACATCGGGGATGACGATGTCGTTGTCGGTGTTGCGGCCGATTTTGATCGAGCCCGCGGGTGCCTCGGCGGGCCTGCTGGGCCGCAGGATCTTCAGCATGCTCGTCGCGAGGTTGCCCTCGCTCGAACGCGGTGCCGCCGTGGGGCCGAGCGCCGTCACCGACTCCAACGCCGGTTGCGAGAGGCCGGAGCGGGCGGCCGGAACCGACGCCGCGGTCGGAACCCTTGGCTGCGGCTGCGATCCGGTGTATCCGGGCGGGCCGCTCGGATAGCGCGGCTGTTGGGTGGACGGGTACGGGCGGGCCGCCGAGGGTGGCGCGGCGGCCGGTTGCTGGCTCGGCCACGACGCGCTCGGCCTGGCGACCGGGATCGCGGACGTCGGCGGCCGTCCCGCCGCCTGCTGTCTGCCCACCTCGAACACCAACTCGGGACCGTCGGGGTTGCCGATGTTGACGTGCAGACCGTCGGAGATGTCGACGGTCGGCACGCGGCGGCCGTTGACGAACATTCCGTTGAGGCTGCCGTTGTCGATGGCTACCCACCGGCCCTGGTCGAACCGCAACACCAGGTGCGCGCGCGAGATCAAAGGGTGTGCGATACGGACGTCGGCGCGGAGATCACGGCCGATGACCACATCGTTTCCAGCGGCGAAGGTGCGCGCCGAGCCATCGTTGCGAACGGTCAGCGCGGGCGGGGCTGGTCGTGTCATCGCGACCAACTCTATAGGTAGGGTCGCCCCCACTGTGCGGTGTCGGTGATCTGTTGCCCCGCCATCAGCCCAGTCGCGGCAAGTCAGCCCGGCGAGCCGGTCACCACGCAGTGGGTGTGGCTGTAGATGGTGGCCATGCACTTGTTGCAGTGCGTGCACGCCGACAACACCGTGTGCGCGTCGCCATCGTCTTTGATGCGGTTGATCAGGTCCGGCTCGGCGAGCAGCGCCCGTCCCATCGCCACGAAGTCGAATCCCTCGGCCATCGCGAGGTCCATCGTTTCGCGGTTCGTGATGCCGCCGAGGAGGATCAGCGGCAGCGTCAGCTCGGCGCGGAACTTCTTGGCGTCGCGCAGCAGGAACGCCTCGCGGTAGGGGTACTCACGCAGGAATTTCTTCCCGGTCATCCGGATGCCCCACCGCAGCGGCGGCTTGAACGCCCCGGCGAACTCCTTGACGGGGGCGTCGCCGCGGAACAGGTACATCGGGTTGACCAGCGAGCTCCCCGCGGTGAGCTCGATGGCGTCGAGGCCGCCGTCCTCTTCGAGCCACTTGGCCGTCTGCAGCGACTCGTCGATCGAGATGCCGCCGCGCACGCCGTCGGCCATCGTCAGCTTCGCCGTGACCGCGATCGGCGTGCCCTCGTTCTCGACTGCCCGGCGCACCGCCATCACGATGCCGCGCGCGACCTTGGCGCGGTTCGCCAGCGAGCCGCCGAACTCGTCGTCGCGCCGGTTGATCAACGGGCTCAGGAACGAACTGGCGAAATAGTTGTGGCCCAGATGGATCTCGACCGCGTCGAAACCGGCCTCGATCGCGTACCGCGCCGCAGCGGCGTGGGCGTCGATGATGTCGCGGATGTCGTCGGCGTCGGCCTTCTTCGCGAACCGCATCGAAAGCGGGTTGAAGAACCGCACGGGCGCATACGCCTTGGCTTTGGTGGTGCGCGCGTTGGCGACCGGGCCGGCATGACCGATCTGGGCGCTGATCGCGGCGCCTTCGGCGTGAACGGCGTCGGTCAGCCTGCGCAGGCCCCCAATCGCCTCGGGCCGCCACCACAGCACGTTGCCCTCGGTGCGGCCGCCCTTCGTCACGGCCAGATAGGCGACCGTCGTCATGCCGACACCGCCCGCGGCGGGCAGCCGGTGATACGTGATGAGGTCGTCGGTGACGAGTGCGTTCGGGGTGGCGCCCTCGAAGGTCGCCGATTTGATGACGCGGTTGCGCAGCGTGACCGGGCCGAGCTTGGCGGGGGTGAACACATCGGGCGCGCTGTTCATAGCAGGGGAGCATGCCAGACTGAGTGCCGTGGGTGCGATCACATTGGACGGTAGGGCCACGCGGGACGAGATCTTCGTCGACCTGAAGGAGCGGGTGGAGGCGCTGACCGCGGCCGGGCGCACGCCGGGACTCGGTACGGTTCTCGTCGGCGACGATCCTGGTTCGCAGGCCTATGTGCGCGGGAAGCACGCCGACTGCGCGAAGGTCGGTATCAACTCCATCCGCCGCGATCTGCCTGCCGACATCAGCAAGGCGAAGCTCGACGAGACCATCGACGAGCTGAACGCCAACCCGGAGTGCACGGGCTACATCATCCAACTGCCCCTGCCAAGGCACCTCAACGAGAACGCCGCGCTGGAACGCCTCGACCCGGGCAAGGACGCCGACGGTCTGCACCCGATGAACCTGGGCAGGCTGGTGCTCAACGAGCCCGCGCCGCTGCCGTGCACGCCGCGCGGAATCGTGCATCTGTTGAGGCGTTTCGAGGTGGAGATCGCGGGCGCCCATGCGGTCGTGATCGGCAGGGGCGTGACCGTCGGCAGACCGTTGGGACTGCTGCTCACCAGGCGCTCCGAGAACGCCACGGTGACGTTGTGCCACACCGCGACTCGGCACCTTCCCCAGCTGACCCGCGAGGCCGACATCGTCATCGCTGCCGCAGGGGTGCCCCATATGGTCACCGCCGAGATGGTGAAGCCGGGTGCGGCCGTCGTCGATGTCGGGGTGAGCCGCGATCAGAACGGCAAGCTGGTCGGCGACGTCGCCCCCGATGTGTGGGAGGTGGCAGGTCACGTGTCGCCGAACCCTGGGGGCGTGGGCCTGCTGACCCGGGCCTTCCTGCTGGCCAACGTCGTCGAACTCGCCGAACGGGCGCAGTGACGCCACGGGAGTTCGCCCGCAAGGTGCTCCGCGGCCAGTGGCCGATCCTGCTGGTCGGCCTCATCTTCGTGGCGGCGTTCGGCCTGGTGATCGCCGGATACTGGCGACGCGGCGCCCTGGTTCTCGGCATCGGTGTGGCGGTCGCCGCCGCGCTGCGCATAGCCCTCACCGACGAGCGGGCGGGCCTGCTCGCGGTACGCACCAAGACCATCGACTTCGTGACCACCGCGACCGTCAGCGCCGCGGTCCTCTACATCTCGGCGACCATCGACCCGTTGGGCACCAGCTAGCAAAGCTGCCCGTAGGGAAAAATTGCCTAGTGTGCAATTTTCTGTATCGTGGGTTGGGTGACCGGCCTGCGGGAGCGTAAGAAGCTCGACACCCGACGCGCGCTCAGCGACGCCGCCTTGACCCTGGCGTTCGAGCGCGGCCTCGACGCCGTCACGCGCGAGGCGATCGCCGAGTTGGCCGGGGTCTCGCTGCGCACGTTCAACAACTACTTCACCGGCAAGTACGAAGCGCTGGCCTACCGGCAGACCGAACGCCTGCGGCGCAGCATCACCGTCCTGCGGGACCGCCCGCGCGACGAACCGCTGTGGACATCGATCACCGAATCAGTGGTCACCCCGCTGGAAGAGGACCTCCGGGAAGCCGGCGGCGAGGAGAACAGGATCCCCAGCCGGACCGAGCTCGCCGAGGTCCGAAAGCTGTTGATGCGACCGGAGATCCGCGATGCCGCAAACAGGGAGCTGTTCGACGAGTGGCTCGAGGCCGTCGCCGAGCGCACCGGCACCGATCCGGAGCGCGACCTCTACCCGCGGCTGGTGGCGGCCGTCGTGCGGGCGGTCGGCGACGCGGCGACGGAGACCTACGTGCGGTCCGAACCGCCGGTCGCGATCACCGACCTGCTCCGCGCCGGCTTCGCCGAGGTCGCCGCAGGCCTACCGGAGCCGACGCCTACGAGACGGAGCACGCGATGACCGTCGAAGCCGCTGACGTGGTCATCTCCGGCGCGGGACCCAACGGCCTGCTGCTGGCGTGCGAACTGGCGCTGGCGGGCGTGCGGCCCGTCGTGCTGGACAAGCTGCCGGGCCCGAGTGCCGAGCCGAAGGCCAACGGTCTTGTCGGACAAGTGATCCGGCAGCTCGACATGCGCGGCGTGTACCAGCTCTTCGGCGGCGACGACGGGCCGCCCAAGCCGACTCACGGCTGGATGTTCGCAGGCATCGGGCTGGACTTCGCCGACGTCGGGGACAACCCGATGCACGCCTTGTTGATCCAGCAGCCGCGACTGGTCCGCCTGTTGGAGAAACGCGCCCGTGATCTGGGCGTCGACATCCGGTGGGGTAGTGAACTGACGGCGCTGCGGCCCCAAGCCGACCACGTCGCGCTGACCGTGGCGACGTCCGACCGTACGCACCGACTCGAAACCGGTTACCTGGTCGGGGCCGACGGCGGACGGAGCACAGTCCGCAAGGACGCGGGCATCGGCTTCCCAGGACACACGGCGCCGATCGTGAGCAGGCTCGCCCACGTTCATCTGCCAGAAGAGCTACTCGTGCCCGGGCGGGGCTACGACATCCCGGGCTTCGGCCTATTGCCGTTCGGCCACAACAGGTTCGACAAGGGCACGGTGATCGCCTTCCCGATCGAACCGGACCGGCCGCTGCTCGGGACGGTCGAATACGGCTGGACGCCGGGCAGCGTCGACGGCCCGATGACGCTCGACGAGCTTCGGGACTGCCTGCGGCGCATCCTCGGAGCCGATGTGCCGCTGCAGCCGCCGACGAAGCCGGGCCCGCATGCCCTTCGCCGGATGGAGGGCATCAACTCGCGGCAGGCCGACCGGTATCGCGCGGGCCGGGTGTTGCTGCTCGGCGACGCCGCGCATGTGCACTCCCCGATGGGCGGCCCGGGGTTGAACCTCGGCATGCAGGACGCCGTCAACCTCGGCTGGAAGCTGGCCGCCGAAGTGGCGGGCCGGGCACCCGACGGGCTGCTCGAATCGTATGAGTCCGAGCGCTATCCGGTCGGCGAGCGGGTGATGATGCACTCGCAGGCCCAACTCGCGCTCGCCGCACCGGGGCCGGAGGTCGAGGCGTTACGTTCGCTGTTCGGTGAGCTGGTCTCGCAACCGCACGTCGCCGGGCACATGGCGGGGCTGCTTGCCGGTTCCGACGTCCGTTACGACGTCGGCGACGACCACCTGCTCTCCGGTCTGATGGTGCCCGACTTCGTCCTCGGCGACGGACGGCGGGTGGTGGAGCTGTTGCACGACGCGCGACCGGTGCTGGTCGACGCCACCGCGGGTGCCGCTGCGACGGCCGCGGCGGCGTGGACCGATGCGGTGGACATCGCGGCGGGGACGCTGAGCGACGGGCCCGCGGCGCTGCTCGTACGCCCCGACGGTTACGTGGCCTGGGCCACCGACACGTTCACCGACGCCGACGCCGGGCGGCTGCGGGTCGCGCTCGCCCGCTGGTTCGGCACGCGGTAGCTCAACCCATCTTCAGCGCGGCCGCGACGATCGGCTTGGCCCATTGCGGTGTCGCCGACAAGTCGGACGGGCCGACGATCTCGCCGCCGACGAGGTGCACAACCGGCGTCGGCTGCGGGCAGGCCCCGGCGGCGGGGTCGGCGTCGGCGGAGTTGTCGTAGACCCGTAGCTCGGTCAAGGCGGGCAGCAGGGCGATCAGGTTCTGTCTACTGTGCCGCCAGCGCCGCCGGATCGTCGCCTCGGGGATGTCGTGTCCGCCTCGGCTCACCCGATTGGCCACCCGCGCGATGTGCTCTTCCGGGCCGGCGAGCCCGACGTAGAAGATGCGAACCTCGAAGCCCTTCGCGGCGGCCTCGCCGAGCAGGCGCGTCATCGTCGAGCCGCCGAGTGTGGTCTCGAAGGCGAAGTCGAGTCGTTCCTCGATCGCCTTCTCCAGCAACCGCTTTCCCTGTCGCCACGCTGCGGCATTGGCTTTGGTTTGGTCGAGGCCGGGATTCGCGGCGATCAGGGCCGCGGCGGCTTCGTCGGGGTTGAAGTAGTCGGCCCCCGCCTCGCGCAGCATCGCACCGCCGATGCTGCTCTTGCCTGCGCCGTTCACGCCGGCCAGCACGTAGATGCGCGGGGCGGGCCTGGCCTTGCGGGCCATCGGCCGTTGTCAGCGACGCGTCCGGCGGGCAGCCGATACCGCAGCGCGCCCCAACTCCTCCGGCGTGGCGTCGAACGCGGCCGCCGTGGCCGCCCTGGACTCGGCGGTCTGCATCCCGGCGAGAAGTTCGTCGAACTCGTCGGTCAATTCGTCGAGCGCCGGAGAAGCGGACTTCGTCAGGGCCTCGAACTCGGCATAGGACAGCAGCACGGCCTTCGGCGTGTTGTGCTTGGTGATCGCCACTGCTCCGCCGAGGGCGGCCTGTTCGAATATGGCGCCGAACTCGTTCTTGAACCGGGTGGCGGCCACGGTGGGAACGTCGACCAGTTCGCCGTCGCTGTTGCGATAGCTCACCGTTTTCAGGGTTCCGGTCATAGGTTCAGAATAGCCGAAATAGCCATTTTGGACATTACGGCGGGATGGGACGTCGCGCGTCAGGGCAGCGTGGCCCGGATGCTGACCGTGATGTAGGGCAGCGCCAACCCGTTGCTGTTGGCCAGCGCGGGATGGGTGGCAAGCAGTTCGCGCACGCGCTCGAGCACCTGGGTCCGCACGTCTGCCGGCGACGTGATGCAGTAGCTCCGCGATGCGACGAGATCGATCAGCGCCTGAGGGGTGAGATAGCTCGTCCACTCGTGGTGATCGCGTTCGATCGCGGCGAACGGTTCCGCCAGCGTGACCTCGTGGCTGAACGGGTCGTCCTCGTGACCGATGATGCGGCCGAGGTCCTTGACCCAGCCCATCCGCTCGTCGCGGGTGTTCCAGATCAGGCCGAGGCGCCCGCCGGGACGCAGCACCCTGGCGACCTCCTTGACGGCACGCTCCGGATCGAACCAGTGCCAGGCCTGCGCGACCAGCACCGCGTCCACGCTGTCGTCGGGGAGCGGGATGTCCTCGGCCGTACCCAGCAGCGCGGGTGTTTCGGGCAGCGAATTGCTCAGCAGTTCCAGCATTTCCGGGATCGGATCGACCGCGACGACATCGAGCCCCCGTTCGACGAGCCGAGTGGTCAGCTTTCCGGTGCCGGCGCCGAGGTCGAGCACATCCTTGGCGCCGCGCGGCAGCAGCCAGTCGATGGCCTCGGGTGGGTACGACGGCCGACCGCGTTCGTATGCCGCCGCCTCAGCACCGAACGACAATGAACGCTGTTGCGACCGGGTCACCTGGATGCCAGCTCCAATGTCTCGCGGATCAGGATGCCGACCGCCTCCGACTCGACGAGGAACCCGTCGTGACCGTAGCTCGAGTCGACAACTCTCAACTCCGCACAACCCGGTAGAAGCTCGGCTAATTCCTGCTGCAGCCGAATCGGGTACAGCCGGTCCGAGGTGATGCCCCCGACGATCACCGGCACCGGGCAACTGCCCAGCGCCGCCTTGATGCCGCCGCGGCCACGGCCGACGTCGTGGCTGGACAGTGACTCGGTGAGCGCGACGTAGGTGCCTGCGTCGAACCTGCTCAGCAGCTTGTGGCCCTGGTGCTCGAGATAGCTCTGCACGGCGAAGCGGCCTCCGCAGGCCGGGTCCTCGTCGCCTTGCGCGTCGTTGCCGAAGCGCTCGTCCAACTCGACCTCGCCCCGGTAGGTCAGGTGGGCGAACCGGCGGGCGATCTGCATCCCGACGTCGGGGGAGCGGCCGGTGCCGTAATAGTCGCCGCCGTTCCAGTTCGGATCGGATTTGATCGCTGCGATCTGGCTGCTCTGGGTGCCGATCTGATCGGCGGTGGCACGTGCCCCGACGGCGAGCACCAGCGCCGCGCGGACCCTGTCGGGATAGGCGATCATCCACTCCAGTGCCCGCGCACCACCCATCGAGCCGCCGACGACCGCCGCGACCTCGTCGATGCCCAGCGCCGCGAGCGCGGCGACGTCGGCCTGCACCTGGTCGCGGATGGACACCAACGGAAACCGCGAGCCCCAGGGCTTGCCGTCGCGCGCGAGTGAACTCGGACCTGTCGACCCACGGCAGCCGCCCAACACGTTGGTGGCCACCGCGCACCACCGGTCGGTGTCGATGGGTGCGCCGGGTCCGGCTACCCCGTCCCACCAGCCGGCCGTCGGATGTCCGGGGCCTGCAGGCCCGGTGATGTGGGAGTCACCGGTCAGCGCGTGCAACACCACCACCACGTTGTCGCGATCGGGTGACAGCTCACCCCACCGCTGCACGGCGATGGAGACGTCGTCGATGACGGCGCCGCTCTCCAGCGTCAGCGGTCCGATGTCGACGATCGCGACCTCACCTTCGGCGGGCAGCGTGTCAATGGGCACATCAAAGATTGTCACGTCTTGCGTCCTTACCGACCGTCGCCTAAAACGCTGAGACCGTCGCCGGGTCGGTGTCTGCGGCGGCGTGGAAGGGCTTGGCGGCCGCGAAGCCCTGCTCGAGGTCGGCGATGATGTCGTCGATTCCCTCGATGCCGACCGCGAGCCGCACCAGGCCGGGCGTCACCCCGGTGGCGAGCTGCTCCTCGGGCGTCAGCTGCGAGTGGGTGGTCGAGGCGGGGTGGATGACCAGCGATCGCACATCGCCGATGTTGGCGACGTGGCTGTGCAGCGTCAGTGCGTTGACGAACGCCTTGCCCGCGTCGATGCCGCCCGCCAGCTCGAAGGCCAGCACCGCGCCCGCGCCCCTTGGCGCCAGCTTGCGGCCCAGCTCGTACCACGGCGAACTCGGCAGGCCCGCATAGTTCACCGAAATGACGTCGGGACGGGATTCGAGGAACTCGGCGACCCGTTGGGCGTTGGCGACATGGCGCTCGACGCGCAGACTGAGCGTTTCCAGGCCCTGGGCGATGAGGAACGCATTGAACGGTGCGGCGGCGCTGCCCAGATCGCGCAGGAGCTGCACGCGCGCCTTGAGCGCGTAGGCGGGCGGTCCCAGCTCGGCGAACACCACGCCGTGGTAGCTGGGGTCAGGGGTGGTGAAGCCGGGGAAGCGGCCGTTGGTCCAGTCGAAATTGCCGCCGTCGACGATCACGCCCGCGATCGCGGCGCCGTGGCCGCCGAGGTACTTGGTGGCCGAGTGCACGACGATGTCGGCGCCGTGGGCGATCGGCTGTACCAGGTAGGGGGTGGCGACGGTGTTGTCGACGATGAGCGGCACGCCGGCCTCGTGCGCGACCGCGGCGACGTTGGGGATGTCGAGGATGTCGTTCTGCGGGTTGGAGATGGTCTCCCCGAAGAACGCCTTGGTGTTGGGCTTCACCGCGGCCCGCCACGACTCCAGGTCGTCGGGGTCTTCGACGAAGCTGACCTCGATGCCCAGCTTCGGCAGCGTGTAGTGGAACAGGTTGTACGTGCCGCCGTAGAGCCGAGGACTGGACACGATGTGGTCGCCCGCGTTGGCGAGGTTGAGGATCGCGAACGTTTCGGCGGCCTGACCGGAGGCCAGAAACAGCGCGGCGACGCCACCTTCCAGTGCGGCGATACGCTGCTCGACGACATCCTGGGTCGGGTTCATGATCCGGGTGTAGATGTTGCCTGGCTCGGCGAGGCCGAACAGGGCCGCGGCGTGCTCGGTGCTGTTGAACGTGTAGGACGTGGTCTGGTAGATCGGCAGCGCCCGCGCGTTGGTGGCGATGTCGGGCGTCTGGCCCGCGTGGACCTGCTTGGTTTCGAACGACCAGTTCGCCGGGTCTTGTGGCGTGCTCATAGGAAATGGACCTCCATCCGTTCTCTGGGGGTCCGTTTGTCGGCGGACCCGCGCTTGCCGTGTAGCTGCGGTCAGCTACTCAACCTGGTCATCACCCGGGGCACCCCACCGCGGTTGGAGGGTTGCCGGCCAGCAAGCCGGGGCTTGACGCTGGCACTCATGACCGACCAGAAGCGTATCGCATGCCAGGTCATGGCTGCCACCAGGTGACCACGACGACCAGTGTGGCCGCGGTCGGGCCTGCGCCACATGGGGCAAATGCCCCCATCTTCGGGCCTGCGTACGCACGCGTAGGTTCATAACCGACGCGATACTGATAGCCGACACGACAGGCCGGGAGACACCATATGAGCGACAAGCCGACGATCATCTACACGTTGACGGACGAGGCGCCCCTGCTGGCGACCTACGCCTTCCTGCCGATCATCCGGACCTTCACCGAGCCGGCCGGAATCAACGTCGAAAGCAGTGATATCTCGGTGGCGGCGCGCATCCTGGCCGAGTTCTCCGATCGGCTGCCCGAGGACCAGCGGGTGCCCGACAACCTGCGCGAGTTGGGTGAGCTGACGCAGGACCCGGATACCAACATCATCAAGCTGCCGAACATCAGCGCCTCGGTGCCGCAGTTGCTCGCCGCGATCAAGGAACTGAAGGGCAAGGGCTACGACCTGCCGGACTATCCGGGCGACCCGAAGGACGACGAAGAGAAGGAGATCCGCGCCCGCTATCAAAGGGTGCTCGGCAGCGCGGTCAATCCTGTTCTGCGCGAGGGCAATTCAGATCGCCGTGCGCCGAAGGCGGTGAAGGAGTATGCGCGTAAGCATCCGCACAGCATGGGTGAGTGGAGTCAGGCGTCGCGCACCCATGTGGCGACGATGAAAAAGGGCGACTTCTATCACGGCGAGAAGTCGATGACCCTGGACAAGGCGCGAAAGGTCAAGATGGTGCTCGAGACGAGCGGCGGGGAGACCATCGTGCTCAAGCCGGAGGTCGCGCTCGACGAGGGCGACATCATCGACAGCATGTTCATGAGCCGGAAGGCGCTGTGCGAGTTCTTCGAGGAGCAGATCGAGGACGCCTACAAGACGGGCGTGATGTTCTCGCTGCACGTGAAGGCCACGATGATGAAGGTCAGCCACCCGATCGTCTTCGGCCACGCGGTCAAGGTGTTCTACAAGGACGCCTTCGCAAAGCATCAGAAGGTGCTCGACGAACTGGGCGTCAACGTCAACAACGGGATGAGCGATCTGTACGACAAGATCGAGTCGCTACCGGCGTCGCAGCGCGAGGAGATCGTGCAGGACATCCACGCCGTGCACGAGAACCGTCCCGAGTTGGCGATGGTCGACTCGGCCCGCGGTATCACCAACTTCCACTCACCGAGCGACGTGATCGTCGACGCGTCGATGCCCGCGATGATCCGGCTGGGCGGCAAGATGTACGGCGCCGACGGCCGGACGAAGGACACCAAGGCGGTCAATCCGGAGTCCACCTTCTCCCGGATCTATCAGGAGATGGTGAATTTCTGCAAGACGCACGGGCAGTTCGACCCGACGACGATGGGCACCGTGCCCAACGTGGGCCTGATGGCGCAGAAGGCCGAGGAGTACGGGTCGCACGACAAGACCTTCGAGATTCCCGAAGACGGCGTCGCCAACATCGTCGACATCGACACCGGTGAGGTGCTGCTGACGCAGAACGTGGAGACCGGCGACATCTGGCGCATGCCGGTGGTCAAGGACGCCGCGATCCGCGACTGGGTGAAGCTCGCTGTCACCCGGGCTCGCGCGTCGGGCATGACCGCGCTGTTCTGGCTCGACACCGAACGGCCGCACGAGGTCGAACTTCGCAAGAAGGTCAAGGAGTATCTCGCCGACCACGACACCGAGGGCCTTCACATCCAGATCATGCCGCAGGTGTGGGCGATGCGGTACACGTTGGAGCGGCTCATCCGTGGGCAGGACACCATCGCCGTGACGGGCAACATCCTCCGCGACTATCTGACCGATCTCTTCCCGATCCTCGAACTGGGAACCAGCGCCAAGATGCTGTCGATCGTCCCGCTGATGGCGGGCGGCGGCATGTACGAAACGGGCGCAGGCGGTTCGGCGCCCAAACACGTGCACCAGTTGGTCGAGGAGAACCACCTGCGGTGGGATTCGCTCGGTGAGTTCCTGGCGTTGGGAGCATGTTTCGAGGACATCGGTCGTAAGACCGGCAACGAGCGCGCGACCCTTCTCGGCAAGACCCTCGACGGCGCGATCGGCAAGCTGCTGGAGAACAACAAGGGCCCGTCGCGCAAGACCGGCGAGCTCGACAACCGGGGTAGCCAGTTCTACCTGGCGATGTACTGGGCGCAGGAGCTCGCCGAGCAGACCGAGGACCCCGAACTCGCCGACCATTTCGCCGAGCTGGCCAAAGCGCTGGAGAAGAACGAAGACGCCATCGTGTCGGAATTGACTGAGGTTCAGGGCAATCCGGTGGACATCGGGGGCTACTACTACCCGGATCCGGAGAAGCTCACCGCGGTCATGCGGCCCAGCAAGACGCTCAACCAGACACTGGAAAGCGTTACCGAGCAGCCCGTGACGAGCTAGGCTAGCCCGCCTTCGGGTGGGCGTACTCGTCGACGAAATCGAGGATCACCTTGGTGACCCGCTCGGGCGCCTCGAACATCGGGATGTGCCCGACCCCGTCGAGGTGGGTGACCTTCGCTGACTGCGGCAGGTGCGTGGTGAAGTGCCGGGTGAAACGGGGATGCGGTAGGACCCGGTCTTTCTCGCAGATCACCAGATGCGTGGGCGCCTTGGCCTTGGCGAGCTCGAGCAGACCAGGTAGCAGCAGCGACTTCACCAGCAGCTGGTAGTAGGCCGGGCAGTGACTGAAGTCGTCGACGATGCCGGGCAGATCGACGTCGTTGAGCGTGTCGGGGTGCGCGCTGATGGCGACGAACGCGAGGTGCTTGGCGAACGGCAGCTTGACCGCGCGCTGGCCGAGCATCTTGGTGACCAGCCACACCGGGAAGCCCGCGACGAATTTCCCCACGATCTCGAACTTCGCCGGCGTGTACCAGTGCCAGCCGCCTGCCGGAGCGATTCCGGTGAGCGTGCGGGCTCGCCCCCGGCGCTCGAGTTCGAACGCGACCCAGCCGCCGAGTGAGTTGCCGACGATGTGGGCGGTGCTCCAGCCGAGTTCGTCCATGCGCCGCTCCATGTCGTCGGCGAGTTCGGCGGTGTCCAGGAAGGCCTGGCCTCTGACGCCGCCGTTGTGGCCGGGCATGGTGGGGGCGTAGACCTCGTACCGACCCGTTTCGGCAATCTGCGGCGCGACGTATTTCCACACGTTCTGGGACAACATGAACGGGTGCAGCAAAAGCATCGGTTCGCCGGTGCCGAGGTGGATCGGTTCGCGCAGGGCCATGGAGCCGACAGTAAAGGTGATACCGGCGGTACCGCAAGCCGGTGCGCGCATGTCCTCTTTCGACGTTCGCGGTCGCAGGTCGATTAGAGTTCGGCGCCGTGAGCGCCCTGATCGTCAGCACCGTCAACGTCAACGGCATCCGCGCGGCCATCAAGCAACGGTCGGAGACCAATCTCGGGCTGCTGCCGTGGCTGGCGACCACCGCCGCCGACGTGGTCTGTCTGCAGGAAACCCGCTGCGACGACGAGCAACTCGCGAATGCGCTGCGGCCCGCCACCGACGACGGCTGGTATCTGGCTTCGGCGGGCGCACATCTGAAGGGCCGCAACGGCGTCGCGGTGTTGAGCCGTAAGCCGTTCGGCGATGTCCGGGTGGGTGCGGGTGCTGAGGAGTTCGCATTGCACGGCCGCTACGTCGAGGTCGACGTCGGCGACCTGACCGTGGCCAGCGTCTACGTCCCGACCGGCGAGGCGGGCACCGACCGCCAGCTCGAGAAGGAGCGGTTCATGGCCGCGCTCGGACATCGCATGGCGACCCTGCTGGCGTCCGGCCGCGAAGCCGTGGTGTGCGGCGACTGGAACATCGCCCACACCGAGAACGACATCAAGAACTGGAAGGGCAACATCAAGAAATCGGGCTTTCTGCCCGGCGAGCGGCAGTGGCTGTCCGACCTGCTCGCGACGGGATGGGTCGACGTGGTGCGCGCATTGCATCCCGACGTGGCGGGCCCGTATGCGTGGTGGTCGTGGCGCGGCCGCGCGTTCGACAACGATGCGGGCTGGCGCATCGACTACCAGCTGGTGACGCCGGGCATGGGTGCGCGCGCGACGGCGGCGCGCGTCGAGCGCGCCGATGCCTACGCACTGCGCTGGTCAGACCATGCCCCGGTGACCGTCGAATACCGGTGATGCCCGGGGTGAAATGATTGAGCCATCATGAGCAAGCCAGCCGAGCGCGTCGTCTTCTCCGGCGTGCAACCCACATCTGACTCGCTGCATCTCGGAAACGCGCTCGGTGCGGTTGCCCAGTGGGCGGGTCTGCAGGACGAGTTCGACACCTACTTCTGCGTTGTCGACCTGCACTCCATCACGTTGCCGCAGGACCCGGCGCTGCTCCGCCGCCGCACACTGGCCACGGCCGCGCAGTATCTCGCCATGGGCGTCGACCCGTTCCGGTCGACGATCTTCGTGCAGAGCCACGTACCCGCCCACACAGAATTGACCTGGGTGCTGGGGTGTTTCACCGGTTTCGGTCAGGCCTCGCGGATGACACAGTTCAAGGACAAGTCGCAGAAAGAGGGCAGCGACGCCACCACAGTGGGGCTGTTCACCTACCCGGTGCTGATGGCAGCCGACGTGTTGCTCTACGACACCGACCTCGTCCCGGTGGGTGAGGACCAGCGACAGCACCTCGAACTCGCGCGCGACGTCGCGCAGCGGTTCAACTCACGCTTCCCGGATACCTTCGTCATCCCCGAGCCGATGATCCCGAAGGTGACCGCGAAGATCTACGACCTGGCCGATCCGACGGCGAAGATGAGCAAGTCGGCATCCAGCGACGCCGGACTGATCAGCCTGCTCGACGATCCGGCTACGACGGCCAAGAAGATCCGCTCCGCGGTCACCGACAGCGAGCGTGAGATCCGCTACGACCCCGAAGCCAAGCCCGGCATCTCCAACCTGCTGACCATCCAGTCCGCGGTCACCGGTACCGACATCGCCGAACTCGTCGAAGGGTACGGCGGCCGCGGGTACGGCGACCTGAAGAAAGACACCGCCGAGGCGGTGGTGGAGTTCGTCACCCCGATCAAGGCGAGGGTCGACGAGTTGCTCGCCGACACGACCGAACTCGAGGGCATCCTCGCCGCGGGCGCCACTCGCGCCAACGAGGTGTCTGCGAAGACGTTGAAGCGGGTATACGAGCGGCTAGGGTTTCTGCAGCAACGGCAATAGCGTTCTTGGAGGTCGGCGTATGACAGAACCGGCCAAACCGGGAATCCTCGATCGATTCCGGACCCGCTACAGGTGGTTCGACCACGTCATGCGGGCACAGGAGCGCTACCAGGACAGCAAGGGCGATTTCTACGCCGCAGGCATCACGTACTTCACGATCTTCGCGCTCTTCCCGATGCTGATGGTCGCCTTCGCCATCGCCGGCTTCGTGCTGGCCAGCCAGCCTGAACTGCTCGCCGACATCACCGACAAGATCAAGTCGACCGTCTCGGGGGATCTGGGCCAGCAGCTCGTCGACCTGATGGACTCCGCCATCAAATCGCGCACGTCGGTGGGGATCATCGGCCTGGCCACGGCGGCGTGGGCCGGTCTCGGCTGGATGGCCAACCTGCGCGAGGCGCTGAGCCAGATGTGGGGACTGCACCGCCAGGACCCCGACGGGTTCATCCGCACCAAGATCTCCGATCTGATCGCGATCGTCTTCCTGTTCGGCGCGATCGCACTGACCATCGCGCTGAGCGCAGTCAGCAGCTCGGGGTTGATGCGGCACATTGTCGAATGGCTTGGGCTGCAGGATCTTCCGGGGGTCAGCATCGGCTTGCGGCTCTGTTCGACGCTGCTGTCGGTGTTCATCTCCTGGCTGCTGTTCACGTCGATGATCGCGCGGCTGCCCCGCGAGTCGATCAGCTTCCGCAGCGCGACCAGGGCCGGCTTGATGGCCGCCGTCGCGTTCGAGATCTTCAAGCTGGTGGCTTCGATCTACCTCAAGTCCGTCATGACCGGCCCCGCGGGAGCGACGTTCGGTCCGGTGCTCGGCCTGATGGTGTTCGCCTACATCACCGCCCGGTTGATCCTCTTCGCGACAGCGTGGGCGGCGACCGCCAGGGAGAACATGGAAGCCGCACCGATCGAACCGCCCGCCGGGGCGGTCATCACCCCCCGCGTGCAGGTTCGGGAGGGCTTGGGACCGGCCGGCGTGTTGACCGCCACGGCGGTGGGCGCTCTCGGCGCCTTCGGTTTCGCGCGGCTGAGCCGGCGTCGGTGACGGTCAGCTGACCAGTTTGAGGCCGGCGACACAGCCGACGACGCCGACCATCAACAGCAGCTTGACCGCCGACGCCGCCTCCGCGCCGGTCAGCATCGCGTAGCTCACGGTCAGCACGGCGCCGATGGCCACCCATACCGCGTAGCTGGTGCCCGCGGGCAGCGTGCGCATCGCGATCGCCAGACCGGCCATCGAAAGAACAAGTGAGACAACGAATATCAGCGACGGGATCGGCCTGGAGAGAGCCTCCGACCTGCTCAATGCGGTAGCCCAGACCGCTTCGAGGACACCTGAGACGACGAGAATGAGCCATGCCATGACACACACCTCCGGACACACCGTCTTGTCGCTGGCCGGGTACGGTGCCCCTCGTCCGGAGTCAGAAAGTTGACCGATTCCAGATTAGCAAATCGCGGATCAGCGGTGCTGCGGGCGCCGGTTCAGTGCCCGCGCACACATGATCAGGCAGAACACGACGACCGTTCCGACGAACCCGACGCCAACCCGAACCGGAAGCGCGTCGGCGGCGGGCAGTTGGGGGGCGGCCGCCAACGGCGCGCCGGTCGCGGCCTCCTGTGGCGTCGCCAGCAGCGACGGGTCTGGCTCGACGAGCGTGCCCACCTTCGTGCCGGGTGCGGTCGCGAACCCGTAGTCCAGTAGATGGGCGGCCTGCTCCCACGGCGCGATCGGCTGACGGGTGCCACGCAGCAGCACCGCAACGAGCCTGCGGCCGTCCCGGTTGGCCGCGCCGACGAAGGTCTGGCCCGCGTCGTCGGTGTAGCCGGTCTTGCCGCCCATCGCGCCGGGGTAGTTGTCGAGCAGCTTGTTGTCGTTCTCGATCGGGTAACCGGCGTCCCCGCGGCCGGGGAAGTCGAACTCGCGTGTCGCGACGATTTCCGCGAAAGTCGGGTTCTGCCAGGCATACCGGTAGAACAGCCCGATGTCGTAGGCCGACGTGCTCATGCCAGGGCCGTCGAGACCCGACGGCGTCGCCACCCGGGTGTCGCGGCCACCGAGCTTGCCGGCCAGGTCGTTGAGCTTGGCCAGTGTCGCGTCCATCCCGCCCATCTGCATCGCAAGCGCATGGGCGGCGTCGTTGCCCGAATGCATGAGCAACCCGTGCAGGATGTCGCGGATCGAGTAGTGGCCGCCTTCGCCGATGCCCACCCTGGTGCCTTCGGCGGCGGCGTCGTCGGCGGTGCCTGCGATGACCTTGTGGATCGGCAGGTCCCGCAGCGCCTGCATGGCCACGAGCACCTTGATGATGCTCGCGGGCCGATGTCTGCCGTGGGGATCCTTGGCGGCGACGACGTCACCGGTGTCGAGATCGGCCACCAGCCACGCCTCTGCGGAGACGTCGTCGGGCACCGGTGGCGTGCCCGGCGCGGTGATGATGCCGCAGCCGCCGAGGGCGTCACCGCCGACGGGGTCCGACGGCACCGCGAGCGGCTGCGGCGGGTCGCCTGCCACCGGCACCTCCGATGAGTCGACGGCGGGCGGCGTGCTGACCTGATACGGGCACGGATCGGTCGCCGCAGGCGGCTCAGCGTTCGCCAGTGCAGGCGCTGCCGCGAAGAAAAGCGCTGCAGCCAGCGCGGTCGCCCGCCGGCCAGCGATGGTCAAGGTCGCCATTGTGTCCGCAGATTAAGCGATTCAGCGCTCGATTCCGCGGTGCCACGCTGTGACTCAAGTGATCAGAGTGTCAATTGGGACCTTGTGTATCAGAGCCTGCGGCCGGCTTCCCCGAGGACGTTGTGCAGGATGTCGTAGATCGCGTCGAACTCCTTCTGCCCGCTGATCAGCGGGGGCGCCAGCTGTACGACCGGGTCACCGCGGTCGTCGGCGCGGCAGTACAGGCCGGCATCCCACAGCGCGGGGGTGAGGAATCCGCGCAGCAACCGCTCGGACTCCTCGTCGTTGAACGTCTCCTTGGTCGTCTTGTCCTTGACCAATTCGATGCCGTAGAAGAAGCCCTCTCCGCGCACGGCGCCGACGATCGGCAGGTCGGAGAGCTTCTCGAGCGTCGCGCGGAACGCGGGGGCGTTCTCCTTGACGTGGTCGTTGAGCCCCTCGCGCTCGAAGATGTCGAGGTTGGCCAGCGCGACGGCCGACGACACCGGGTGCCCGCCGAACGTGTAGCCGTGGCCGAACACGGTGGTGCCGTCGTTGAACGGCTCGAACAGCCGGTCGCTGGCGATCATCGCGCCGATCGGCGAGTAGCCCGACGTCAGCCCCTTGGCGCAGGTGATGATGTCCGGCACGTAGTTGAAGTCGTTGCACGCGAACATCGAACCGATGCGGCCGTAGGCGCAGATCACCTCGTCGGAGACCAGCAGCACGTCGTACTCGTCGCAGATCTCGCGGACCCGCTCGAAATACCCGGGCGGGGGAGGGAAGCAGCCGCCGGCGTTCTGCACCGGCTCCAGGAATACCGCGGCGACGGTTTCGGGGCCCTCGAACTCGATGGCCTCGGCGATGCGGTCGGCGCAGTAA
>JAEZKH010000209.1 GCA_023415515.1 Actinomycetes bacterium
GGAGGTGGTGGCGCCGGAGCCTCGGGTGCGCGCGGAGGTGCGGGTGGCGCCGGTGGTGGCGGACGCGGGCTGTTCTTCGGTCTCGGCGGCGACGGCGGCAACGGTGGCGACGGTGCGGTTGGCGGTATCGGCGGCGACGGCGGTAACGGCTCGATGTTTTTCGGCATCGGTGGTGACGGCGGCGATGCCGGCGACAGCGGTATCGGCGGCCCTGCAACGGGTTTGGTCGCATTAGGTGGTGCAGGCGGCATCGCGGGACTCTTCGGCACCCACGGTGATGTCGGCGCCTTCGGCACCATCGCCGGATCCCCACCGAACCTCGGCAACGTCAACAAGCTGACGACGACCGGTACCTGGGTCACCAACAGCGATGGCCAGGTCGTCATCATGCACGGCGTGAACGTGGTCTACAAGGTGCCCCCGTATCTGCCTTCTGCAATGGGGTTCAGTGACGACGACGCACAGTTCCTGGCGGACAACGGTTTCAACGTTGTTCGGCTCGGCGTCGACTGGGCTGCGGTCGAGCCCGAGCCGGGCGTCATCGACACCGAATACCTGGCCGGAATCGACCAAACCGTTCAGACGCTGAACGCCCACGGCATCTACACGGTCATCGACATGCATCAGGATCTGTACAGCACCGAACTTCACGGCGAGGGCGCACCGGCATGGGCCACTCAGACCGGTGGGCTGCCCAACCCGGACCTGGGTGCGCTCGTCGGCCAATTCGCCCTCAACTACTACACCAGCCCTGCGCAGAACCGCGCGTGGGACGCATTCTGGACGAATTCCGCCGCACCCGACGGCGTCGGACTGCAGAACCACTACGCACAGAGCTGGCAGGCCATCGCCGATTACTTCGCCGACGATCCGAATGTCATCGGGTACAACATCATCAACGAACCATGGCCCGGGTCGATCTGGCTACTCACGATCCTCAACGGCTCCTTCTTCGGAGCTCAGCAGTTGACCCCGTTCTACAACCAAACGATCGCCGCCATCCGGTCAGTCGATCCGAACACACCCGTGTACATCTCACCGGCAACCCCCGCCGTCGACGAGATCAGCGCGATACTTCTCGGCCAGCCCGTCGTACTCGGCGCGATCTCCGACCCGAACACGGTGCTCGAGTACCACGGTTACGGGAACTTCGCGGGCATCAGCTTGAGCTCACTCATCAGTCCGATCCTCTCTAGTCGCGCCGCCGCCTACGGGGCGACCCACGACATGCCCGCGTTTCTGGGAGAATTCGGCGCCACCAGCGACGCTTCGTCCTTGGCGGCTGAAGCGCAGGCCGCAAATGCGAGACAGATCGGTTGGGCGAACTGGGCTTACTCTGGCGTCGGCGAAATCACCAGCGCTGCCAGCCCCAGAGACCAGGCCTTGGTTTACGACCCGTCCCTGCCGCCGGTCGGCGACAACGTGAATGCGAGCAACCTACAGGTGCTGTCCAAGCCGTATCCACAGGTGATCTCCGGAACACCGCAGGGCTGGACAGTCGATGACGACGGCACCTTCAGGTTCACGTACTCCACCGCACGGGTGGACGGTTCCGGTGACTTTGCGGCGGGCTCGCTCACCACGATCTCCACCCCGGTCGTCCAGTACCCCAACGGATATCAGGTCGCGGTCACAGGCGGACACGTCGTATCGGCCCCCAACGACCCGAAACTCGTCATCGCGTCTGATCCGGGCGCCACCAGCGTCACCGTCATCGTCACGGGCGCCGGGACCGCGCAATCAGTCGTAGATGACGGCTTCGCCGCGACGCTGTAATTCGGCGAGGTTGTCGCGCATGGTCTGCAGCTGCTCTGGTGAGTGGCCGACCCAGTCGGTCAATTCACCGACGATCCGTACCGGTTCTCGGGTGCGGTATGAGCGGGTCGGGTTCCCGGGCAACTTCTTGTCGGTGACGTTGGGGTCGTCCTCGACCGGACCTTCCGGTTCGACGATGTAGATCCGCCCCGGGCCGTCGCCGGACGCCAGCTCGGCGCCCCACACCGCGGCGTCGAGGGTCTGCGTCACGTAGACGTGGTTCATGATGCGGCCCTCCTCGAAGTTCGACGGGTGGCCGGGCACCAGCCGGTCACCGACCTTCAGGTCGGCCTTGGTGCCGTGCAAGTAGGCACCGGACTCGTGGACTTCGAAGGGTTTCGGCGGGTTCGGCACAGCGGTTCTCCATCGGTCGCGGTTGCTGGCCGGACGATTGTGCAGCACGGGCGGGGCCTTGCCGCAAGCCCCGGTCCCCGCCGTATAGTGAGAGTGGGACAACAGGATTCATCGGCTCGATGGTCGGGCCGGGCTTGGTTTACATGCCCATCTTCAGGCCTGCACCCGCATCCACGAACAACTGCTGGCCCGTCACATACCGGGCTTCGTCTGACGCCAGATAAACCACCGCGTGTGAGATGTCCTCTGGTTCGACATAGGGGACCGGCATCGCCTGCAGTATCGGGAAGACGAGTTCTGCGTCCTCGCGGGTGGGCTCGGTCAGATCGGGCCGGAAGGTGCGGTACATCGGCAGGTTGTGCAGCATGTCGGTGTTGACGTTCGTCGGGTGCACTGTGTTGATTCGAATGTTCTGTGGTGCCAGCGTGAGCGCCAGCGCCTTGGTGTATTCGCGGATCATCTTCTTGGCCATGCCGTAACCGGCGCCGCCGGGCCCCTGCGGGCCGCCCCCGGTGGCGAGATCCTTTTGTTCCACCAAGCCGGCGATCGACCCGGTGACGATTACCGAACCGCCCGCCCCGAGATGGTCGAGGCTCAGATGAATCGTGTTCACGACACCGACGAAGTCGACGTCGAACGCGTCGATGAACCCGCGAAACGGTATGTGGTTGCCCTGCGGGCATATTCCCGCGTTCGCGACTACCACATGCAGACCGCCGAGCTCGGCCACTGCGTCGTCGAGCACCTTCTTCAGCGTTGGTCGGTCTCGCACGTCGACCTGGCCGGTCACTACCCGGCGACCGGCCTTCTCGACCAACTTGGCCGTCTCATCGAGGTCGGCCTTGGTGGCCAACGGATACTCGTTCGACTCGATGTCTGCGCAGATGTCGAGCGCGATGATGTCAGCGCCTTCGTCCGCCAGATGGACAGCATGGCTGCGGCCCTGGCCGCGCGCTGCCCCTGTGATCACGGCGACTTTGCCGCTGAGACGATTCATCTGTTCCCTCCACTGCGCCGAACACCGGCGCTCGACCATCGTTGGATAATAGAACACTCAGTGTTAATCTGTCACGTGGTGTGGATGGTCTGCAAGGGGCTTGAAAAGCGATGATGCTGAACGAAGATCGGCGAACGATCGAGTTCTTCGACGACACCAACATCCAGGACCCCTATCCCCTCTACGAGCGGCTGCGCACGCGTGGTCCCGTCCACCGGGTCGGGGACTCAGACTTTTACCTGGTGTGCACCTGGGACGCGATCAAGGAGGTCGTCAGCCGCCCGGACGACTTCTCGTCGAACCTCACCGCGACCATGACCTACACCCCGGAAACGGGAGTGGTCGCCTTCGAGATGGATCGGTTGGGCGGTCCCACGCAGGTGCTGGCCACCGCCGATGATCCGGCCCACGCCGTCCATCGCAAGCTGCTGGTCCCTCAGCTGGCGGCGAAACGGATTCGAGCCGCTGAAGTGTTCGTTTCCGAAATCGCCGAGCGTCTGTGGGCGCAGGGGCTGGCCGAAGAGCACATGGACTGGATGGCGTCGGTGGCCAATCGCCTGCCGATGATGGTCGTCGCGAGGCTGATCGGCGTCCCTGTCGAGGATGTCGACATGCTGATCGCCGCGGGCTACGCGACCACCCAGTTACTCGACGGGCTGATCGACGCCGACGGGCTCGCCGCGGCCGGCGCGGCGGCGGTCGAGCTCAGTGCCTACATCAGCGAGCACTTCGCGCGCGCTGCCACCGAGCCTGCCGACAACCTGCTGGGCGCCCTGGCGAGGGCGCTGGCGTCGGGCGAGGTCGATGAACAGACAGCGCGGGTGATGATGTTGACGCTGTTCAGCGCGGGTGGGGAGTCCACCGCATCCCTGCTTGGCAGCGCCATGTGGCTACTGGCGACGCGGCCCGAGATTCAGCGCCGCGTTCGTGACGACCCCAGCCTTCTCAGCGCCTTCATCGAGGAGGCGTTGCGCTTCGAGTCGCCGTTTCGTGGCCATTATCGTCACGTCGTCAACGACACTGTCCTCGGCGGTTTCGAGCTGTCGGCAGGTTCGAGGCTGCTACTGCTGTGGGGCGCCGCCAACCGCGATCCCGCGCAATTCGATAACCCGGACGAGTTTCGGCTGGACCGGCCGAAGGGCAAGGGCCACATCACGTTCGGCAAGGGGGCGCATTTTTGCGTCGGGGCCGCGCTCGCACGCCTCGAGGCTCGGATCGTTCTCGGCATGGTGCTCGAACGGAGTTCCTGGATCGCAGCGGCCGACGTCGGCCGCTGGCTGCCGAGCATCCTGGTCCGTCGTCTCGAACGACTGGACCTCGAAATCACGCCATGACCTCGATCGAGGAGGTCGCCGCACCAAGGACTGGGCCACGCTGGCCGATTTGCTGACCGCGGACGTGGAAGTCGACCTTGCCGCCGACAACCCCGATGTAGATCCGATCGTCGGCCGCGACTCCGTATTGAGCGCGTTGAAATCCTCGGTCGAAGGTGCCCGAACCGTGCATCAGGTGCATCTCCCCGAGATCGAGATCAGCGGCGATGCGGCGCGCGTCCAGTGGCCGGTACAGGAGCGCGTCGTCCGGGACAACGGGACGTCGCTGGTGGCATTCGGGCGCTACGACGACCTGTGGGTGCGCAGCGGGGGAGAGTGGAAGCTGGCCTCACTGCGGCTGACCAACACGTTCCTCGACTTCGGTGTCTGAACCGTGCCGCTCACATCGCCGTTCGGTCGTCGTGCCCCATGGCCTGCGGCGTCGTGTTGAACTCCCGCACCATCGCCTGGACCGTATATGACGCGGCGAGCCTGCCGTCCCGGCTGAACACGAACCCGTCGCCCTGAACCAGCCCACGGCCCGACCAGAACGCGCGGTTGGCGTACAGCAACCAGTCGGCGATATCGACATCCTCGTGGAAGGCGATGGTGGCCTTCATGATTCCTGTCGACAGCGTGCGATGGGCCTGTGCCTCGCCGAACCCACGGTGCGGAAGCATGCCCGCGGCAATGGTCCAGTGCGTCGTGGACTGTGCCAGCAGCGCGTTGTGCAGATATTGCTCGCGTGGAGATTCGCGGAAGCGCACCCACGCGTTGATCTCCGGCGGCCCGATTCGCTCGGGATCGGGGTCATAAGCCGCGTCGACTATGCGTATCTCGCGACCGGGCATGCCGAATCCACTGAACGGCACGGCGTCGGCGGGCGCCGGCACGTCGGGCATCGCGATGGTGTGGCCCATTACAGACTGTGCACCCGCGTCGCACAGCAGCATTCCCGCGCTGCGTAACACGCCGTCTTGGCTGGCGCGCACCTCGGCGGTGGAGAAGGTTCGACCCTGTCGCAGGAGCTCGACGTCGAGCTCGACGGGTGCGGTGAAGGACGCCGCTTTGAGGAACACCATGGATGCCGACGTAACCCTCTGTCGTGGAAGGTGTTTCGACGTGGCCACGATGGCTTCGGCGAGCAGTTGGCCGCCCTCCACGACGTCGCGCCGCGTCGGGCCATGCGCTGGTCCGATGAATCGGCCGTCACCGGCAGGCTCGACATCGACGAGCCGTTGAAGCTCGGCTGCGTCTCCCCACAACGGGAATTTTATGGGGACCGTTGTGCCGTCGGGCCATCGCTCCACCACGACGAGTCGAAGCCGATCGTCGTAGAACGACACGTGTTGCGCGATACCGGCTACCTCGGGCAGCGGGGTGGGATACCCCCACGCCACGTTGTCCAGTGTGGTGTCACCACTCGTCAAGTCCCAGTAGTTGGCCTGTCCCTTGAAGGGGCACACGGAGGTGTGCTCACTGGGACTGAACCTCTCCCACTTCACGTCTGCCTCCGGGAAGTACAGGCGGTCGACGTGGTCGGTCTCGGTCACCACAAGGCAGTGATCGCTTTCGGCCAGCAGGACATCGCCGAACCACACCTGGCCGGTGTACGGACAGGGGGCGATACCGATGCGGTAGTCGGGGTGTGCCGGCCACGCCGATTCGACTTGGTTGCTCACGCCCGCATCGGCCCCGTCGGCGATTTGACGACGATGGACTCCAGGCCCACGTCGGGATGGTCGAGGGCGCTGGCGATGATCCCGGCCAGCACGTCGGCGACCGCCTCCGGCGTCATCCTGCTCTCCTGGACGAGACCGCGGGCGATCCACTCGGTGGCCGCGACGCCGAGCAGGTCAGGATCGAATGCCGAAGTGAAGTCGGTCGGAACTGTGCCGCTGACCTCGACGCAGCTGAAACGGTAGCCGGGCTTCTCCAGACGCCACGACACCAGACAGCGTTCGAGGGCGGCCTTGCTCGACGAATATGCGCCCAGCGCCGTGTGGGGGTGCCGGACCGAATCCGACGACAGCGCAGCCACAATGGCCGACGGCGTCAGGACCGGCAGCACGGAGCGGATGGTGTCGTGCACACCGACGACATTGGTTTCGAACACTTCCCGCCAGTCCTGCGCATCGGTATCGGCGAACATCTTCAGTGGTGCGTAGCCCGACGAGATGAACAACACGTCGACCTCGCCGAGTGCGTCCCGTGCCGCATCGCCGACCCGCGCACAGTCCTGTGGCCGTCGGACGTCGGCCACCACGGGCGTCGCTGCGCCCGCCTCCTTCGTGACCTCGGCGAGCTTGTCCTCGCGGCGGGCTGCCAAGACCAGCTTGGCGCCTTCTTTCCCGGCGCGGACGGCGAACGCGCGGCCGATGCCCGCAGACGCTCCGACGACGACGATCCGCTTACCGACCAACGACCGCTCAGCCATGAGAGAACACTAATACAAATTATGTACAGCTGGCACGTATAGCCGGCGGTCAGCGCAACCCGTTGATCGCGAACTTCTCGACATAGCGGCGGACGGTGTCGGGCTTGTTCATGTCGAATGTCTGGGCCTTGGTGATGGTGGAGAACGAATAGATGATTCGCGCCAGCCATTCGCTGGCCGCCTTGACGTCAACGCCCGCGCCGACCTCGCCGCGCTCCTGAGCCTCCCGCACGTAGGGGATCAGGAAGTCCGTCGTTCGCTGGACCGCCGAGTCGCCGTCGGAGACCATGTGCCGCATCAGCTCGGCGTCATCGGCCATCAAACGGTTCCGGGTGCGGTGTTCAAGCAGGATCCGCGCGTGCGTTTCTGCCATGGCGCCGAGCTTCTCGGCAAGCGTCGGCTTCTTCGCCATGGCGGCGGCCACCAGCTGGTAGAACTTCTGCGCGCCGAACTCGATCGCCGCCTCGATGAGGACCGTACGGTCTTCGAAGTAGCGGTACACCGTCCCGCGTGACACGTTCGCCATTCTGGCCACGTCCTGCACGCTGGTGCGCTGGATGCCCAATTGGGTGAAGCACTGATTCGCCGCTTCGAGAATCTGGTCCCGTCGGTCGAACTCGTCGTGCAGCTCGAGCGCAGCAGTGGCTCGCTCAGTCGCCATTTCGCTCCTCGCCCCCGAACGACGTATTCCCAAGCCATCTATGCTACGGGACACTTTCCGTCGTGTTGTCTCGACGCTCCGCGCGCAAGACGTCTGCGACCGTGGTGGTCATCGAGACATATTGCGTTCTGTTGTTCAATATGCGAGCTTAGCTCCGAATCGGTGATTGTGCAGCGCCATGCACCCCACGGCGAAGGGAGCGCAATGGATCTCGGACTTGCTGGCCGCAACTTCGTCATCGTCGGAGGCACCACGGGCATGGGCTTTGCGACTGCGCAGCAGCTCGCGGCTGACGGGGCCAACGTGGCGCTTCTCGCCCGCGACGGCGATCGGGCCGCTGAGCGAGCCATTCGGATCGCCGACGAGTACGCCGTCGGGGCGATCGGAATCAGCGTAGACGCCGCGGCTCCCGGCGATGGAGTCGACATCGCCGTCAGGCGCGCGGCCGACGAACTCGGTCCATTGCGCGGCCTTGCGGTCACAGCCGGGCCGATGAACCAGCAGGGACCGTTTCTGGAACACGGCGACGACTCCTGGGACTGGTACTACCAGGTGATTCTGATGGCAACGGTGCGCTCCTGCCGTGCGGTGATCCCGCACCTACAACGCAACGGCGGCGGGACGATCGTCACGACCGCCGCATACTCGGTGCGCGCACCCAAGATCCTGATACCTCCCTACAACACGTTGAAGGCGTCGGTACTGACGATTTCGAAGATCCTCGCCAAAACGCACGGACCCGACGGCATTCGCGTCAATACCGTGTGCCCCGGCCTGTTCGACACCGAGGTCAACGATTTCATTCGCGCGCAGCGTGCGCAGGAGTACGGCGTGCCGCCACAGGACGCGATCTACACCCATCTGGCGAGCAACCCGGCGTGGAACATGCGGGTCGCCCTCGATCGCGGTGGCCGTCCCACCGAGGCGGGCGAGTTGATCGCTTTCCTGCTAAGCGATCGTGCCGCCTACATGACCGGCGCCGCCATCAACATCGACGGCGGTACCGATTTCTAGCGGTGGCACCGAGGTCGGCTAGATGCCGACCCTGTCGGCGAGAAGCCTGCGGTGATAGGCCGCGTCGCCCAGAAGGTGTTCCGAGGACTTCGCGCGCTTGAAGTACAGGTGCGCGGGGTGCTCCCAGGTGAAGCCGATGCCGCCGTGCATCTGGATGCTGGCCGCCGCGGCACGGGAGTATGTGTCCGAGCAGAACGCCTTGGCCAGCGACGCCGCAGCCGGGAGCTCGTCGGACCGCAGAGCGGCTGTCATCGCTGCGTATTGCGCAGCGCCGCGGGCACATTCGATGTCCAACATCAGATCGGCGCACTTGTGCCGGATGGCTTGAAAGGATCCGATCGCCTTCCCGAACTGTTTGCGGGTCTTCGCATAGTCCACCGCGATGTCGAGGCACCGCTGGGCGCCACCGACCTGCTCTGCGGCCAAGCCGGCTGCGGCGATGTCCAGCGCGCGCGACAACGCAGGCCAAGCGTGGCCGTCGATACCCACCAAATCCGCAGGTGTGTCGTCGAATTCGATGGTCGCCTGCCGTCTGGTCGAATCCAGCGTCGACAGTGCCCGCCGCTTCGGAGGATGCGGGTCCGCGACGGCGAAAAGCGAGATACCCGCGTCGCTGCGTGCGGCAACCAGGATCAGGTCTGCGTTGAGGCCGTCGAGCACGAACGTCTTCGTGCCGCGGAGACGCCACGAGCCGCCGTCACGGTGTGCCCGCGTTTCGATGGCGTCGGCGTCCCAGCGGCCCGACTGCTCGGTCAGGGCGAGGGCGGCGACCGTTTCGCCCGATGCGATTCCAGGCAGGTAGCGTTCCTGCGCGTCGAGGTCTCCGCATTCCAGCAGGACGTTGCCCGCGAGCACCACCGATCCGAAGTACGGACCGGGTAGCAGGGCCCGACCCATTTCCTCCAGGACGATCCCGAGTTCGACGACGCTGAAGCCCAGACCGCCGAACCGCTCCGGCACGGCCAACCCCTGCAGCCCCAACTGACTGGCCATCTGGTGCCACACCGCGCGGTCGTACCCTTCGTCTGATTCGATCGCGCGACGCACGTCGCTCTCGCCTGACTTCGCCTCGAGGAATGCCCGGACGGTGCGGCGCAACTCGAGTTGCTCGTCGGTCAGCGCGAAACCATCAGCAATGCCGGTCATTTCAGCGCTGCCTCGGATCGTCACCGGCACGTCCCGTTGGGTTGACGCGGGGGACGGACGTGTCGCGGCGCAGAGTCGCCAGCCATTGCCCGGCGGCGGCAGGCGGCGGTACCGGAGCATCGAGGCGGCCGGGGTCGGCTGCTCGAAACTCCGCCCACGACGGGAACGCGTCATGAAAGTGCCCGTCGTGTCCCGTGGTGCCCGGCCACCGCACCTTCCCTGCACCGGTCGGTGGGTCGGTGATGTCGGTCTGGTACCAAAAAAGCGGCGTGCGTCTGGCGAAGTACCACTGTCCGTCGCGACGCTCATAGGTGTCGAGGTAGGCCAGAAATTCGATGACCCAGACCTTTTCGGTTTCCAGGTCATTGCGCGAGTAGACCAGGCCCGTGGCGTGGTCGCGATCGTGGACGTCGATGACATGCCCCAACACGCCGTGGGCGCTGCCGAGCAGATCGTGACGCATCTCGGTGTCGTACCAGGCGCGCAATGCCGCCCGTCCCCGTTGCTTACCGGGTACGCCGACGTCGTCGACGAACAGATTCACCAATGCATCGAGATCACGCGTATCGAGGGCAACGGCGTATTTGGCGGCCAGCTGGCGGATTTCATCGAGTGCTTCAAGGCGTTCGATGCGTGCCTGCAGGTTCTCGAAGGAGTTCACGACAGCGATCCGGTCGCCAGAAGTGCCGACAGTCGCACCTTGTCGATCTTGTTCGTGGTGGTGTACGGCAACCCGTCGGCATTGGGCAGGATCACCCAGTTCTTCGGAACCTTGTATGCGGCCAACACCTTTCGACACTCGGCGACGAGCCCCGCAGGCTGTGCGGACGCGCCCTCGTTCAACACCACCACCGCGCTCACGACGGCGCCCTTGTCCGGGTCGGGGATGCCGACGACGTAGGCGATCCTGACGCCGTCGATCCTGCCGAGTGCGGCCTCGACCTCGACGGGTGCAACATTGGCTCCCGAGGTCTTGATCATGTCGTCAGTGCGTCCTGAGAAGAACAGGTGACCGTCGTCGTCGCGGAAACCCGCGTCCTTCGTGTGGTACCAACCGTCGGCATCGAACAGGTCGTTGTGTCGTTTACCGACGATGCCGCGCATCATCGCGGTGCCGCGCACGCAGATCTCACCCACGACGCCGTTCGGTATCTCCTTGCCCTCTTCGTCGACGATCTTGTGCTCGTAGCCGGGCGCTGACACTCCGAGTGACCCCCGCTTGTCTTCCGGCAGCTGTTCGTGCGGTGGCCACCACGTGTGTGAACTGCACGTCTCGGTCATGCCCAGTTGTGCGACCCGAAGCGACGGGTCGTCGGCGCGACGATCGACCGGAAGAAGCACTTGTTGGTAGCCTTCGCGCAGGCTCGACAGGTCGGTGGTCGCGAAGTCCGGGTGGTTGACCAGAGCAGGTCCGACGTGGGGGAAACCCGTTGTGTAGGTGGCGCGCTCGGCCTCCAGAAGGCGCAACACGTCACCCGCCTCGAACCGGTGCTCGGTGAGGATCGTCACGCCGATCTGCATCGGTCCGAGCAGACCGAACACCAGACCGCCGACCCAGAAGAACGCCATCGGGATGTAGACGCGGTCGCTCGGCGTCCACTCGTGCTGGCCGGCGATGAAGCGCGAATGCGCGATGGCGGTCGCGTGTGTGTGAATGATGCCCTTCGGATCTGAGGTGCTGCCCGAGGTGTAGATCACGACGAGGTCGTCGGCATCCCGCACGGTCGACTCGCAGGCCGCCAGGAACTCCAGCGGCACCGGTGCGGGCCAGTCATCGTCGCTTCCGAGAGTGAATACGTTGCGTAGCTGAGGCACTCGACTGAGCAGCATATCCGGCCCCGGCGCCATACCCAGCGTGTCCGCAATGCGCTGGCGCATGTCTTTGCCGAGCAGCGTGTCGACGGTCAACAGCGTGTGGATGTCGGCGTCGCGCAACAACCAGAGCAGCTCTGGTGGCTGGAAAAACGTGTTTATGGGCACGGCGACCGCGCCGATCCTGGTCGCCGCGAGGAACGCCACCGCGAATTGAGGTCCGTTGGGCGCGAGAATTCCAACCCTGGCGCCCTTGGTGACCCCCGCGCCGAGCAATCGCCGGGCCATGTCCGCTGACGCGGCTTCGGCCTCGGCGTAGGTGATGCGCTCGACGCTGCCGTCGCCGACCGAGGACACCACGAAGTCGTTGTCTCCGTAGGCCTCAACCAATGTCGCCAGCATTGCGGGAATGGCCGGCTCATACGGCATCGGGTCGTAGTCGAACGTTCGAGCCGCACTCATCGCGCGTCCCTCATTCGACGACCCATCGTGGCTCCCGCTTCTCGGCGAAGGCGGCCATCCCCTCCCGGTAGTCGGGGTGGGTCATCTGGTGTTGTAGGACGTACCGGTACGCGACGTCGTTCGCCGCGCGCAGACCCACGTCGAGGCTCGTCCACATGGCCTTGATGGATGCCTGCACGGTGGCGGGCGAGAGTTCGGCGATGGACAACGCGATCTCACGCGCGCGTTCGGCGAGACGCTCGGCGGGGACCACCTCGTTGATGAGTCCGATCTGATAGCCGCGCTCGGCAGTGATACGGCCGTCCTTGGTCATCAACGCCAACTGCATGACCATCGACAGCGGCATCCGCCGCAGCAGCACAGCGGGTTCGAGCGCGAAGACGTTGCCGACCTTCAGATGCGTGTCGATGAGCTCGGCGTGCTCGGCGGCGATGATGAGATCGGAATCGGCGACCTGATGCAGGGCACCACCCACCGCCATGCCGTTGAGCGCGCAGATGACCGGCTTCCACACGTTGTGGTGCAGCCGCGAGCCCGGCACCTTGTTGCGGATACCGCCTTCGGCGGTGGCGCGGATGTCCTGGCCGGCACAGAACGCCCGGTCACCGGCGCCGGTGATGATCGCGACCCTGATGTCGGGGTCGTCGCGGACGCGCGCCCAGGCGATTCCGAGCTCGGTGCGCGTGAGGTCGTCAGTGGCGTTCAGCCGCTCGGGACGGTTGATGGTGATCGTCGCGACATGGTCGCTGACGTCGAACAGGATTCTCTTCAGGTCCACCGGTTCCCCTGGCATCGTCGCGCAATGGCATTGAACATAATATCAGTATCTGTTCAATCGTTCTGTGAATGGCTCATGGCATCCATTGCCCGCCCGACACTGAGATCAGCTGGCCGGTGACATGTTTGGCCGCGGGCGAGCAGAGGAACGCCACCACCTGCGCCACGTCGGCCGGATCACCGATCTCGCCGGTCAGCGTGGACTGCCGCATCTGGTCGAGCTCGTCCTCGGTCTTGCGGGACAACAGCCAGGGGGTCGCCGTGGTGCCGACGACGACGGTGTTCACCCGAACCCCGGACGGACCGAGTTGCACCGCCATCAGCCGACTCAGCCCCTCGCCGCCCGCCTTGGCCGCCGCGTAGCCAGGCGGCCCCGTCCGGACACCGTGTGCAGAAACCGAACTGATGTTGACGATTGCGCCCCCACCGTGTTCGACCATCTGCCTGGCGACGAGCTGGGAGACGATGAAAGTGCCCTTGAGGTTCACCTCGACGATGGCGTCCCAGTCCTCGTCGGTCTGGTCGAGGAAGGTGGCGGGCAGCGTCATCCCCGCGTTGTTCACCAGGACGCTGATCGGGGCGTGGTCGGCGCTCAGCGCGGCGACAGCAGCTTCGAGCGCCGTGCGGTCAGTGATCGACAGATGCAGGGGAACGAGTAAGCCCTGGCGTGCGGCCGCTGAATCCGCCGCCCGAGACACCGCTTTGGCGTTGACATCGATGACCGCGACGCGGTAACCGCGTGCGATGAGCTCGCCGGCTATCGACTCGCCGATGCCGCGGGCGCCGCCCGTGACGATTGCCGTCGGCCGCGAATCATCCGACACGAAGATCTCTGTTCTGCTTCACAAGACGCTCCATCCGAGTGATCGACGGCCGCATCAGCCCCACGGCTTCGGCCACGTATGCGGCGAGATTGCCGGAGCCGCCTCCGGATACCCACGAGTCGATCGCGGTGCGGTTGGCGGAGTTGATGGCCGCGGCCGCAAGCCTCGGCCGCAGGTCGGTGGCAGTGTCCGCGCCGAGCCAGCGCGCGACTTCGGTGGTCATCGTGTCGATCCAATCATCATTGATCCGAAGCATGGTGGCGCGCAGTGCGGGCAGGCTGTGGTACAGCCGCGCCCGCACCAGGAAGATCTCCGGCTGTTCGGTTATCGCCTCGGCGACCGCATTGGACGCCTCGGCCAGCGCACCCCACAGCGTGGTCGATCTCGATGCGCGGAAGCGCCGCAGTGCCTCGTCGAGACGCTCGGCGTATCCGTCGAAGAGAATGTCCTCCTTGGTGGCGAAGTGGTGGAAGAACGTCCGCGGGGCGACGCCTGCCGCCGCCGAGATCTGCTCGACGGTGGTCGACTCGTATCCGTTCGCGGTGAACAGTTCGATCGCCGCGTGGGTCAAGGCCTCCCGGTTGCGTTGACCCCTCAACCTCCGCTGGTCCATATCAGCATCCGGCCAACGTGGCGGTGCCTGCAGTCAGGGCGACGGTGGCGCCCTGGGTCGTTCTGAAGCTGACGCCGTCAGGCCGGCGCCAGACCTCGGTGTGCAGAACGGAGCCGAGCATGACTGGCTTGGCGAACCTGCAGGCAATCGAGCGCAGCGTCTGCGGGTCCCCCCCGCCCGCGGTGTTGATGAGTGCCCGCGCAGCGAAGCCGAGCGTGCACAGGCCGTGCAGGAAGACGTCGTCGAAACCGAATTTCTGCGCGGCCGCCGGATCGATGTGAAGGGGGTTGCGGTCGCCGCTGAGACGATAGATGGCCGCCTGCTCGGGCCTGATCTCATCTCGGTAGACGTAGTCCGGGGTGCCCTCTGCGTCATCGGGGCCTGCCGGGCCACGGTCGCCGCCGAACCCGCCAGCGCCGAGCACCATCGTCTGCCCGACCGCGGTGAACAACGGTCCGTCGCCGTCCACTCCGTGCGACGTCACCTCGATGGCGGCGTGTTTGCCTTTGTCCCATATCGCAGTCACCTCGGCGGTGACATGAACTTCGCCGCTCGCGCAGATCGGCCGATCGAGGTGCAGGCTCTGGGCCGAGTGCACGATCGGGAGCGCACCAAGACCCAGCGTCGTCCGTAGATCTTTGACAGCCCACCAATTGGCGATGAGGGCGTAGGTCGGAAGTACCGCGGGTCCGCGGTGTTCGTCGAGAAGGTGAAGTTCGTCGGGCGGCCTGGCGCCGACACCAAGCGCGTACAGGATGACGTCGGTGTCCGACCATCGAAAATCGGTCGGCTCGAGAACGGTGCCTACCAGGTCATCGGACAGGGTGACGGGGGCGTTCACAAGTCCTCCAGCCGTAGAACGAATTGACGTAATCTGTTCAATCGTGCAATATAGTCGCAGTTACTGCAACTAGTTATAGAGAGGTTGTGGAGATGCGGTTCGGCGTGTTCATCCTCGGCGACAAGCCCAGTCACCTCACCCATCAAGAGGTCTTCGCCAACGTGCTGGAGGAGGCGCGGTGGGCTGAAGAACTGGGATACGACGAGATCTGGTTGGCCGAGCATCACTTCTCGCCATACGGCACACTCGCCGACCTGCCGATGGTGGCAGGCGCCATCGCCGCACAGACCGACCGCATCCGGATCGGCACTGCATGCATGGTGGCGCCGTTCCATGACCCCATCCATCTCGCCGAACGAATCGCGATGGCGGACAACCTCAGCGGAGGACGCTTCGACGCCGGCTTCGGTCGCGGGTATCAGGCCCACGAATTCAAGGGTTTCGGCATCCCGATGGATGAGGCGACATCCCGCTACCAGGAGTGCGTCGAGATCGTCAACCTGTTGCTGACCCAGGAAAACGTCAGCTACGCAGGCAAGTTCTGGCAGTTGGAGGATGTCACCATCCATCCCCGCCCCGTGCAGAATCCGATCCCGGTGTGGGGGACCGTGATGAAGACTCCGTCGAGCTTCGAGTGGTTGGCCGACAAGGGATTCGGCGCAATCATCGGCAACCCCTATCAGGTGGACCCAGACCTTCAGGGGGCGCTTGACATCTACCTGGAGACCCAGGCGAAGAAGGGTCTGACCGCTGCCACCGGCAACGTGTGGGCCCTACTCAACGCGTTCTGCCACGCCGACGACGGCTTCGCTCGCACCTATCCGCGCGAGAGCGTCGAAATGTCGATCAAGACGCACCGGTCATATTCGAATCCGTTCGAACGGGGCGGTGAGATCCCCGCCGATTACAAGGCCTACTCGGACTGGTTCGAGAAGCATGACAAGCAGAGCTACGAGCAGGTGCTGAACTCGCACCTCACACTGATGGGCAGCCCCGACCGGATCATCGAGAAGATGCGCACGGTGATCGACATGGGCTGGCGCAACATCATGTTGCGGATGTCGCGCGGCGGGGCAATGGAGCGGGCCAAAGTGCACGACTCGATGAAGTTGTTCGCCGAAGAGGTGATTCCGGCCGCGACCGAACTAGCGGCAGCACCGGCTTGAGCGGATCTCTTGCCGCCCGCATCGGGTCGATTCTGACGCTCGAGCCGAGCGCACCGGCCATTGAGCATCGGGGCGTGTGGACCGACTGGCAGACAATCGGCGACGTCGCGGATCTGGTCGAGCGCCGACTGCGAAACCACGGTCTGGGTCCCGGTACGCCGGTCGGGCTGATCTTGCGCAATCATCCGGCGATGGTCGCGGCCATACTCGGCGTGCTGCTCGCCGGCGGCTGCGTCGTGACCGTGAACGCCTCGCAGGGCGACGCGGGACTGGCGGCCGAGATCTCAGAGCTGAAGCTGCCGGCATTCATCGCCATGGGCGACGACTGGAAGCGACCGGGCATCGCGGCCGCGGCAACGGGTGCGATGGGTCTGTCGGTTGCCACAGACCCCGCAGCCGTACAGGCGGTGCCAGGACGCGAAGAACCCGGGTCCGGCCCGTTCAGGGGCGAAGCCGCGGGAATCGCGGTGGAAATGTTGACCAGCGGGACGACTGGTCCGCCCAAGCGAATCCCGTTGTCCTACGAGGCGTTCGAGCACACCATCACAGCGGCGGGGGAGCACTATGGCCACGGTGATCGGAACGCTCCCAGGCTGCGGTCCGGGGTGGCGATCGTCACTTCGCCGCTGGTGCACATGTCGGGGCTCTTCAGGACGCTCTTGAACATCTGCGAAGGACGCCGGATCGCATTGCTGGACCGGTTCCGGGTCGACGATTTCGTCGACCTCGTCGTACGACATCGGCCGAAGGCGGTCAGCCTCGTGCCGTCTGCGATGGGGATGGTCCTCGATGCCGGTGTGCCGGAGGAGGTTTTCTCGAGCGTCGCCGTCGTCACCTCGGGCACCGCCCATCTTCCCGTGGAAGTTCAGGAGGCGTTCGAGGAACGCTACGACGTGGCCGTGCTGCCGTCCTATGGTGCCACCGAGTTCGCCGGTGGTGTCGCGGGCTGGAACCTCGCGCTCCACCGAGAGTGGGCGAAAGCCAAGCGTGGCAGCGTCGGCCGCCCGCAGAAGGGCCGCGAGGTCCGAATCAGATCGCTAGCCGATGACTCCGAAGTCCCTGCGGGACGACAGGGCCGGATCGAGGTCCGTAGCCGCGGCGGCGACTGGGTGGCCACCACCGATCTCGGCAGGCTCGACGCCGACGGCTTCCTCTTCGTCGACGGCCGGACCGACGATGTCATCGTCCGCGGCGGGTTCAAGGTGACTCCCGGCGACGTCGTCGCAGCGCTGCGGAGTCACCCGGGCGTGCGCGACGCAGGGGTCGTGGGACTGCCGGACGAGCGTCTCGGCGCCGTACCCGTGGCCGCCGTAGAACTCGCCGAGGGAGCGGAGGTCGACGCCGCCAGTCTTCTGGCGCACGTCAGGGACCGCGTCAGCCGCTATGCGGTGCCCGCGCGTCTGCTGATTGTCGACGAGCTACCGCGAACTCCTTCGCTGAAGGTCAGTCAACCGGGCGTGCGCGAACTATTCGAACAGGAGCAGAACAGGTGACCGGGAGTATCCGAGGAGCGACCGCCATCGTCGGCGTCGCCGACGAGGTATCGCCGGCCGGCGTCATCGACGTCCCGCTGCGGGAGTTGGAGGCACGAGTCATCACCGCGGCGCTCGCCGACGCCGGACTGTCGCTCCGCGAGGTCGACGGGTTGTGCACCTGCACGGGCGGCACGTTGATGCATTCGGTCGAACTCGCCGAATACCTCGGCATTGCACCGGTATTCACCGATGCGACCCAGACAGGGGGCGCAAGCTACGGGCTCTACGTCGAACACGCCGCCGCGGCGATCGCCGCCGGTGAGGCGGAAACGGTGGTGATCGTCTACGCGTCAACCCCGCGCGCCGCGCGTAAGCGTGGCGAAAAGGGACTCGGCGTGTTCGCGACCCCCGAACGGCTCGAGTGGGAGACGCCCTACGGTGTGATGCTGCCGATCAGCGCGTACGCGCTCGCTGCCAACCGCCACATGTCCACGTTCGGCACCACGGCAGAACAACTCGCCCAGATCGCCGTCGACACCAGGTCCTGGGCGGCGCTCAACCCGCGGGCACATCTGCAGGAGCTGATCACCGTCGACGACGTGCTCGCATCGGGTTTCCTCGCCGAGCCGGTGCACAAGCTGGAATGCTGCCTGGTCACCGACGGCGCAGCGGCGCTCGTCCTCACCAGTGCAGAACGTGCCCGGGATCTGGCCAGGCCGCCGGCGTATGTGCTCGGGTCGGCATCTGCCGCCTCGCACGCGATGATCTCGCAGATGCCCGACCTCACGGTCACACCGGGTGCCGTCTCTGGGCCTGCCGCGTTCGCCGCCGCGGGACTGGCGCCGACGGACATCGATGTCGTGGAGCTCTACGACTCGTTCACGATCACAGTGCTGCTGGCACTGGAGGATCTCGGCTTCTGCGCCAAAGGCGAGGGCGGCGCGTTCGTCGGCGAAGGCGTACTTGCACCTGGTGGAGCCCTGCCGGGCCAGACCTCCGGCGGCGGGCTGGCTTACACCCATCCCGGCGCCTTCGGCGCATTCCTGCTCGTGGAGGCGGCGCGCCAGTTGCGCGGCGACGGGGGCGAGCGTCAGGTGGCCGGTGCGCAGACTGCGCTGGCGCACGGCACCGGGGGTGTCCTTTCGGCGACCTCCACGGTGATACTGGGAACGGAGGCGACCCTGTGAGCGACGCATTCCCTGTCCCGGAGCCAAGTGCGGTGTCCGCACCGTTCTGGTCCGCGACCGAGCGGCAACAGCTGATGATGCAACGCTGCGAGTCGTGCGACCGGCTGGTCTGGTACCCGAGGTTCGTGTGTCCACGCTGTGGTGAAGTCTCGCTGCGCTGGGAGGAATTGTCGGGCCAGGGAGTCGTCTACGCGGTCAGTGTCCATCACCGTCCCGCTCATCCCGCATTCGCCGACCGCGTGCCGTACTCGGTTGTGCTCGTCGACCTGGCCGAGGGTGTGCGAATGATGTCGAACGTGTTCGGATCGCCGCCGGCCGTCGGTGATGCCGTGTCGGTGGCCTGGGAGCCGCTCGAGGACGGTCGCCACCTTCCGACGTTCGTCACGCGATGACGATCGACATCGGGCTCCAGAGAGCGCGAGAACAACTCGTGCTGCGTCACGTCGCGGGAGAAAACGACCGCGATCTGGAGGCCATCATGGCTACCTTCACCCATCCTCGGTACGAGATCGTGCCCACCGCAACTGTTTACGACGGCGATGCGGCGGTGCGCCAGATGATCCTGCGGCAGTGGGAAGAGCTGCCACGGCTGTCGTACACCGCCGAGGGCATCTTTCACAGCGAGACGGCATTGGTCGTCGAAACCAGGACCACGTGTGTCGGCACCGACATCGACATGCTCAGCGTCAACCTGTTCGGCTTCGACGGCGCCGGCCTGATATTGGAGCGCTGTTATTTCGACCGCATGTTGTTCGCCGAACAGATGAAGTTGGCCGATCCACAGAACGATTGAACAAATATCGTCATGTTGTAGACTCGACCAGCCGACGACACGGGCAAGGAGTCGTATCCAATGGCCACTCAGATGGACATCGAGGCGCAATCATCGAGCAGCGATCGCGCCGTCGAGTTGTATCGCTTGATGAGCAAGGTCCATCACGCCGACAAACGGGTTCGCAAAGGGCTGTCGTCGGGTGAGATCGCGATGAGCTACTGGCCGGTCGACGGGCAGGAGGCGATGTCGGCGGGAGCGGCACTCGCGCTTTCGCCGTCGGATCAACTGGTCACCACATACCGCGGCCTCGGCGATGTGGTCGCCAAGGGCATCGATCTTCCCGGCTACTTCGCCGAGATCCTCGGCCGTCGCACCGGTTTGTCCAAGGGCAAGGCCGGCGCCATGGGCATCTCGGACCCGTCGCACGGCATCGCCGCCACCACGGGAATCGTCGGTGCCGGACCACTGATCGCCAACGGCATCGCCCTGGCCGCCGCATACCGTAAGACCGGCCAGGTCGTGCTCGTCAGCTTCGGCGACGGCGCCACCAGCATCGGATACGTCCACGAAGCCATGAACATGGCGGCTGTGTGGTCGCTGCCCGTGGTGTTCTTCTGCCAGAACAACGCATGGGCCGAGTGCACCGAGATGTCGAGATACACCCGTTCGGCACGGCTGTCAGACCGGGCTGCGGGATATGGGATGGCGGGTGTCACGGTCGACGGAACCGATCCCGACGCGGTCCACTCCGCGGTGGCTTCGGCTGTAGAGCGGGCTCGCTCAGGCGGAGGTCCCTCGTTCGTCGAAGCCGTCGCCTACCGCCTCCAGGGCCACTACTTCGGTGATGCGATGGGGTATGCCGATCAAGATGAGCTGGCCGCCAAGCGGGCGGACCCGCCGTTCGCGCGATACCGTAAGCGCCTGATCGACGAAGGTACCGCGAGTGAGGCTGACCTCGACCGTATCGACGCCGAACTCGCATCCGAGATCGAAGAGGCATTCGCTTTCGCACGCGACGCCGCACCGCCGGACGTCGACGAGCTCACCCGCGATGTGTTCTCCCACAACGGTTCCGAGCTTGCGATAACCGGCGAGGTGCACGCCACGGTGCCGACAGGCGAGACCGAGGAACTCGGGCTGGTGCAAGCAATCCATCGCACCCTCGACCGCGCGATGGCGGCCGACGACTCCATCATTCTGTTGGGCGAGGACATCGGCGACCCCTCGGGCGGCGGAATGTTCAAGATCACCGCGGGGTTGTCGACGAAGTACGGCGAAGACCGGGTCCGTGACACGCCTATCGCGGAATCTTCGATCATCGGTGCCGCCGTCGGCGCTTCGCTCGCGGGTCTGCGTCCCGTCGCGGAACTGATGTTCATGGACTTCCTCGGCGTGGCCATGGACCAGATCGCCAACCATGCCGCCAAGGCCCGCTACATGTCCGGTGGCCGCACGAGTGCTCCAATGGTGATCCGCACGATGGTGGGAATGTCTGCGGGACCTCAACATTCGCAGGCGTTCGAAGCCTGGGCCATGCACACGCCGGGTCTCAAGGTGGTGTGGCCGAGCAGTGCCGCCGATGCGGTGGGTCTGCTCAACTCGTGTCTGGCTGATGATGATCCATGCCTTTTCATCGAGTCCATGAAGCTGTTCTACGGCGGCGGCAAGGGGCCGGTCCCGGTGGCCGACTATGTCATCCCGCTCGGGCAGGCTGACGTCAAACGTTCGGGTACGGACGTCACGATCTGCACCTACGGCGTGATGGTGCATGCCGCCCTGCAGGCCGCCGAAGAGATTGCAGGTGACGGGGTTTTGGTTGAGGTCGTCGACCTCCGGACGCTGGTTCCGCTCGATCTCGCCACCGTTCTGGAATCCTTGAGAAAGACCAAACGCCTTGTCGTCGCGCATGAATCGGTCGGCTTCTGCGGGCCTGGCGCCGAGATCGCGGCGGCCGTCGGCACCGAACTCTTCGGCGTCCTTGCGGCGCCGGTACAGCGGGTCGCGGGGACCTACACCCCGGTGCCCCGGGCGGCGACATTGGAGGCGGCGTGTCGGCCGGATGCAACCCGGCTCGTCGAGGCCGTGAGGAGGATCGTGTGACAGAGGTTCGGATGCCCAAACCTGGTGACGCCATCACCGAAGCCGAGGTGACGGAACTCTATGTGGCCGAGGGCGAGTCCGCGGTCGAGGGTGACCCGTTGTACGCAATCGCCACCGACAAGGTCGAAATGGATATCGAGGCCCCGGTATCCGGCGTGGTGACCTGGAAGGTCGAGGTGGGCGGCACCTACGACGTCGGCGAACTCGTCGCCGTGATCTCGTGACCGCGTTACCGGACTCCCTGCAAGTGGATCTGGGCGCATCCGAGTTGATCGGCGAGATCGTCGGCGACACACTCACTGTCACCATCAACCGGCCCGAGAAGCGCAACGCAGTGACCGTCGACGGCTATCACGGCATCAAGCGTGCGGCGATGATCGTCGCAGACGAACCAGGTCTGCAGTTCCTGGTGATCACCGGATCCGGCGACGTGTTCTGCGCAGGCGGCGACATGAACGCTGTAGGCAACCCCGACCGTTCCTGGGACGCGTTCACCGAGGCGTACGACGCGACACCGTTCGAAGTGCTCGGAAAGATCCCCAAAATCGTGGTGTGCGCCGTCAACGGAATCGCGATGGGCGGGGGACTGGTGATGACGCTCTTCGCCGATCTGGTGGTCGCCTCCGATCGCGCCCGGCTGCGGGTGCCGGATCTGACCCGCGGTGTGTACGAGGCGTTCGTCGCCGCACGGCTTCCGCAACGCATCGGCACGCTGCGGGCCAACCACATGATCTACGGAAACGACTGGGTCGACGCCGGCGAGGCGGAGCGGCTCGGGCTGGTCGGCAAGGTCGTCCCACATGACACTCTCGCCGCTGAAACGCAAGCGCTGCTGGACCGGGTACGACAGACGGGTCCGGCCGCGCGAGCGGCGATGAAGCGGGAAATGGCCCGCGCTCTGCCTGCCGTCGACGTCAGCGGCTACTGGTCGTCGATCGGAACCTCAGAGCAGATCGAGGCCTTCTCGGCCTTCCTCGAAAAGCGTTCGCCGCGTTGGTCGGTCAGCTCTGACCGCGATGCGTTCGTGCAGACCCGCAGGCCGGCATGGTTGCCGTCTGACTCCTGAAAGGATCGACCCCGTTGATCACCACGAGATTCACCGAGGCGTTCGGAATAGAGCACCCCATCGTGCAGGGCGGTATGCAGTGGGTGGGTCGCGCTGAGTTGGCCGCCGCGGTGTCGGAGGCCGGCGGCCTCGGGCTGATCACCGCGTTGACCCAGCCGACCCCGGCCGACCTCGCCAACGAGATCGCGCGTGCACGCGACCTGACCGACAAGCCGTTCGGGGTGAACCTGACGATCCTGCCGACGATCGACCCGCCGCCGTATGACGAGTACCGGCAGATGATCGTTGACGCGGGAATCAAGATCGTCGAGACGGCCGGCTCCAATCCGGCCCCGCATCTGCCGATGTTCCATGACAACGGGATCAAGGTGCTGCACAAGTGCACCTCGGTGCGGCATGCGGTCAAGGCGCAGAGCCTG
>JAEZKH010000276.1 GCA_023415515.1 Actinomycetes bacterium
GCGCGGCCGTGTCCGCGGACCGGGCCTGCTACGGCGTTGACGTCGTCGATCAAACCGGCCAGCACGGCTTCGGCCTTGTCGACCGGGCACGGCGGCAGCAGAAGCGACGCCTCGCCCGCGCCCGCGACGCCGGTCATCACCGCATCCAGTCGGGCGCCGCCGAGCAGGCGGACCAGCAACGGCTGCGCAAGCGTGCCGCCGCGCAGCCTGCGCATGTCGAAGGTCCGCTCCCGCTTGCGGAGCAGGCCGTGCTCGAGATGAAGGACTCCCCCGATGTCGGTGTCCCGCCGGGTCAGCGACAGGTTCCCGAAGGTCAGCAGCGAGCGCACCACCGAAAGCACCACCGAGGCCAACACCACCGCGGCGACGCCGACGGCGACGCTCGCGATGACGCCGAACCGCTGCGCGGCGTCGCGACCGGATTCGGCGATGTGTGAATGTTGTAGTGCCGCACCGAGACCCGCCTGATACACCACTCCGACCGCGGCGACGATCATGGCAAGGCCGGTGAAGCTCAACGGGCTGTACCGCAGCCAGGACGGATGCCAGCGGGCCAGCAGTTGACCGCCCGGTTGGCGGTCCGTGGTCTCCGCCGCCGGAGCCAGCGAGTCGGCCAGCAGGATTGCGCGCAGCCGGGGCACCTCCTCGGCGCGCACGGCGTCCAGCGCGAACTCCGCGTCACCGGTGGACTGCTGCCCGGTGCTGACCTGGAGCACCGTGAGCCCGAGCAGCTGGTGCAGCAGCCTTGCGTCGGTTGCCACCGAACGAATCCTGTTGCGCGGCACCGACACCACCGTGCGCTTCAGAACACCGGTGCGCAGCTGCACCTCGTCGGGTTCGATGCGGTAGGTGGTGGTGAACCACCGAAGCACACCGAGCCCCACCGTCGCCGCCAGCGCTGCCACCGTCCACCACGAGTTGCCCGTCGCAGAGCCCAGCACCACGGCGCCGACGAGCAACGGAATCTGCCTCAACACCTCGTGTACGGGGTGCACCAACAACATTCGCGGGCTGAGTCGATGCCATACGCGTTCCGCGGCAGGACCGCTCACGTCGCGTCCTCGGCGCCGATCGCGGCGATGTCGGTGAGCTGCGCGACGACCCGGTCGGCGACGTCGGCGTCGAGCGCCACGATGCGCACCGCGCCCGCCGACGAGGCGGTCGTCACCGTCACGTTGGCCAACCCGAAGAGCCGGTCCAGGGGGCCGCGATGGGTGTCGACGGTCTGCACCCTCGACACCGGCGCGATTCTGCGCTCCTGCACCAGCCAGCCCGTCCTCGTGTACACCGCCTGCGGGCTGATGTCCCAGCGATGCACCCGGTAGCGCCACAGCGGGACGACGGCGACGAACACCACCGCGCCGAGCGCGGTGACCGCGGCTGCGAGAACGTGCGCCCAGGCCGGCCCGCTGTGCACCACGAACCACACCGCCTGCGCGGCGACAAGCACCACCCACGGGATCGCCGCGCCGAGCGCCCACACCAGCGGCGCCCTGCGGCTCGGCGGATTCGCGGGATCGACCAAGTCCACGCCTGCGCGTTGCGACATGGAATGACGGTAGCGCCCCCTGGGTAATGTGCTGATCATGACCAAGAAGTGGACCGCCGCCGACGTGCCCGACCAGTCGGGCCGCGTGGCCATTGTCACCGGCGCCAACTCCGGGCTCGGATATGACACCGCGGCCGTGCTCGCCGGCCGGGGCGCGCACGTCGTGCTGGCCGTTCGCAACCTCGACAAGGGCAGGCAGGCCGTCGACCGGATCACGGCGGCAAGTCCCAACGCCGTGGTGGCGGTGCAGGAACTCGATCTGTCGTCGCTGGACAGTGTCCGCAAGGCCGCCGAGGACCTGCGCGGCGCCCACCCGCGCATCGACCTGCTGATCAACAACGCGGGGGTGATGTACGTGCCCTCGCGGCAGACGACCAAAGACGGTTTCGAGATGCAGTTCGGCACCAACCACCTGGGTCACTTCGCGCTGACCGGCCTGCTGCTGGACCACATGACCTCCGTCGACGGCTCGCGCGTGGTCACGGTCAGCAGCGTCGGGCATCGCATCCTCGCCCGCATCCACTTCGACGACCCGCATCTGCAGCGCAGGTACAACCGCGTCGAGGCCTACGGCCAGAGCAAGCTCGCCAACCTGATGTTCACCTACGAACTGCAGCGGCGACTGACGGCCAAGGGCGTGCCGACCGTCGCGCTGGCCGCCCATCCCGGCCTGGCAGACACCGAACTGATGCGCTATCTGCCCGGGTTCATGCCCGACGCGGTCTGGAAGTTCGCCGCCCAGCCCGCCGACAAGGGCGCGCTTCCGACACTGCGCGCCGCCACCGACCCCGACGCTCGCGGCGGCCAGTACTACGGGCCGGACGGCATCGGCGAGGTCAAGGGCAACCCGAAGATCGTTGCCTCCAGCGCACAGTCGCGCAACCAGGACCTGCAGCGGCGCCTCTGGACACTGTCCGAGGAGCTCACCGGCGTCACCTACCCGCTCTGATGCGATCCGTCGAAGAACACCAGGGCGTCGTCGCCGGGCTGATCACCGCGCGTCCGCCGGTCGCGGTCGCGCTCGCCGACACGCTCGGCCTCGTGCTCGCCGAGGATGTGGTGGCCCCGCTGTCGCTGCCCGGCTTCGACAATTCGGCGATGGACGGTTACGCCGTCGTCGCCGAGGACGTCGCCGACGCCTGCGACACCGAGCCGGTCCGGCTGCCCGTCGCCGAGGACATCCCCGCGGGCCGAACCGATCCCGTGACGCTGAAACCCGGTACGGCGCACCGCATCATGACGGGTGCGCCGCTGCCGTCCGGCGCCACCGCCGTCGTTCCGGTCGAGGCGACCGACGGGGCGACGGACACCGTCGCGATCCGCGCGGCGGCCAAGCCGGGCCAGCACATCCGGCGCGCGGGCGAAGACGTCGAAGCGGGCACGACGGTGCTGCGCGCCGGTCAGGTCCTCACCCCGGCCGCGCTCGGGCTGGCCGCCGCCCTCGGCCTCGGCGAACTGACTGTCGTTCCGCGGCAACGTGTTCTGGTGCTCTCGACAGGATCGGAGCTGGTCGCTGCGGGGACTGCGCTGAAACCGGGCCAGATCTACGAGTCGAACGCAGTCATGCTCGCCGCCGCCGCGAAGGACGCGGGCGCACTGGTCGCCACGGCGCCGATGTCCAGCGACGACGTCGACGAGTTCCGTGCGGTGCTGGCACGTCACGCCGCCGACGCCGACCTGATCATCACGACGGGTGGGGTGAGCGCGGGCGCCTACGAGGTCGTCAAGGACGCGCTCAAAGCCGGACCGCCGGCGACATCGAGCGCCGGAGCCGCACCAGCGGCGACATCCAGCACCGGAGCCGCACCGCCGGCGACATCGACAACCGGAGCCGTGGAGTTCGTCAAGGTGGCCATGCAGCCGGGCATGCCGCAGGGTGCGGGACGCATCGGGGACACGCCGATCATCACGCTGCCGGGCAACCCGGTCAGCGCCCTTGTGTCGTTCGAGGTCTTCATCCGGGCTCCGCTGCGCGCCGCGATGGGTCTGCCCCATCCGCAGCGACCCAGGCTGACCGCCGAGTTGAAAGAGGACCTGACGTCGCCGCGCGGTAAGCGTCAGTTCCGTCGTGGCGTGCTGGACGCGTCCGCAGGCGAGGTCACCAGCTACGGGCCGCCCGCGTCGCATCACCTGCGCTGGCTTGCCTCGGCCAACTGCCTGCTGGAGATCGATGAGGACGTCTCGGAGTTGGCCGCCGGGTCGGCTGTCCAGGTATGGGACCTGTCGAGCGGGTAGCCACCCGTAGAATCGCGACACGATGGCCAGACGCCCCGACCTCCGATCAGGCCCCGCGCGACTGGTGGCCCTCGCGAAGACCACGATTCCCCCGATGCACAGGGCCGGCCTGCCTTTCGTCGGCGCCTCGCTCGCGGTCGCCGCGGCCGGCCACCGCAACCCGTGGATCCGCCGCGCCGGCCTGCTGTCCGCGGCCGCCAACGCCGCGTTCTTCCGTCACCCGCCCCGGGTGGCGCCGACCCGTCCCGGCGTGATCGTCGCCCCCGCCGACGGCTTGATCTGCCTGGTCGAGGAAGCGGTGCCGCCCGCCGAGTTGAACCTGCCCGCGCGGCCGCTGCAACGGATCAGCATCTTCTTGTCGATCTTCGACGCCCACGTGCAGCGCATCCCGATCAGCGGCGAGGTGGTCTCGGTCGCGCACCGGCCCGGGCTGTACAAGTCCGCGGAGCTGGCTGCGGCCAGCGAGGACAACGAGCGCAACAGCGTGGTCATCCGGACCCCGGAGGGCCATGAGTTGATATGCGTGCAGATCGCGGGCCTGATCGCGCGTCGCATCGTCTGCGACATCAAGCCGGGCGAGAAGGTCACCATCGGTGACACCTACGGCCTCATCCGGTATGGGTCGCGGTTGGACACCTACCTTCCCGAGGGGGCCGACGTGCTGGTGCTGCCCGGCCAGCGCGCCGTCGGCGGCGAGACGATCCTTGCGGAGCTGCCGCGATGAAACCACGCGTCAAGCGACCTGTCCTTTCGGCTCGCATGCTGCCGAGCGCGATGACGGTCGCGGCGATCTGTCTGGGTCTGTCCGCGGTGAAGTTCGCTCTCGACGACCGGCCGACCGAAGCGATGGCGTTTCTCGCCGTCGCCGCGATCCTCGACGCGCTCGACGGCCGGATCGCCCGGCTGCTCAAGGCGACCTCGAAGATGGGCGAGGAGATCGATTCGCTCGCCGACGCCGTGAACTTCGGTGTCGCACCGGCTTTCATCGTCTACGGCACGCTGTTGTCGCATTCGCGGATCGGCTGGATCGTGGTGCTGCTCTACGCGGTCTGCATCGTGCTTCGGCTGGCGCGCTACAACACGATGTTGGTCGAGAACAAGCCCAGCTACATGAACCAGTTCTTCGTGGGCATGCCCGCGCCTGCGGGTGCGATCGGTGCGATCGGCCCGCTGGCGGCCAAGATGCAGTTCGGCGACGGCTGGTGGACCTCGGAACCGGCCGTGGTGATCTGGATGGTCGGTGTTTCGCTGTTGGCGGTCAGCACCATCCCGATGCGCAAGGTGCACACGTTCGCGATCTCGCAGAACATGGTGGTTCCGCTGCTGGCCCTGCTCGCCGTGCTCGTCGCCGCGTCGATTCTGTATGGCTACGTGGTGATCCTGCTGATCATCGCCGCCTACGTCATCCACATTCCGTTCGCGGTGCGAACCACGAAGTGGCTGTCCAAGCACCCCGAGGTCTGGGACGACAAGCCCAAGGCGCAACGCCAGGCGCGGCGGGCGAGCCGCGGGGCGAGTCGAGCGGTCCGCCGCGCTGCGCCGCGCGGGCAACGGCGTTCGACGGCCCGACTCGGGCTGCGCAGACCGCCGGGACCCTGACATGACCGGGCTCGACGTCGCCGACCGCCCAGCGCCCCGACACCACCTCACCCTCACCGCGCGGCTGAACACGTCGGCGCTGGACTCGCGTCGCGGCGTGGTCCGTCTGCATCCGGAAGCCATTGCCGCGCTGGGCATCCGGGAATGGGATGCGGTCGCGCTGACGGGCTCGCGGACCACCGCGGCGGTTGCGGGCATCGCCCCGGAGGGCACTCCCGTGGGCACGGCGCTGCTCGACGACGTCACGCTGTCCAATGCCGGGCTGCGGGAGAACACCACCGTGCTCGTCGCGCCGGTGACGGTGTACGGCGCCAGGTCGGTCACGGTCAGCGGCTCCAATCTGGCCACGCAGTCCATCTCGCCGACGACGCTGCGCCAGGCGCTGCTCGGCAAGGTGATGACCGTCGGCGACACCGTTTCGCTGCTGCCCCGTGACCTCGGCCCCGACATCTCCTCCACGGCGGCCAGCCGGGCGCTGGCCTCCGCGGTCGGCATCACCTGGACATCCGAACTGCTGACGGTGACCGGCGTCGACCCGGCCGGACCCGTTAGCGTGCAACCGAATTCGTCCGTCAACTGGGGAGCCGCACCCGCGTCGCCGGACCGCACCGTGACCCCGCAGGCACAGCCCGCGTCGGGTCGGCATGTCGTGACCACGCCCGAGCAGGCGCAGACGCCCACGGTCGGTTTCGACGACCTCAAGGGCGCGCATGTGCAGGCAGGCCGACTCGGCGAATGGCTCAAGCTGGCGCTCGATGAGCCCGACCTGTTGAAGACGCTCGGCGCCACGGCCAATCTCGGCGTTCTGGTGTCCGGACCCGCGGGCGTCGGCAAGGCCACCATGGTCCGCACCGTGTGCGCAGAGCGACGGCTGGTCGAGTTGGACGGACCCGACGTCGGATCGCTGCGCGCCGAGGACCGACTCGCCAGCGTTGCGTCTGCGGTGGCGAGCGTCCGCGACGGCGGCGGCGTCCTGCTGATCACCGACGTCGACGCACTGCTGCCCGCCACCGCCGAACCGGTGGCGACCCTGATCCTCACCGAACTGCGCAGTGCGGTGGCCACACCGGGCGTCGCATTCGTCGCGACCTCCGCCGTGCCCGAGGCCGCCGACGTCCGACTGCGCGCGCCCGACCTCTGTGACCGCGAACTCGGACTGAGCCTGCCCGATGCCGCGACACGTAAGCAGCTACTCGAGGTGCTGCTGCGCAACGTGCCTGTCGACGATCTCGCCCTGGGCGAGATTGCCGATCGCACACCGGGCTTCGTTGTCGCCGATCTCGCGGCACTCGTGCGGGAGGCCGCGTTGCGCGCCGCTGCCAGGGCCAGCGAAGAGGGCAAACCGCCGACTCTGACGCAAGCCGATCTGACCGGCGCGTTGAGCGTCATCCGTCCGTTGTCGCGGTCCGCCGCAGAAGAAGTCGCCGTCGGTTCGGTGACGCTCGACGACGTGGGTGACATGGCCGAAACCAAGCAGGCGTTGACCGAGGCCGTGCTGTGGCCGCTGCAGCATCCGGAAACGTTCGAGCGACTCGGCGTCGAGCCACCCCGCGGGGTGCTGCTCTACGGGCCGCCCGGCTGCGGAAAGACGTTCGTGGTCAGGGCCTTGGCCAGCTCGGGCCGGCTGTCTGTGCACGCGGTCAAGGGCGCCGAGCTGATGGACAAGTGGGTCGGCTCGTCGGAGAAGGCGGTGCGGGATCTGTTCCGCCGCGCGCGTGACTCCGCACCGTCGCTGGTGTTCCTCGACGAACTCGACGCGTTGGCCCCGCGGCGCGGCCAGAGCTTCGACTCCGGCGTCACCGACAGGGTGGTGGCGTCGCTGTTGACCGAGCTCGACGGCATCGAGCCGCTGCGCAATGTCGTGGTGCTCGGCGCGACCAACCGGCCCGACCTCATCGACCCCGCGCTGCTGCGTCCGGGCAGGCTCGAGAAGCTCGTGTTCGTGGAGCCCCCGGACGCCGACGCGCGCCGCGACATCCTGCGCACGGCGGGCAAATCGATACCGCTGGCCGACGATGTCGACCTCGACGCGCTCGCGGCCGAGCTGGACGGTTACAGCGCCGCCGACTGCGTGGCGCTGCTGCGGGAGGCCGCGCTGACGGCGATGCGGCGGTCGATCGACGCCGCCGACGTCACCGCCGCCGATGTGGCCAGGGCGCGCGAGACCGTGCGGCCGTCGCTGGACCAGGTGCAGGTCGAGAGCCTGCGCGCGTTCTCGGCTGCACGCTGATCACGGCCTGGCTTCGAGCACCAGGTTGAACGGTGTCTCGGCGGCCCGGCGGAATCGGGTGAAACCGCCTCCGCCGCAGACCACTTCGCGCAACCGTGCCTCGCCGGCCTGCGCGCCGAGCGCCGGACCGTTGCGCGCCAGCGAGACCGGCACGCAGATCTGCGCGGACGCGCCGTACATCACCCGCCCCACCGGGTTGAGGTTGTCGGCCGTCTGGTCGTTGGCGAACGGTTCGACGATCATCGCCGTGCCGTCATCGCTCATCGCATCGCGCGCATGCCGGGCCACGCTGACCGGATCGGCCATGTCGTGCAGGCAATCGAAGAACGCGATCAGGTCGAAGTCCTTGTCGCGGTAGCCGACCGCGTCGGCGACCTCGAACCGCGCGTTGCGCGCACCGGCGTCCTCGGCCCGCGCGGCGGCGACCCCGATCGATCCGTCGTGATAGTCGTAGCCGACGAATTCGGAGTTCGGGTAGGCGAGCGCCATCAGGATCGTGCTGGCCCCGTGCCCGCATCCCACGTCGGCGACCTTGGCGCCGCCCGACAGCTTGTCGACGACACCGTCCAGCGCGGGCAACCACGACCCGAGCAGGTTGGTGTTGTACCCGGCGCGGAAGAAGCGCTCGGTTCCCTCGAACAGGCAGGGGTGGTGCTCGCCCCATTCCATTCCCCCGCCGGAGCGGAAGTTGTCCAGCGTCTGCGACAGCGCGTGGAAGGTGGCTTCGACGATGTTGTACGCGCCGGGCATGTCGACGGGCCCCCCGCGGTCCGTCAGGCACAGGGCCTGTTCTTCGCTGAGCGACCACTCGTCGGACTCGGGCTGGTAGTCGACGTATCCGCCCGCGCCCTGGTTACCGAGCCATTCGCGGACGTAGCGTTCGTCGGTGCCGGTGCGTCGCGCCAGTTCGGCCGCGGTCATCGGACCGGTTGCCAGTTCGCGGTACAGCCCGAGGCGGTCGCCGACGAGTATCAACGACGCGCTCATCGCGGCGCCCAGATCGCCGACCGCTCTGTTGAGGAACTGCTGCAGCTTGGCTTCGTCTACGGACATGTCGCCTCCTTCGCGGTTCGCCGTCGACTCCATGGTGACGACGCCGATCCGGCGTGTGCGTGAAACGGACAAGACCACGGGGCCCGCAGCGCGCCGTCCTCCGATCGGGGGACACCGGATTCGTCCCTGCGGTCATCCGGTCGCCCGACATACACGACGCCGCTGTGGCGGCATTGTTGGGTCATCGCCGGAACAACCCGGTCGAGAAACTGAAAAGCAAACTCACACAGGAGAATTGAAATGATGAAAAACGTCTTCGCCCGTTACCTGACCATGTTGGTCGTCGGCGGAAGCATCCTCGGCGGCGCGGCCGTCGGTCTGGCCGGCATGGCCAGCGCGGCCACCCCCACCGAGCCTACCGGCCCCGGCTACGAATACGCCCCCAGCGTCAAGGCCCATCCGGCGCCGAACCAGGCGCCCGGTTGGCACAACCACCACGGTGTGTGGCACATCCAAAGCCTCGGCAAATAGCGATTTCGGCGCGGCTGGTCACCCTGAGAGTGACCAGC
>JAEZKH010000397.1 GCA_023415515.1 Actinomycetes bacterium
CCCGAGGCCAGCGCCGCGAGCAGCGGCTCCGGAGATTCCAGCCGGGGCGGCAGGGTGCGGTCCTGTTCAGCGCGCAGCCGGTCGATCTCGGCGAACACCGCCGCGGTGGACAACCCACCGGGCGAGAACGCGAGCACCCAGTGGAACGTGTTGCGCGCCAGCACGGTCGGCAGCTCCTCGCCCCGCCCGGTCCCCAGGGCCGTGCCGCCGTGCAGCGCGAACGGCACGTCGCTGCCCAGCTGCGCGGCAAGGGCGTGCAGGTCGCGGCGTGGCACCCCGAGCTCCCACAACGCGTTGATCGCCACCAGCACCGCCGCGGCGTCGGCGCTGCCGCCTGCCATCCCGCCGGCGACCGGGATCGTCTTCTCGACGGTGATCGCCACGTCGGGAGCGCGGCCGACGTGATCGGCCATCAACTCCGCCGCCCGCCAGGCCAGGTTGCGCTCGTCGGTCGGGAGCGTTTCGGCGCCCTCCCCGACCAGCTCGAGCGACAGCACATCGGCATTGCGGACGGTGACCTCGTCGAGCAGCGAAACCGCATGGAAAACCGTCGTCAGCTCGTGATAGCCGTCGTCGCGCAGGTCCCCGACGGCCAGGTAGAGGTTGACCTTGCCCGGCACTCGCACAGTGACGGAGCCGGTGGGAACCCACTCGGATGCGGTACTGCCACCTGCCACGGCACGACCCTAGCGCCGCGACGCCGGGAACACACGCGGGGAACACGTAGTCATGCGATGAGAAAGGTTGTCGCGGTGAAGCGACCTAGGCTGGGGCCGTGCTTGCCGTAGGGGCGGTGTTCGAAGGGTACGTCGTCGACGACGTCCTCGGACGCGGCGGCTACGCCGACGTGTACCGGGTGCACACCGCAGGTGAGCCGAATCGCGCTGTGGCCCTGAAGATCCTCGACGACAACCACCGTGGCGACGATCAGATCGCCAAACTCGGAAGAGAATTCGACTTCGCACACCGACTCCACCATCCCAACGTCATCACCGTCTATCGGCAGGGGCGCGGTTGGCTGACCATGGAATTGGTTGACGGCGGCACCGCCACCCGCCTGGTGAGACGAAGCGACCAACTGCGTGCGCTGAGGCAGATCGCAGCCGCCCTCGACTACATCCACCACTGCGGAATCGTGCACCGCGACGTGAAGCCGACGAATATCCTTGTGTCGCAGGACTTCTCTCGAGCCGTGCTGATCGACTTCGGTATCGCGTTCGCCGTCGCCGAGACGGTGGGCTGGCATGTGACGCGCATCGAGACCTCGCTGCCGTACACGGCACCGGAGCTTCTGCGGGGCAGGCCGCCGTCGGCGCTCAGCGATCAGTACGCGCTGGCGTGCACGGCCGTCGAACTGCTGACCGGGGATCCGCCGTACCAAGCCGAGACGTGGATGGAACTGGTCGACGCCCACCTCAGCAGGCCGGTGCCCAGCTATTCGACCAAGATCGCCTGGGTGCCACGTCTTTTCGATACGTGGCTGCACCGGGCGCTGGCGAAGATCCCGGAAAGCCGTTACGACACGTGCACCGAACTCATCGAACAGCTCGAGCGTGCGCTCGGGTAGCGGCTACGAGAATTCGACGGGCTCGATCACCTGCTGCGTCTGGGGGTCCCAGACCCCCGAACGCTCGAGCAACCGGACGAAATCCGCGATCGACAGCGTCTCACCGCGGCGCGACGGGTCGATGCTCGCGGCCAGCAGCCGTCGTGCCGACTCGTTGCCGCTGCCCGCCCATTCGGCGAATGCGTTGCGGGATGTCTTGCGGCGCTGGGAGAACGCAATGTCTATCAGGCTGAAGACCTGCTGCCGGAAGCCTGCGTCGGTCGGCCACGGCGATGTCTCGTACCGGTCGAGGCGGACCAGACCCGAGTACACGCGCGGGATGGGCCAGAACACCGTCGGGGACACCATGCCGTGTCTGCGCACCTTGCCGTAGAACCTGATCTTGGCGCTCGGCACGCCGTAGTCCTTGCCGCCGGGCTCGGCCGCCAGGCGTTCGGCCACCTCCGCCTGCACCATCACCATGACGGTGCGGATCGTCGGGAACTCGGCCAGCAGGTGAAGAAGCGCGGGCACGGCCACGTTGTACGGGAGGTTCGCGACCAGCGCGGTCGGCTGCTCGGGCACGTCGGCGGGCAGCAGATCCAGCACGTCATGGTGCAGCACCGAGAGCCTGTTGATCTCGCTGTGGGAGTGCTCGGCGACGGTGTGCGGCAGCTGGGCGGCGAGCACTGGGTCGATCTCGACGGCGGTGACCCGCGCGCCGCGGTCGAGCAGCGCGAGCGTCAGCGAACCGAGACCGGGACCCACCTCGAGGACGTGGTCCTGCCGGTTTATCCCCGATGCCGAGACGACACGGCGAACGGTGTTCGCGTCGTGGACGAAGTTCTGGCCGAAGGACTTGCGCGGCCTGAAGTCGAGTTCCTTGGCAAGGTGCCGTATTTCGGTCCGGCCAAGCAGTCTGATTGTCAGGACGCCCCCACTCTCCCGCTACATACGGGCCACGCACCCCAACCTTGACGGGCTCGAGTGACCTCAGCAATCGCGATCTGTTCTTCACGTGTTGCCAAATCGGCCCTCGCAGCATACCTCAGACCGCCGTTGCGCTCCCAGGTGTTTTGATCAAATTGCACCCCGCCGAAGAATCCGTTGCCGGTGTTGATCGCCCAGTTGCCACCCGCTTCGCATTGGGCCAGCGCATCCCACGTGGCTCCATTGCTTATCGGCGGCACTTCCGTTCCGGGTTTCGTACCCACCCGAAGGACGCCGTCGACCGACGGCGTGACAATGACATTGGCTACTGGCAACCTTCCGGTCTCCGCCCCGTTCACCTTGGCGACGGCAAACGTCACGTCCTGAACTCCCGGCGTTCCCGGGTTCTCGACGACCTGGCGGCTCATGTTCATCGTCGGATCTTCGACACGCTTGTTGTTCGGCGGCAGCGGCATCCGCTCGGTGACCTTCTCGATGCGCACCCGGGTCACCTGGACCTGCATGCCCTCGACCACAGGCGCCGACGCCGGCGGAACCACCGAGTCGCTCTGCTCGAGGGGTGCCCCGGCGGCGGCGAGCAAGCCGGCCACGTTCGGCGCGGCCAGATGCACCATCCGGACCACGCCACCGTCGTTGAGCTGCACGTTCTTCGGACTCACCACCGGCAAGGTCATCCCGCCGAGCGGGACGCGGCTGCCGCGCGAGGCCGCCGCGGGCGCCTTGTCCGTCATCGACAGCTGGGCCAGCGCCTCATCGACCGTCGAGGCCGTCGTCCACACCTCGCGGCTGCCCTGACCGTCCTCCGAGATCTGCAGGGGCCGGCTTCGTCGCAGCACGATGGTGTCGGACTGGTGCACCGCCTGATCACCCGCGGGGTACAGGTCGTCGCGGTCGCCGACGTCGTAGCCGTTCTCCGTGACGACGTCGATGACCCGCGATTTCATGGTCGCGACCGTCATCTCGGTCCCGTCGACGGTCAGCGTCACGGTCTTGTGGGCGGCCACCGCAAAGCCGCCGGCGGCAGTCAGTGCCAGCAACATCACGAAGACGAGCACACGCAGATGCGGCGACCGCGATTCATGGAGCTTGTTCAATGCATTCAAATCAGTGCTAATCCCCGACTCGGACCCCGGTCAACTTCCACGCCCCCGACATCGATCACAAGACGGTAACGAACCGGCCTAGCAACGGCAACTCCGCCCGTCACGCCGTGTCGACCTCGAGCCCGTAGACGCGGATCGCCGTCGCGGTCGTCTCGGCGGCCAGGTCGGCGGCGGGCCGGTCCACGATGTCGGCCAGCGCGCGCACGGTGTACGGCAGGCAGTACGGCTCGTTCGGCGCGCCGCGGTAGGGATGCGGGGTCAGAAACGGCGCGTCGGTCTCAACCAGCAGTTGCCCGGCCGGGATGAGCGCAGCGGCCTCGTGCAGTGCGCGGGCGTTGCGGAAGCTGACAGTGCCCGAAAGGCTCAGCACCCATCCCGCGTCGATGCAGGTCCGCGCCATGTCGGCGGCCGACGAGAAGCAGTGGAAGATGACCGTGGGCGGCGCGCCCTCGGCCAGGAGCACGTCGAGCACGTCGGCATCGGCGTCCCGGTTGTGGATCATCAGCGGCTTGCCGGTGCGCTTGGCCAGGTCGATGTGCCAGGCGAACGCGTCGCGCTGCTCGCCTCTCGTCGCGCACCCGTCGAGGCGCCCGGGCCAGTAGTTGTCCATGCCGGTCTCGCCGATCGCCACCACCCGCGGATGGTCGGCCAGTCGCTCGATGACGGTCTTCGCCTCGTCGGTCAGCGCGTTGGCCCGCGTCGGGTGGAGCGCGACGGCCGCGTAGACGCGCGGGTCCCAGTCGGCGGCCTCGACGGTCCAGCGGGCCGAGTCGAGGTCGTCGGCGATGGTGACGACGGTGTGCACGCCGACGGCCGCGGCGCGGTCGACGATGGCGCGCAGATCCTCGGCGCTCTCGGCACCGCAGGCGTCGAGATGGGTGTGCGCGTCGACCAACGGGCCGACGGGCTCGGGCGGCGGTGGCGCCGGACGCGAACTGCTCACTGCCACACCATAGGGTGGTGGGGAAATGAGCGAGCCCTTCTACATCACGACCGCGATCGACTACCCGAACGGCGCCCCGCACATCGGGCACGCCTACGAGAAGATCGCCACCGACGCCATCGCGCGGTTCAAGCGGCTCGACGGCTTCGACGTCCGCTTCCTCACCGGCACCGACGAGCACGGCCTCAAGATGGCCGAGACCGCCGCCAGGGAGGGTCTGCCCACCCCGGACTTCGCGCGACGCAACTCCGAGGTGTTCCAGCGGCTCTACGAGAAACTCGACGTCTCCTTCGACCGCTTCATCCGCACCACCGACGACGACCACATCGCGGCGTCGATCGAGATCTGGAACCGGATGGACGCCGCCGGGGACATCTACCTCGACGCCTACTCGGGTTGGTACTCCGTGCGTGACGAGCGCTTCTTCACCGACGGCGAGACGTCGGTGCAGGCCGACGGCACGCGCATCGCCACCGAGACCGGCGCGCCGGTCACCTGGACCGAGGAGCAGACCTACTTCTTCCGGTTGTCCGCCTACACAGACCGCCTGCTCGCCCACTACGAGGCGCACCCCGAGTTCATCGGCCCGGACGTGCGCCGCAACGAAGTGGTCAGCTTCGTGTCCGGCGGGCTGCGCGACCTGTCGATCTCGCGCACCACGTTCGATTGGGGCGTGCCGGTGCCCGATCACCCCGACCACGTCATGTACGTGTGGGTCGACGCGCTGACCAACTACCTGACCGGCGTCGGCTTCCCCGACACGTCATCGGCGCTGTTCAACCGCTTCTGGCCCGCCGATCTGCACATGATCGGCAAGGACATCATCCGGTTCCACACCGTGTACTGGCCGGCGTTTCTGATGTCGGCGGGCATCGAGCTGCCGCGCCGCGTGTTCGCGCACGGCCATCTGCTCAGCAGCGGCGAGAAGATGAGCAAGTCGGTGGGCAACGTCGTCGACCCCGTCGCTCTCGTCCACGAGTTCGGCGTCGACCAGGTCCGGTACTTCCTGCTGCGCGAGGTGCCGTTCGGCCAGGACGGCAACTACACCGAGGAGGCGATCATCGGCCGGGTCAATGCCGACCTGGCCAACGAGTTCGGCAATCTCGCGCAGCGGTCACTGTCGATGGTGGCCAAGAACCTCGACGGGGTGGTCCCCGAACCGGGCGAGTTCGCCGCCGATGACCGCGCGCTGCTCGACCGCGCGGGCGAGCAGTTGCTGGCGACGGTGCGAGCACATTTCGACGTGCCTGCGATGCACCTCGCGCTCGAGGCGATCTGGTCGATGCTGGGCGAGGCCAACCGGTACTTCTCCGCGCAGGAGCCGTGGGTGCTGCGCAAGTCGGAGGCGCAAGCCGACCAGCAGCGCTTCCGCACGGTGCTCTACACGACCATGGAGGTGGTCCGGGTGGCCGCGCTGTTGTCACAGCCGGTCATGCCGGAGTCCGCGGCGAAGCTACTGGATCTGCTCGGCCAACCCGAGGGCGCGCGGAGCTTCGCCGCGATCGGCACCCCCCTGGCCCCCGGCACCCGCTTACCCGCCCCGGTCGGGGTGTTCCCCCGCTATCAGACGGATTGACTCGAGAAGAAGTGAACGGACTACACGAAAGACTGCAGGACCTCTTCGAAGAGGTCGCCCGACGCAACGCCGGCGAGACGGAGTTCCACCAGTCCGTCTACGAAGTGTTGACCAGCCTGAAACCCGTGGTGGAGAAGCATCCCGAGTACGTCGACTCCGAGGTCATCCGTCGGCTGTGCGAACCCGAGCGGCAGATCATCTTCCGCGTTCCCTGGGTCGACGACAACGGCACGGTGCAGATCAACCGCGGCTTCCGCGTCGAGTTCAATTCTGCGCTGGGGCCTTTCAAGGGCGGCCTGCGCTTTCACCCGTCGGTCTATCTCGGCATCGTCAAGTTCCTCGGTTTCGAGCAGATCTTCAAGAACTCGCTCACGGGCATGCCGATCGGCGGCGGCAAGGGCGGCGCCGATTTCGACCCCAAGGGCCGCTCCGACAACGAGGTGATGCGGTTCTGCCAGTCGTTCATGACCGAGTTGTATCGCCATCTCGGTGAATACACCGACGTGCCCGCCGGCGACATCGGTGTCGGCGCGCGTGAGATCGGCTACCTGTTCGGGCAGTACAAGCGGATCACCAACCGCTACGAATCCGGGGTTCTGACCGGGAAAGGTCTGACCTGGGGTGGCTCTCAGGTCCGCACCGAGGCAACGGGCTACGGGACCGTCTTCTTCGTCAACGAGATCCTCCAGTCGCACAGGGACAGCTTCGAGGGCAAGCGCGCCGTCGTGTCGGGGTCGGGCAACGTGGCGATCTATGCGATGGAGAAGATCTCCGAACTCGGCGGCGTGGTGGTGGCCTGCTCGGACTCCAGCGGATACGTCGTCGACGAGAAGGGCATCGACCTCGACATCCTGAAGGAGATCAAGGAGGTGCGCCGCGGACGGGTGGCCGATTATGTCGAGATGCGAAGCGGCGCAGCATATCTCGGCAAGGACAATAATGTGTGGAATGTGCCGTGCGACATTGCGCTGCCGTGCGCCACGCAAAACGAGATCAGCGGCGCCGATGCCGAGACGTTGATTGCCAACGGCTGCCGCGTCGTCGCCGAAGGCGCGAACATGCCGTGTGCCCCCGCCGCGGTCAAGCATTTCGCGGACGCGGGTGTGACATTCGCTCCCGGAAAGGCCGCCAACGCAGGCGGCGTGGCCACCAGCGCGCTGGAGATGCAGCAGAACGCGTCGCGCGACTCGTGGACGTTCGCCGATACGCAGGCGCGCTTGGAACTGATCATGCGTCGCATCCACAACCGCTGCCTGGAAACCGCCGAGGAGTACGGCCAGCCCGGCAACTACGTCGCGGGGGCCAACATCGCCGGCTTCATCCGGGTCGCCGACGCCATGCTCGCACTCGGTCTGGTCTGACCTCCTTTCCCACCGCGACATGAGTGACGCGCGTCACGTTCTGTCACGGCTGGGCGGTCGGCGGTGTCCAAAGGGCATCACCGATGAGAAGGAGCGACAAATGGCACAAGACATGACCGGCAAGGGCGCACACGTCGTCGTCATCGGCGGCGGCTACGCGGGGACGCTGGCAGCCAATCGCCTGCGGATGCGCGACGATGTGTACATCACGCTGGTGAACCCGCGGCCGCAGTTCGTCGAACGGATCCGGCTACACCAGCTCGTCGCGGGCACACACGTCGCGACTGCGGACTACCGCGCCTTGCTCGGTGACGGCATAGAGCTCGTCGTCGACAGCGCCACCCGCATCGACACTGCCAACCGGACCGTTGAGCTGGCGGCCCATCCCGCGCTGACATACGACTACGTCATCTACGCGGTCGGCAGCACCGGCACAGTGCCCGAGAATATCCCCGGCGCAATCGAATTCGCCTATCCGATCGCCGAGTTCGAGCAGGCTCGGCGGCTGCGTGCCACGATCGACGACCTGCACCCGGACGCCCCGATCACCGTCGTCGGCGCGGGGCTGACCGGCATCGAGACAGCCGCCGAGCTCGCCGAGCAGGGCCGCAGAGTCACGTTGGTCTGCGGCGGACAGTTGGGCCCGTATCTGTCCGAACCCGCGCGCCGGTCGGTCGCCAAGACGATGCGCAGACTCGGCGTGGTCGTGTTGGAGAGCGACGTGGTCGCCGAGGTGCGCGCCGACGCGGTGGTCTTCGCCGACGGCGCCGTGCGCCCGAGTGCCGCAACGGTGTGGACCGCCGGATTCGGTGTCCCCGGGTTGGCGGCGGCCAGCGGACTGCACACCGACGAGATCGGACGTCTCATCACCGACGAGACACTGACCAGCATCGACGACACGCGTATCGTCGCAGCCGGTGACTGTGCCGCGCCGTCCAACCAGCCGCTGCGGATGTGCTGCGCAACGGCGTCGCAGTACGCGCCGCAGGCGGCCGACACCGTGCTGAGCCGCATCGCGGGCACGACGCCCGCCGACTTCGAGTACGCGTATGCCGGTGCCTGCATCAGCCTGGGCCGGCACCGCGCCGCACTGCAGGCCACCCGCAAGGACGACACCGCGGTGAACGTCTACGTCGCGGGACGCCCGGTCGCCGCGTTCAAGGAGGCGGTGTGCAAGGGCACGCTGTGGGCGCTACGGCGCTCGGCCCGCAAACCGCATTCGGCGTTCTGGCTCAAGGGCGGCCCACGCCCCGAGCAGCAGGTCCTCGACAAGGTGGTCACGTCCCCGTGACCGCGTCGGGTCCGGCAGCGGGCTCATCAGGGGGTGAACACGCCGAGCGGTTCACCCACCTGCGGCCGCTGCTGTTCACGATCGTCTACGAAATCCTAGGGTCGGCAACCGAATCCGACGATGTGCTGCAGGACAGCTACCTGCGGTGGGCCGACGTGGACCTCGCGACGGTGCGTGACACGAAGTCGTATCTCGCGCAACTGGTGACGAGCCAGGCGCTCAATGCGCTGCGAACGCGGACCCGTCGTCGAGAGGAGTACGTCGGACCGTGGCTGCCAGAGCCGCTTCTGCTGGACGAGGGCGACGCGTCCTCGGACGTCGTTCTTGCGGAATCGGTGTCGATGGCGATGCTGGTACTGCTCGAAACGCTCACGCCCGACGAGAGGGCGGTGTTCGTCCTTCGCGAGGTGTTCGGCTTCGACTACGGCGAAATCGCAGGCGCAGTGGGCAGATCGGCGATGTCGGTGCGACAGATGGCGCACCGTGCCCGCGAACACGTCCATGCGCGTCGCAGGCGGTTCGGGCCGGTCGACGCCAAACGCAACGCGCAGCTCACCGAGCAGTTCCTGACCGCGGCGAGCACCGGCGACCTGGACGGGCTGATGGCCCTGCTGGCGCCGGGGGCCACCTGGACCGCCGACCACGGCGGCAAGGCGACCGCGCTGCCGCGGCCTCTCGTCGGCGCCAAGAAGGTCGCGACCGTGATGATGGCGCTGTTCCGGGCGTCGAAGCGGATGGACCTCCGGTTCGAGACGGCGATCTACAACAGCGCGCCTGCCGTGGTGATCTACAGCGGCGACGATCATCTCGAGGGACTCTTCGTGTTCGAGATCACCGATGACCAGATCACGAACCTCTACGCCATGCGCAACCCCGACAAGCTGACGGGCATCACGATCCCCAGGGCGATCGCGAGATCGTGACGTCCACCACATCTGCGCGTCAGCTGTCACACTGCCGGTGTGAACGGTGTCTCGAGGTCAGCCCGGCGCGAGAACGAGCCGGATGACCCGAGGAGATACGAGATGACCGAGAACAGAATCCGCGTGGTGGTGATCGGTGGTGGCTACGCAGGCGTGATGGCCGCCAACCGGTTGTGCGAAGGCGCCACGGACGTGACGCTGGTGAACCCGCGCGAAAGGTTCGTCGAACGGATTCGGCTGCACCAGCTGGCGATCGACAACGATGACGCGGTGGCCGACTACGCGACGCTCCTCAACGCCTGCGTCCGGCTCGTGGTCGACACCGCCGAGCGCATCGACGCCCCCGCCAGGCGCGTCGAGCTGACGTCGGGAGCGACGCTGGACTACGACTATCTGGTGTACGCCGTCGGCAGCACAGGGGCGGTGCCCACCGGCGTTCCGGGTGCAGGCGAATTCGCCTACCCACTCAGCGAACTCGAGCAGGCACAGCGGTTGCGGGCGCGGCTGGCCGACACCCCGGCCACCGCGCCGATCGTCATCGTCGGCGGCGGCCTCACCGGCATCGAGGCCGCCTCCGAGTTCGCCGAGGCCGGCCGCGCCGTGACACTGGTCAGCGACAAGCTCGCGCCGTCGCTTTCCGATCCGGGCCGCCGGTCGGTGCGCAAGCGACTGCGCAGGCTCGGTGTCGCGGTGATCGAGATCCCGGTGTCCGCCGTGACCGCCCACTCCGTCGTCCTGACCGACGGCCGGGTGGTGCCGAGTGCGGTGACCGTGTGGACGGCGGGCTTCGGCGTTCCCGGCCTGGCGGCGGCCAGCGGGCTCACCACCGACCCCATGGGCCGGCTTCTCGCCGACGAGACGCTCACCAGCGTCGACGACGACCGCATCGTCGGCACGGGCGACGCCGTCTCACCGTCGGGCATGCCGTTCCGGATGAGTTGCCAGGCGGGACTTCCGCTCGGCGCACAGGCCGCCGACACGATCCTGAGCCGCATCGCGAACACCGCGCCCGCCGACGTCAGCGTGCCGATGACCGGTCAATGCATCAGCCTCGGCCGCGGGGCGGGCACCGTGCAGTTGCAGCACAAGGACGACACGCCGACGAACTTCTACATCGGCGGCAAGACAGGCGCATTCGTCAAGGAACAGGTGTGCAGGTGGACACTGAAATGGCTTGCGAGTGAGGCCGACAAGCCAGGTTCCTACAAGTCCTTCAAGGGCCCCGACCGTGGCCCGCAGCTTGCCGACGCGCGGAACGAGGCAGCTCTGCGATGAGCGCCATGCCGGGTGACGAACACGCCGAACGCTTCACGCATCTGCGGCCGCTGTTGTTCACGATCGCCTACGAAATCCTCGGCAGCGCAACCGAAGCCGACGACGTGCTGCAGGAGAGCTACCTGCGCTGGGCGGATGTGGACCTCGCGACGGTGAACGACACGAAGGCCTTCCTGGCCAAGCTCGTCACCCGGCAATCGCTGAACTCCCTGCGGGCACAGTCGCGTAGGCGGGAGGACTACGTCGGTCCGTGGCTACCTGAACCACTGCTCCTCGAGCAGAAGGACGCCTCGACCGATGTGGTTCTCGCCGAGTCGGTCTCGATGGCGATGCTGGTGGTGCTCGAGACGTTGAGCCCCGACGAGCGCGCCGTTTTCGTGCTGCGCGAGGTGTTCGGGTTCAGCCACGACGAGATCGCGTCGACGATCGAGAAGTCGCCGACCGCGGTTCGGCAGCTCGCGCACCGGGCGCGCGAACACGTGCAGGCCCGTCGCAAGCGGTTCGAGCCCGTCGACCCCAAGACGTCGATGGAGATCACCACGCAGTTCTTCGCCGCGGCGTCCACCGGCGACGTGGACGGACTGCTGGAGATGCTGTCGACCGACGTCGTCTGGACCGCCGACAGCGACGGCAGGGTCAGCGCGGCGCGCAGGCCGGTGACCGGGGCCGAGAAGGTCGCCAAGCTGGTCGTTGGGCTGGTCCGCGTGGCCGGCGAGGCGGGTCGCGTCGAGCCGGCCATGTACAACAACGCACCCGCGCTGAAGCTCTACCTGGGCGAGAACTTCGAGGGCATCATCACCGTCGAGATCACCGAGGGGCGCATCAGCCACTTCTACGCCATGCGCAACCCGGAGAAACTGGGCGGCATCGAAATCCGGCGGGAGATCAGCCGCGACGTCTGACAAGCTGAGGCGGTGCGAATCGAGCGGCTCGGCGACCTCGGCGGTGCCGCACGGGTGCTGCGGGCCGTTGCTGCCGCCGCGGCAGCCCGCGGCCTGCCACCGCCTGCCGCGCTGATCGGCGAATGGTTCGGCTCGGCTGCGATCATCGCGCCGTCGCTGACGGCCGCGCCCGTCGCCCCCAGTGATTTCGGCGCAGTTGGTCGCGATGAGCGCAACGAAACGCGCCCAAATCACTCGGATGCGGTCGGCGGCGGCTGGTTCGGATATCTGTCGTACCCCGACGGCGGCGCCGACGGGGCGCCCGCGCGCATACCCGAAGCGGCAGGCGGGTGGTCCGACTGCGTGCTGCGCCAGGACCGCGACGGCCAGTGGTGGTACGAAAGCCTTACTGGTGCAGAGCTTTCCGGATGGGTCGAGGAGGCCGTTCACGATCCGATGCCCGCGAGCAACCATGACATCGAGTGGAGCGACGCCGACCGCGGATCGCATCGCCGCGGTGTGCTCGACTGCCTGGCGGCGATCGCCGCGGGCGAGATATACCAGGCCTGTGTGTGCACGCAGTTCACCGGCACGCTCGACGGTGCCCCGATCGATTTCTTCGTCGACGCCGTGGAGCGCTTCTCGCCTGCGCGTGCCGCGTATCTGGCGGGCACATGGGGTGCGGTGGCGTCGCTTTCGCCGGAACTGTTCATCCGGCGTGTCGGTGAGCACGTCATGTCTAGCCCGATCAAGGGCACGCTGCCGCGCTCGGCGGATCCCGCCGCGCTGAGGGCATCGGTCAAGGACGTCGCAGAGAACATCATGATCGTCGATCTGGTGCGCAACGACTTGAGCCGGGTCGCGACCACGGGATCGGTGACCGTACCCGAACTGCTCGTCGTGCGGCCCGCGCCTGGCGTGTGGCACCTGGTCTCCACGGTATCGGCGCGCGTTCCCGTCGCCGTTCCGATGGGCGCACTGCTGGATGCGACGTTCCCGCCCGCGTCCGTGACCGGCACACCGAAGACACGGGCCCGTCAGCTGTTGACGGGTTGGGAACCGCACCGACGCGGGGTCTATTGCGGCACAGTGGGTTTGATGTCGCCGATCGCCGGATGCGAGCTCAACGTCGCGATCCGCACGGTCGAGTTCGGCGCAGACGGATCGGCGGTCCTCGGTGTCGGCGGCGGTATCACTGCCGACTCGCATCCGGACCGCGAGTGGGACGAGTGCCTGCACAAGGCCGCCCCGATCATCGGCCTCACGCGTAGCGGCGACACCGTTCGACGGGGGTTTCAGCCGGCCGCGCGGGTTCACTGACCAGGGAAGATCCAGCACCAGACCGGGCGGTGCCGCGGACGCCTCCGTCTCAGTCGCGCGACCGCAGAACCGCATCGTAGAGTTCGCGCCGCGAGGGTGACCCGGGATTCGAGGCGACGACCTGTGCGCATGCGTCCTTCACGCGGGCGCCATCATCAACGAGCGCGTTGACCTCCGCAACGAGCGACTCCAGGTCTGCCTGCGGTTGCGCACCGGCAAGCACGACGGTGATCTCGCCGAGCACGCCGTCGGCCGCCCATTCGGCCAGGTCGGTCAGCGTGCCGCGAACGATCTCCTCGTGTGTCTTGGTCAGCTCGCGGCACACCACGGCGCGACGCTGCGGCCCGAGCACCTCGACAGCGTCCTGCAGGAACGCCGCCAGGCGTCGCGGCGACTCGAAGAACACCGCGGTGCGCTGCTCGGTAGCCAGATTTGCCAGCCACGTCGTGCGGGCCGCGTGCTTGCGCGGCGGAAAGCCCTCGAAACAGAACCGGTCGGCGGGCAGTCCGGAGACGGCCAGGGCCGTCGTCACCGCCGACGGTCCCGGCAGACAACTGACCGTCAGCCGGGCCGCCACGCATGCCGACACCAGCCGATAGCCGGGGTCGTTGATGACGGGCATGCCTGCGTCGCTGACCACGAGGACGGTCGCCCCGCCCCGGATCTGGTCGACCAGCGCAGGCACCCTGGTTGCCTCGTTCTGGTCGAAAAGGCTGATGACCTTGCCCGCAATCCGCACCTCCAGCGCGCCGGCGAGCGTGCGGACTCGCCGGGTGTCCTCGGCGGCGACCACATCGGCGCTGCTCAGCGCGCTGATCAGCCGCGCGGAGGCGTCGGCGGGCAACCCGAGCGGGGTTGCGGCCAGCAGCAATCGACCGGGGCTCATAGCGGGCTGGGCCCACGCCCGGAGGGCAGGGGAGAGCGTAGCGACCGGGGGATCATCACCGCACAGCCTACGATCGCTTCCGTGACCGCCACCGTCACTGAGTCGCCGCAGGCCGCGCGCTCGGTTCCTGTCATCAGCCCGGGTCCCCTGATGCCGGTCGCCGATTTCGGGCCGATCGACCGCCTCAACGGCTGGGCGATGACGGCCGTCATCGTGGCGTTGGCGGTGATGACGCGGTTTCTCAACCTGCGCTCGCCGACCGACGCGGGCACCCCGATCTTCGACGAGAAGCACTACGCCCCGCAGGCCTGGCAGATGCTGCACAACCACGGCGTCGAGGACAACCCGGGCTACGGATTGGTGGTACACCCACCGGTCGGCAAGCAACTGATAGCGGTCGGCGAGGCGATCTTCGGCTACAACGGGCTGGGCTGGCGATTCACCGGCGCGGTGCTCGGCGTCATCGGGATCGCCCTGGTGGCCCGGACCGTGCGGCGGATGACCCGCTCCACGGTGGTCGGCGGCATCGCGGGCCTGCTGCTGATCTCCGACGGCGTGAACTTCGTCGCATCGCGAACGGCGTTGCTCGACGGTTTCCTCGCATTCTTCGTCATCGCCGCGTTCGGCGCTTTGATGGTCGACCGCGACCAGGTACGCGAGCGCATGCACGTCGCTCTGCTGGAGGGCCGTATCGGCGAAACGCCGTGGGGTCCGCGGCTCGGCGTTCGATGGTGGCGCTTCGGGGCCGGCGTACTACTCGGATTAGCTTGTGCGACAAAGTGGTCCGGGCTGTACTTCGTCCTGTTCTTCGGATTGATGACGTTGGCGTTCGACGTCGCCGCGCGCAGGCAGTACCGCGTGCCGAGGCCGTGGGTGGGCACTCTGCGGCGGGACCTCGGGCCCGCCGCCTACGTGTTCGGGCTGATTCCGTTCGGTGTGTATCTGGCGTCGTACGCGCCGTGGTTCGCGTCGGAAACCGCGATCAACCGCTACGAGGTCGGGCAGTCGATCGGGCCCGGTGGCTTCCTGCCCGACGCCGTGCGGTCGCTGTGGCACTACACCTACGGGGCGTACAAGTTTCACTCCGGACTGACCAACGCCGACGGCAACCACCATCCGTGGGAATCCAAGCCGTGGACGTGGCCGATGTCGTTGCGCCCCGTGCTGTATGCGATCGATCAGGAGAACGTGCACGGGTGTGGCGCGCAGTCGTGCGTGAAAGCCGTGATGCTGGTCGGCACCCCTGCGATGTGGTTCGTCGCAGTGCCGGTGCTCGGCTGGGCGCTGTGGCGGGCAGTCGTCAAGAACGACTGGCGCTACGGCGCGGCGCTCGTCGGTTACAGCGCAGGCTTTCTGCCCTGGTTCGCCGACATCGACCGACAGATGTACTTCTTCTACGCTGCGACGATGTCGCCGTTCCTGGTCATGATGATCGCAATGATCTGCGGCGACATCCTGCACCAGCCGAATCAGAATGCCGAGCGAAGAACGCTCGGGCTGCTCGCGGTCAGTTGTTATGTGGCGCTGGTGATCACGAACTTCGCGTGGCTGTATCCGATCCTCACCGGTCTGCCGATATCGCAGTCCACGTGGAACCTGCAGATCTGGCTGCCGAGCTGGCGCTGACCCTTCTCTCGCTGAATATCGCGCTGAGCGCTGTTGCGTCGCTTCATCCACAGCCCTGTGTGCAATCTTCGCGAGCGGCGGCCGAATTGTCGTGGTCCATGGCAAGCATCGCGGCATGCACGAAATCTTTGTCGGAAGTGACACCTTGGCTCGCGGCGGCATCACTCGCGCGCGCCTACGGTGGAATTACCGCGCGATCTTTCCTGACGTCTATCTGCATAAGCAGGCCGTCCCGTCGCTCCGCCAGCGCACCGAAGGGGCCTGGTTATGGTCGCGTCGCAACGGCGTCATTGCGGGACGCGCAGCCGCGGCGATGCATGGGGCGCTGTGGGTCCGAGAGGACACGCCTATCGAAATGATCTGGCGGAATGGGCGCCCGCCGTCAGGCATCCTGGTGCGCAACGACCGCCTCGACGCCGACGACACTGCCATCATCGGCGATATCCCGGTAACAAGTCCCGAACGCACAGCCTTCGACCTCGCCCGCAGTCTGCCGCGGGACGTCGCGGTCGCTCATCTTGATGCACTCGCTAGGGCGACAGGCATCACGGCATCGCAGGTCTTGGCGCTCGCCGACCGCTATCCGCGAGCTCGTGGTCTGCCGCGCGCTCGGATAGCGCTGTCGCTCATGGACGGTGGAGCCCAGTCGCCTCAGGAGACGCGACTGCGGCTCATTCTCACCGACGACGGGTTACCTCCGCCGCGCACCCAGATGCTGGTGACCGACGGGGTAAACCGCGCGTTCATCGACATGGCTTACGACGAGCCGAAGGTGGGCTTCGACTATGAGGGCGCCCACCATAGCCAGGTTCGCGATCAGTATGTGCACGACATCGGCCGAGCTGAACTGATCGACAGCCAAGGGTGGATCGATATCCGGGTGGTCGCCGAGCACAGCAGGCGCTTCATACTTCACCGCGCCTACGCGGCCTTCGACCGTCGCGGTTGGCGACCACCGAAATTGCACAGAAGGTCGTAACTGTCGACAAATCGCAGCCCTGAGCGCAAAAATCAGCCGAGCGGCCGCGAAGCTAGAGCGGGTCGCGGGCAGCGGGGCATGACATGCAGCGCGGCCCACCGCGACCCGTGCCGAGCTCTGACGCGGCGATCGGCAGCACTTCGATGCCCGAATCCCGCAGCCGCGCATTGGTTTCGATGTTGCGCTCGTAGGCGACGACCACACCGGGCGCCACCGCCAGCGTGTTGTTGCCGTCATCCCACTGTTCCCGCTCGGCGGTGACGGGATCCAATCCGGTCGCGATCACCCGTAGCTTCTCGATACCCATCGCATCCGCGGCCGCTTCCACGAACGGTGCCGCGTCGTCGATCTTCACCCCGCCGTCGCCGTTGCGGTGAATCGTAAACGCCGACAGCGAGTCGACGATGTTCGGGTACATGACCGCCGCGTCGACGTCCACCATCGTGCACACCGTGTCCAGGTGCATCTGCGCGCGCTCCTGCGCGATCGGCACCGCCAGCACCGTATGGGCCAGGTTGTCGTCGAAGAGACTGCGCGCCAACGCTTCTGCCCCTGCAGGGGTCGTGCGCTCCCCCACCCCGACGGCCACCACGCCTGGCGCGAGCAGCAGCACGTCACCGCCTTCGACGGGCGCCGAGCGGGACTCGTAGGCCCGCCGTACCCCGAGGAACCGCGGGTGGTGCGCATAGATCAGATCGGTGAGCGACGTCTCCCGGATGCGGGCGGGCAGTGCCAGCGACGTGATCGCCATCCGGGGCCCGATCCAGAACGACGAGTCGCGGGTGAACAACAGATTCGGCAGCGGCTCGATGACGAAGTCACCGCCGTGATGCATCCGACGGACCAGCGACACCTCGCCGCCGGCGATCGGTAGTTCGGTGAACGTCATCCCGGCCATCAGGACGTGGGCGAGGCCGGCCGGTTCGAGCGTCCGCAGATACGCCGAAAGCTGCTGAGCCAGCGGCAGGCCCAGTCGGCGCGCGTCCACCGCGGCCGAGATGCCGTGCATGCGGGCCGCCCCGCTCGACAGGGCCTCGGTCAGCAGATCGGCCACCAGCAACACCTCGACGCCGCGCGAGCGGAGCAGGTCGGCGAACGCGTCGTGCTCGGCCTGAGCCCTGGCCACCCACGGCAACCCGTCGAACAGCAGGGCATCGTTGTTGCGCGGCGTCAGGCGCTGCAACTCGGCGCCGGGACGGTGCAGGATGACCACCCGCAGCGCCCCGACCTCTGAATTCACCCCGAGCGCGGAACCGGACACATAAGCACCGTAGTTGCTCTACGCACAGTCGGCACCTCAACTATTGTTGAGGTATGGACATCCACGAGCTCACGCCGGGTGAAATGGCGGATCGCAGTGGTGTGGCCGTGTCGGCATTGCACTTCTACGAACGCGAGGGTCTGATCACCAGCAGGCGGACGTCGGGCAACCAGCGCCGCTATGCGCGCGAGTCACTCCGGCGAGTCGCGTTCATCCGCATGTCGCAGCGCCTGGGCATTCCGCTCGCCCGCATCAAGGAGGCGCTGGCGACACTGCCCACCGATCGCGTCCCGACCAGCAAGGACTGGGCCCGGCTGTCGGAGGGTTGGCGCCAGGATCTCGACGATCGCATCCTGCATCTGCAGCGCCTGCGCGACAACCTCACCGGCTGCATCGGCTGCGGCTGCCTCAGCCTGAAGAGCTGCTCGCTGTCGAATCCCGACGACGTGCTGGCCGACCAGGGACCAGGCGCGGTGCGGCTGTGACCGCGATTCGAACGGGTGTGCGATAAGCTGGTCGTCATGGAGGTGGCGCTTCAGAACTCTCTCTTCGACCCCGCCGAGCGGCAGCACCTCGGTCGCGGCGCGTGGGTGGAGGTGCGGTCCGGTTGGCTCGCCGACGCGGACTCGCTGTTCGACGAACTGCTCGACGCGATCCCGTGGCGCGCCGAGCGCAGGCAGATGTACGACCGGGTGCTCGACGTGCCCCGCCTGGTGAGCTTTCACAATCTTCTCGACGAGCCCGCTCCGCATCCGATGCTCAAACAGATGCGCCGCAGACTGAACGACAGCTACGGCGGCGAACTGGGCGAACCCTTCACGACCGCGGGCCTGTGCCTCTACCGCAACGGCGACGACAGCGTGGCGTGGCACGGCGACAACATCGGACGTAGCAGTACCCACGACACCATGGTTGCCATCGTATCTCTGGGCGCCACAAGGGTTTTTGCGCTGCGCCCGCGCGGTGGCGGCAAGTCGTTGCGTCTGCAGCACCATCACGGCGACCTCCTGGTGATGGGCGGTTCCTGCCAGCGGACGTGGGAGCACGCGATCCCCAAGACCGTGAAACCCGTCGGCCCGCGGATCAGCATCCAGTTCCGGCCGCACGACGTCCGTTGAGCGTCAGGCCTTCACGGCCGTCACGGCGTGGCTGAGCAACTCGCCTGCTCGCTTGGTGTCCACCGGGGCGACGGGCTTGTCGGGGATGACGAGCGGGTTGGCGGTGACGATCACCAGCATCGTGCCGAACCTGGCGACATAGTTGTAAAGCTCACCGGTGCGTGTCTTTCCCCCGACGGTGGTCTGGATGACGCGGTGGGCGGCCTGGGTCTCGGCGCCCTCGATCTTCGGCGCGTCCGCCACCTCGATGAGCCCACGCATCCCCGGGCCTGCGAACCCGACCTTCTTGCAATTGTCCGGAGGGCCGTTCACCGGCACCTTCTCCGAGGTCTCCACCGCTATCACGATGAACCTGTTGCCCTCGCCCTCGGCGGTGATGGCCGCCATGTTGCCCTTCACGCCGGCGGGCAGCACCTGTTGGTTCGCGAACTTCGCACAGTCCGCAGGTTCGAATTTGATTGTCGGAGGCAACTTCTGGGGCTCGACGATGCGAGGATCGATTGCCGTCGGCGCTATCTCGGTGACCTTGAACGGTGCGGGAAAGTCCGTCCGCAGGTTCTTGACGTTGGCGATGTCGGCCTTCGACAGGTCGGGCGCGGCCGATTCGGCCGAGCCGCACGCAGCGAGCAACGCGACGCATGCAACGCCGATCATCGCCTTCAGGTTGAACATCGCCGCCAATGTACCCGGCTCGACAGCTTCAGCCGCGTAACGCCGACACCGTTTCGACCAACAGGTCGGCGGCGAATTCACGTCCGAGCGGCGGATCCGACGAGCCCGGATCGGTCACCACGGTGACGAACGCCAGGTGGTCTCCGAGGTACGCACTGAACGTGTAACCCGCCGACGCCGTCTGCGTGCCGCCTTCGACAACGGTCTCGCCCCGGGTGGCCATCCCGACGGTGGTCGCGTCGGTGATGGCCGGGGCGTCGACGAGATCGACGGTGCCTGTGGTGTTTCCCGACGTGATCGTCCACCGCGCGCAGTCGCCGAGGACGGCGGGCGTCGTCGGTGACCCGGTCACGACGGCATGCACGATGCCGCCGCGGCCCGAGGCCGACCACCCTCTGGTGGTCGACTCGTCGGTAGCCGGGCCGGCCAGCGCCGCGCACTGGGGCGGATCGGTGGTCCACCCCGGACCGAAGCCCCAGAAGGCCGCGGGGGAGGCAGGTCCGCTGACGTCGACGACCTCATAGCCCGCGGGCAACTCGCTGCGAACCTTGCTGATCTTGGCCGGATTGACCTGCGCATTCGTCGAAGGCGATGCTGTCGGCGGACGTTGCGGCGTCGGCGTGGGCGCACTGCAGGCGGTGACGGTGACCATGACCGCGACCGCGCAGATGAGCCCGTGTCGGCACACGTCCGTTTGATACCACACACGGTGCGTTGAACCACTGCGCAACACTTTGCGTGTCCGAAACGATCAATTGGTGGGTCGGGCCGAAAAGTATGGAGAAACTGTCATGCGCGCAGCAGCGTGGGGTATGGCAGGGGGGATCGTGGCGGCGGGTCTGGTGCTCGCGCCGACATTCACGGCGACGGCGGAGCCCATTCAACCGGGTGGCGCCTACGCGACGATCGGGCAACTCGAGTCGGCCGGCTACGACGTGAACCTGGACAGGGTGGGCAGTGCCCCGCTGGACCAGTGCATCGTCACCAGCGTTCGGAACCCGCAGGACATCACCCGGACCATCCGGGTCGACAACGGCCGCGACAGGCACGGTGAGCGGGACTTCGACTATGTGACCGTCGTGGTGCGCAGGACGATCACCGTCTCGCTCAACTGCGACGCGCGTCCCTAGGCGGCCGCACCCTTCCCGGGGTCCGCATCGCCTGCACCGTCGCCGGCGTCGTCTTTCTGCTTCGGCTTCTGTCCGGTCAACCGATTGACGATTCCGCTCAGCGGTCGCTTGTTGCTGAGCTGTGACGGCGGCTTCGGCACGAACTTGGTGATCGAGTCGCGGAGTTGTTGCACCGGCCGCCTCGGTTTGATCGCAGGTGTCGTCGCCGTGACGTCGTCGGTCGCCTTGCCGATGTTGCCGGTGTCCGCAGTCTCGCTGCGCTCGGGCCTCTGCTGTTG
>JAEZKH010000392.1 GCA_023415515.1 Actinomycetes bacterium
TCCAGCACGAACAGGTCGCGGGGGTCCGCGCCCCCCCGGGCCCCCCCGCCGCCGCCCCCCACCGCCGCGCCGCCGAGTACCACCACCGAGCCGACCGAAGCCGCGCCACCGCCCGCGGCAGGCCCGCGCACGGTCACCTACACAGTGACCGGCAACCGTCCGCTGCTGGACCTGGTGACGATCATCTACACCGACGAGCAAGGCGCGTTGCAGACCGCGGTGAACGTCGCGCTGCCGTGGACCAAGCAGATCACGCTCGATCCGGGAGTCGAGCTCAGTTCGGTCACCGCGACCAGCGTCGCGGGCCAGCTGAACTGCTCGATCACCGACGGGACGGGTGCGACGCTGGCGGCGCAGAACACCAACACGATGATCGCCAACTGCACCCGCTGAGCGCCTCAGCCCAGGCCCAGCTCCTTCATCCGGGTGCTGTGGGTGTGCTGGAGCCGGTCGAAGAACTCGGCGAGCTGACCCAGCCCGTCGGTACCCGAAACCACCAGGTCGACGAGCTCGTCGCGATCGGCCAGCACGAACTGCGCCTGCGTGATCGCCTCGCCGAGCAGCCGGCGCGACCACAGCGCGAGCCGGTGGCGCTGCTTCTGGCTGGCGGTGACCGCCGCGCGCACCTCGGCGACGACGAACTGCGAATGCGCGGTCTCGGCCAGCACCCCGCGCACCACCTCGGCCACCTCGTCGGGCAGTACGTCGGCGATCTCCAGGTAGAAGTCGGCGGCGAGCGCATCGCCGATGTAGGTCTTCACCAGCGCCTCGAGCCACGTGCTCGGCGTGGTCAAGCGGTGGTAGTTCTCCAGGGCAGGCGCATACCGCGTCATCGCCGCGACGACATCGACGCCGCGCTTGTCCAGTTCGTCGCGGAGCAGCTCGTAGTGGTTCATCTCGGCGGCCGCCATGCTGGCCATGTTGATCCGGCCGAGCAGGTTGGGGGCCATCCGCGCCTCTTCGGTCAGCCGGTAGAACGCGGCGACCTCCCCGTAGGCCAGCAGCGCGAACAACTCGTTGACACCGGGATGGTCGGCCGACACGCCCGACGCCGAGGCGGCGATGCGTTGCGAGGATGCCGCAGGCTGGGTCGAGCTCATGGGCCCAACTGTAGACGGCGCGCCGCGGGGTGCCCGTCCGGCAAACCCGACCCGGTATCATGGTCGAAGGCGGTGGCCGCACACAGCGGCTCGCCACCTAAGAAATGTGCGTGCACGACTGGCCCGCCTACCTCAGCGCAGGGCCCCGCGAAGTTTTCTCGACACACTCGTGCGCGCGTGGACGCTAACGAGGAATGAATCGAAAGGCTTCGTCTACTCCGTATGACCGCACTCAATCCAACATTTGCCAAACTCGGCGTTCGCGACGAAATCGTCCGCGCACTCACCGAAGACGGCAAAGAACACACATTCGCCATCCAAGAACTGACCCTGCCGCTCGCGATGGCGGGCGACGACCTCATCGGCCAGGCCCGCACCGGCATGGGGAAGACCCTGGCGTTCGGGGTGCCGCTGCTGCACGAGATCACCAGCGACGCCGACCGACCGCTGACCGGCGCCCCGCGGGCGCTCGTGGTCGTCCCGACCCGCGAACTGTGCCTGCAGGTCTCCAACGACCTCGCCGGGGCGGCGAAGTACCTGACCGTCGGCGATCGCAAGCTGTCAGTGGTGTCCATCTACGGCGGCCGGGCCTACGAACCGCAGGTCGACGCGCTCAAAGCGGGCGCCGACGTCGTGGTCGGCACTCCCGGGCGGCTGCTCGACCTCGCCCAGCAGGGCCATCTACAACTCGGCGGGATCGCCGTGCTGGTGCTCGACGAGGCCGACGAGATGCTCGACCTCGGCTTCCTGCCCGATATCGAGCGCATATTGCGCCTCACCCCGGATTCGCGCCAGTCGATGCTGTTCTCGGCGACGATGCCCGACCCCATCATCACGCTTGCCCGCAGCTTCATGAGCCAGCCGACGCACATCCGTGCCGAGTCGCCGCAGTCCTCCGCCGTGCACACCACCACCGACCAGTTCGCCTACCGCGCGCACGCGCTCGACAAGGTCGAACTGGTCAGCCGGATCCTTCAGGTCAGGGGCCGCGGCGCCACGATGATCTTCACCCGCACCAAACGGACCGCCCAGAAGGTGTCCGATGAGCTCGGCGAGCGCGGCTTCAAGGTCGGAGCCGTGCACGGCGACCTCAACCAGGGCGCCCGCGAGAAGGCCCTCAAAGCCTTCCGCACCGGCGAGATCGACGTTCTGGTGGCCACCGACGTGGCTGCCCGCGGCATCGACATCGACGACGTCACTCACGTCATCAACTACCAGTGCCCCGAAGACGAGCAGGCCTACGTGCACCGCATCGGCCGTACCGGCCGGGCGGGCAAGACCGGCGTCGCGATCACGCTCATCGACTGGGATGAGATCGCCCGCTGGCAGATGATCGACAAGGCGCTGGGGCTCGGACACCCCGACCCGGCCGAAACCTATTCCAGCTCACCACATCTGTACGAAGAGCTGGACATCCCGACCGATACGACGGGCACGGTGGGAC
>JAEZKH010000396.1 GCA_023415515.1 Actinomycetes bacterium
CTGCAGGTGTCGACGCCCTCGGAGTTCAACGAGGATCTGTCGTATTCCAAGGTGGGCAAGGACATTTCCTGCAACCTCGGTTCACTGAACATCGCGAAGGCGATGGACTCGCCGGACTTCGCGCAGACCATCGAGGTGGCCATCCGCGGATTGACCGCAGTGAGCGATCAGACGCACATCTGGTCGGTGCCGTCGATCGAGCAGGGCAACAACGACTCGCACGCCATCGGCCTCGGGCAGATGAATCTGCACGGATACCTTGCGCGCGAACGGATCTTCTACGGGTCCGAAGAGGGTATCGACTTCACCAACATGTACTTCTACACAGTGCTCTACCACGCGCTGCGGGCGTCGAACAAGATCGCGATCGAGCGCGGAACGACGTTCAAGGGCTTTGAGAAGTCGAAGTACGCCAGCGGCGAGTTCTTCGACAAATACACCGACCAGGTGTGGGAGCCGGCCACCGAGCGCGTGCGCGAGCTGTTCGCCAATGCGGGCATTCGCATTCCCACCCAAGAGGATTGGCTGCGGCTCAAGGAGTCGGTGCAAAAGCACGGCATCTACAACCAGAACCTGCAGGCGGTGCCGCCGACCGGGTCGATCTCCTACATCAACCACTCGACGTCGTCGATCCACCCGGTGGCGAGCAAGGTCGAGATCCGCAAGGAAGGCAAGATCGGCCGCGTCTACAACCCGGCGCCGTACATGACGAACGACAACCTGGAGTACTACCAGGACGCGTACGAGATCGGCTACGAGAAGATCATCGACACCTACGCCGCGGCCACCCAGCATGTGGACCAAGGGCTTTCGCTGACGTTGTTCTTCAAGGACACCGCCGACACCCGCGAGGTCAACAAGGCGCAGATCTACGCCTGGCGCAAGGGAATCAAGACGCTGTACTACATCCGTCTTCGCCAGATGGCCCTGGAGGGTACGCAGGTGGAAAATTGCGTCAGCTGCATGTTGTAACGCATTGCTGTCTCCAGGCTCTTGGTAACCCATACATGTCAGACGTCCGAGATATCGTCGCCAAATGGCGGCTGAGATTCCGACCGGAGGCGTGATCTACGGGATCAGGCTCCGGTCAGAATCCGCCTATCGCTACGTAGGGCTCACGACCAGAACCGCCGAGGTCCGCTTCCGCCAACATCTCAAGATCGCTCGATCTGGCAGGAAAGCACCGTTTTACGATTGGCTTCGCGCCCATCAGGGCGATGAATTTGATGTCGATCTGCTCGACTGTGTAGAGGGTCTCGGTGACCTCGGGCGGGCAGAAATCTTCTGGATCAGGTTGCTTCGCCAGGACGGGCACCCTCTGCTCAATCTGTCCGAAGGCGGGCTCGGCCCTATGGGCGTCGAGTGGACAGCTGAGATGCGGGAGGCCGCGAGAATCCGATCGACGGGTCGAAAAGGTGTTAGTCGCTTCGCTGATGCAAACCCTTTTTACGGTAAGAGCCACGCGGCTGAGCAACGTGCGAAATGGTCGAGAACTCGGAGGGGACGGAACTCAGGCACTGATAACCCCAATTTCGGAAAGTTCGGGATCGATCACCCGAGCTTCGGCCACGTCATGTCGCAAGAGGCTCGCGAGACTTTGTCCAAACAGAGGCAAGGCGAGGGCAACCCGAATTACGGGCGGCGTGCGAGCGACGAGACTCGGGCGAAGATGTCGGCTGTACGCAAGGGGCGGCCAAGGCCGTCAAGCAAACGGAGCGCGCACACTAGGTATCACACGAATCGAGGTATTAAGAGCGACAAGTGCCGCTACTGCATCGAAGAGTCGGACTGAGCAATACTGAGCTGAAACCAAACTCGAGTGTTCAATGCGTTTGTCCCCGATGGCGCCCGACTCGGTCGACCGAAGCCGCCTGCTCCGCGCGGGGGCATCGCAAAATGCGTAGCCGACGGCAGCCTCCGCGATCTGGCGCCGGTGAACCCAGCGCGCTACTGCCCTGAAGCCGTAACGAGAGCGACAATTCGCCGAATTCTTCGCTCTCACTACGGTCTCAACGGGACTTCTGCGCGCGCGTCTCTTTCAGCCGGCGCTGCTCGGCCAGCACGTTCTGATAGCTCTCGCGTTCGGCGACCAGCCAGTCCGGCTTCTCGGCGAGCAGCGCATCGATCTGCTCGGTGGTAAGCGCGTCCACCACGCCGCCGCGCGCCAGGCCGGCGATCGAGACGCCGAGCTTGGCGGCGACCAGGTTCTTCGGATGCGGCCCGTTTTTGCGGAGGTCCTTGAGCCACTGCGGCGGGTCTGCCGCCAGCGCCGCCAGCTCCTCGCGAGTGATGGCGTTCTGCTGGAATTCTGCAGGCGTCGCGGGCAGGTAGACGTCCAGCTTCTTGGCCGCGGTGGCGGGTTTCATCGACTGCGCGTTCGGCCTGCTCATACCGGTCAGCCTATCGGTAGCCTGAGGCGGTGACCGAGTCCTCGCTGATCCTCGGGTACGTCCCCGGGGCGACACCCGCGAAGTGGGCGAGGATCTGGGCGCAGCGCCACCCCGACGTACCGCTGACACTGACCCTTGTCCCGGCGAGCGACGCGGCGGCCGCGATCAGGACCGGAACCGTCGACCTGGCGCTGCTACGGCTGCCGACCGATACCTCGGCGCTGGCCGTCATCCCGCTCTACGACGAGACCACGGTGGCCGTCGTCCCCACCGATCACCTGCTGTCCGCGGCCGACGAGATCACCGCCTCGGACCTCGATGGCGAGCCCAGACTGTTGCCACTCGACGACGTCGTCGCCTGGGCTGACGCGCCCGGCGCCATCGTCGATCATCGGCCCGAAACCACCGACTCCGCAATAGAACTCGTCGCCGCGGGACTGGGGGTTCTCATCGTCCCGCAATCGCTGGCTCGGCTCTATCACCGCAAGGACCTCACCTATCGCCCCATCGTTGATGCACCGATATGCGCGGTGGCACTTGCGTTTCCGGCGGGCTCGCCGTCGGTGCTCGTCGAGGAGTTCACCGGCATCGTGCGGGGCCGCAAACCCGGTTCGTCGCGAGGCCAGGCTCAGCCGGCGCCGAAGCGCACCGCCCGCGAGAAGACACTCGCCAAACAGGCTGCCCGCGCCGCAGCCGGAAAATCGGCTCGTAAGCCGGGCCCGGCCAAGCGACGGAGGCCCTGAGGCATGGCCGCACTCATGCCGGCAGCCTTCATCGGGCACGGCAGCCCGATGAACGCCCTCGAGCTCAACCGCTACACCTCGGCGTGGCGCGCGTTCGGACAATCGGTGCGTGAATCCTTCGGGCGCCCGCGGGCGATTCTCGTCATCAGCGCGCACTGGTACATCAACGCGACCGCCGTCACCGCGATGCCCGACCCGCGGACGATCCACGACTTCTACGGCTTCCCGTCCGAGCTCTTCGACGTGCAGTACCCGGCGCCCGGCTTGCCTTCGCTCGCCGACGAGATCGCCGATGTGGTCGAGCCGACCTGGGTGGGAGCCGACCTCGACAGCTGGGGCATCGACCACGGCACCTGGTCGGTCCTGGTGCATGCCTTTCCCGACGCGTCGGTACCGGTGGTGCAGTTGGCCATCAACGCCTACAAGCCGCTGGAGTACCACCTGGACCTCGGTGCCAAGCTGGCGGCGCTACGTGAGCGTGGCGTCCTGATCCTGGGCAGCGGCAACGTCGTGCACAACCTCGCCGGCATGGATCCCACGCTGGGGGACCAGGCATTCGATTGGGCGCAGCGCTTCGACGACGACGCCCGAGCGCAGGTGCTGAACAGCCCGGCCGACGCCGTCCGGCTCCGCGAACACCCCGACTACGGCGTCGCAGCGCCGACTCCGGCCCACTTCCTGCCGCTGCTGTACTTCGCGGGGGTGGCCGCCGCGCACGGGGACGGCGTCGACGTGCTCACCGACGGTTGCGCCTACGGATCACTGTCGATGACGTCCTACACGCTGGGGGTGGACGCAGCGCCCACTGGCCAGGACCGGGGTGGCGCTGCGGCACCCGCCGCCGGAGTGCCCGTCGACGAGAGCAACATCTAGAAGATCGTCGAGGTCTTCCCGCGGGGATCCTGGCCCGCCGGGAAGTGACGGAGCAGGGCTTCCTGAACGAACGACGCCACCAATCGGCCATCCTGGGTGAAGACATGCCCGCATCCGTACGTGCGCCCGGCCCCGGTCGCCTGCGCCTCGTGATCGATGAGCAGCCATTGCCTGGCGTCGAACTCGTCGTGGAAGGTCACGTCTTGGGTCAGTACGCCGGTCGACACCTCGGTGTGGGCCATCGACTGGCCGAGGCCGGCATGGGGCCGCATCGCGGTCGCTATAAGCCAACCGTCAGTGGCGTGCGCGAGCAACGCCCGCGCAAAGGTCGCGTCACCGG
>JAEZKH010000406.1 GCA_023415515.1 Actinomycetes bacterium
GCCGTCATCGTCGCGTTGCGGCGCGCTGACGAGATGGGTGACGCCATCACCGCCCGCGGTGGCGCAGGCCAGATTTCGGCGGCGCCGTCGGGTCCCAAACTCCGCGACTGGGTGGCGCTGTCGATGGTGTCGGTGGTGTGTGGCTGCGCGTTGGCGCTCGAGCTGACGGTGCTCGCGACCAATTACTAGCGCTGCGCCGCCGAGTTGGCCGCTGCCTGCGCTTCGGCCAGTGTGCTCGCCACGTCACCGCGACCGAGGAACATCTCGTCGAAGTACGGCTGCAATGCCTGATAGCCCGCGGGGAAGCCGGGGCCGCCCGGCGCGGGTATCCGGGGACCGCCGAGGACGCTGAAGAAGGGACCGACGTCGACACCGCGGCGCGCCCAGTAGTCGAAGTACCCGCGCTGCGCCTGCAGGACGGCGGGGATGGCCGCACCGCGCGCACCGAGGTACTGGTTGCCGCGCGCGCTTCCCATCCAGGCGAGCACCTGCCGCACCGCGTCGGGATGCTTGGTGGCCGAATTGCCCGCGGCGGCAATCCCGTTGGTGACACTGACCCGGCCGACCGGGCCGACCGGCATCGGCACGACGCCCCATCTGAACCGGCTCTGTTCGGCGATGGCCGCCAGGTTGTAGGTCCCGGACTGGAAGAGCGCCATCCTGCCCTGGAGGAACTGGTTGCGCGAGAAGTCGCCGTTGCCGTTGGTGTCCGAGGCGGGTGGGGCGACGTGGTCGTCGTTGATCAGCCGCACGAGGTATTCGAACGCAGCGACCGCCCCGGGATTGTCGAAGGCGAAGCGGTCGCCGTCGGAGAACCTGCCGCCTGCAGAACCGATGTAATTGAGATAGATGCCCTGAAGATCGTTGGCGGCGTTGTATCCCCACTGCCGGACCCGTCCCGCGTCGAACCCGGGTTGGTCGGCTCGGCGGCCGTCGGCGTCGACGGTCAACCGGGCCAGAAGCGGCCGCAGCGTGTCGACGGCGCCCGGCGACCACCGCATCGCGAGAAGTCGTCTCACGTCGACACCCGCCGCCTCGATCAGGTCGGCGTTGAAGTAGACGGCGATGCCTGCGTCGGTCAGCTGCGGAACCGCCCACAGCGTGCCGTTGCGGGTGAACTGGTCGACCACCGACGGTTCCCATCCGTTGGCAGCGTCGCCGCCCAACACGTCGGCGACATTCAGCAGGCGGCCGCTGTCGGCGTACCCGGCGAAGTAGGCGTTCGACAACCAGAAGATGTCATCGGCGCTGCCTCCTGCGGCGTCGGTGCGCAATGTGTCGAAATACGTGGCGTATGCCACGACGTTGACCCGCACGTCGATGTCGGGGTGCAGCCGGGTGAATTCGCCGAACGATTCGCGGTACGCGACGGCGACCTGCTCGTCCCACAGACGCACGGTCACCACGGTCCGCCCCGCGGGTTCGGATGACCTGCCGAGGAGAACCGCGGCGGCCAACAGCACCGCCATGGTCAGTGCGACGCCCGCCGCGACCATCGTGGAAACTTTGGGGCGCACGGTCATTTCAGCCCCGTCACGACGATCGAGCCGACGATGTGCCTGCCGAGCGCGACGAACAAGACGATGAGCGGAACGATCGCCACCGTCGTGGCGGCCATCACCAACGTCCACTGCGCGTCATAACGGGACTGCATGCCCGCGGTCGCCACGGTGAGCACCTGCCACTTGGCGCCGCTGGTGATGACCAGCGGCCACATGAAGCTGTTCCACTGACTGACCACGGTGATCAGTGACAGCGTCACAAGGATCGGCCGGCTCGCGGGCACCACCACATGCACCAGGATGTCGAGCGTGTTGGCGCCGTCGATGCGCGCCGCCTTGATGAGATCGGCGGGGATACCGCGGAAGTACTCCCGCAGCAGGAAGATCGCATACGGCGAACCGAACATGAACGGTAACACCAGCGCCCAGAACGTGTTCCGCAATCCCGCTTCAGCCATCATCAGATACAGCGGCACCACCGTGACCGTAGCGGGCACCATCAAGGTCGCGAGGTAGACCCAGAACAGCGCGTCGCGACCCGGAAACTCCAAGCGCGCGAACGCATACGCCGCCAAGACCGAGAAGGTCAGTTGTCCGACCAGGATGACGGCCGTCATCAGCGCGGTCACCACCAGGGCACGGCCGAATCCGGCGTCGGCCAGCCCGAAGTAGTTCTGCAGCGTCGGTGGGTCAGGCCACGACAGCGTGGTGCCGGTGTTGAACTGTTCGGCGGAGGTGAACGACGTCAGCAGTCCAAGTGCGAACGGCGCGAGCGTGATCAGCGCGCCGGCCACCAGGACGGCGTAGATCACCGGTACGGACGCGACCCGGCTAAACGACGTCATAGGTGATCCGCCGCCGGAAGTAGAGATGCTGGGCGATCGTCACACCGACCAGCAGCACGAACAGCACCGAGGCCATCACCGCCGCCCGGCCGGCGGCGGCGGCGCCGAATGCCTCGGCATAGATGCGGTGCGCGATCAGATCGGTGCGGCCCTGCGGGCCGCCTGCGGTCAGCGCATACACGGTGTCGAACACCTGCGCGGCACTGATCACGCCGGTGACCAGGACGAAGAACAGGGTCGGCCGCAGCATCGGGAGCGTGATGCGGCGAAACCGCTGCCACGCATTGGCGCCGTCGGTGCGGGCGGCATCTTGGATGTCGCCGGGAATCGCGAGGATCCCGGCCAGGAAGAACAACGTCACGTAGCCGACATTGGTCCAGATCGTCACCGCCGAGACAACCGGAAGGGCCAGATCGGGATCGGTGAGCCACTCGATGCGCCGGCCAAACAATGCGCTGACCGCGCCGTCGGTCGGGGCAAGGATCCATCGCCACAAGACGGCGATCGCCAGCGGCGCGCAGATCCATGGCAGCACGTACAGCGTGCGGAAGAAGCCGCTGCCTGGCAGGCCGCGAGCCAGCATGGCCGCGGCGATCAGGCCGAGCACCGACTGGGTGGGCACGACGATCGCCACGAACAGGGCCGTCACCACCAGTGAGGTGGCAAACGACGGATCGGTCAGAACAGAAGTCCAATTGTCCAGCCCCACATAGTGAATGGGGCCGAGCAGATCCCATCGGTGCAGGCTGAGCCACGCCACCACCAGCATCGGCAGCAGAAGAAACGTGACGACACCGAACAGGCTGGGCCCCAGCAGTGCGTATGCAAGCGCACTCGACCGGACCCGATTGGCTGCCACCGAGCCATTAAAGCGGGCGCGGCGCCGTCGAACTACGGTGATATCCGTGACAGCCCCTCGACAAGTCGATCCGGACTTCCTCGCGCTGCCGCGCCAGGAGCTTGCCGACGCCGCGCTGTCTGCGGCGGGCGCGGCCGGCGCCGACCACGCCGACCTGCGAATCCACCGCATCCTCGACGAGGTTGTGGCG
>JAEZKH010000490.1 GCA_023415515.1 Actinomycetes bacterium
GCCAGCGGCATCCTGGCGGTCTCCTCGTAGGCGCCGTCGGTCCTGAGTCGGTAGAGCGTGACCGTGTGCGCCGGGTCCCGGGCGACCGTCCAGTACTGCGCGATGCCGGCGGCCGCGTACTCCGTGACCTTGGCGACCCGATCGATCGACTCGGACCCGCGGGAGACGATCTCGACGACGAGGAGCAGGTCGGCCACGTCCAACCACACGGCGTCCGGCTGAGGCCGCGACCAGACCGTCAGGTCCGGAATGCGGCCCCCGTCGCCGTCCGGCCCCGGGATGCGCACGCCTGCGGCCTGCATCAACTGCTCGGCGGGCCACCCCGCGAGCCCGAACCACAGCGTGAGGCGCGTGGCGATGACGGCATGCTGGCTGTCCGGGGGCGGCACCACGGAGAGCACTCCCTCGGGGCTGGTCTCGTACCGGCGGCCGTGCGTGTCGGCAGCGGTCATGGCGGCCAAGTCGTCGAGCGTGATGACGGCAGGCATGTGCCTGCCGACGGTCTCCGCGCTCATGCGGTCATGCTACTGGCCAGGCCGTCCTACCGCACCGAGTCAGACGATGCCCTTGAGGAGTTGGCGGGCCATGACGATGCGCTGGACCTGGTTGGTGCCCTCGTAGATCTGGGTGATCTTGGCGTCACGCATCATCCGCTCGACGGGGAAGTCCTGGGTGTAGCCTGCGCCGCCGAACAGTTGGACGGCGTCGGTGGTGACCTCCATCGCCACATCGGAGGCGAAGCATTTCGACGCCGAGGAGATGAAGCCGAGTGCGGGCTCTCCGCGTTCGGCCCGCGCCGCTGCGGTGTAGACCATCAGGCGCGCCGCTTCGACCTTCATCGCCATGTCGGCCAGCATGAACTGCACACCCTGGAAGTCGCTGATCGACTTGCCGAACTGCTTGCGCTCCTTGGTGTATGCGATTGCCGCATCCAGCGCGCCCTGCGCGATCCCGACCGCCTGCGCGCCGATCGTCGGGCGGGTGTGGTCGAGCGTGCGCAGCGCGGTCTTGAAGCCGGTGCCGGGTTCGCCGATGATCCGATCGCCGGGGATGCGGCAGTTCTCGAAGTACAGCTCGGTGGTCGGCGATCCCTTGATGCCGAGCTTGCGCTCCTTCGGCCCGACCGTGAACCCCTCGTCGTCTTTGTGCACCATGAACGCCGAGATGCCGTTGGCGCCCTTGTCCGTGTCCGTCGAGGCCATCACCGTGTACCAGGTCGACTTGCCGCCGTTGGTGATCCAGGCTTTGGTGCCGTTGAGGATCCAGGAGTCACCGTCCTCGCGCGCACGGGTCCGCATCGCCGCGGCGTCGCTGCCGGATTCGCGCTCCGACAGCGCGTAGGAGGCCATCGCCTCACCGGATGCGATCGACGGCAGCACCTGCTTCTTGAGTTCCTCGGATCCCGACAGGATCAGCCCCATCGTGCCCAGCTTGTTGACCGCGGGGATCAGCGACGCCGAGGCGTCGACACGGGCGACCTCTTCGATCACGATGCATGTCGCGACCGAGTCCGCACCCTGGCCGCCGAACTCCTCAGGCACGTGCACGGCCGAGAAGCCGGACTCGTTGAGGGCTTTGAGCGCCTCATCGGGAAAGCGCGAGTTCTCGTCGACGTCACCGGCGTGCGGGGCGATCTCCTTCTCGCACAGGTCGCGCAGCACAGCGCGCAGCTCGTCGTGCTCCTCAGGCAGCTTGTATACGTCGAAATCTGGGTTACCAGCCATGAGAACTCCTTGCTACTCGCCAGTAACTTTACCGTCGGAACCCAGTAGTCGATCCCGCAGGGCGGCGTCTTTCTCCAGCACCGAGGCCGACAGCTGCTCTTGAAACGCCTCGACCTGCTTGCGAAGCCGGCCGTCGGCGGCGCCGAGGATGCGCACGGCGAGCAGCCCGGCGTTGCGCGCCCCGCCGATCGACACCGTCGCCACCGGCACCCCGGCGGGCATCTGCACGATCGACAGCAGCGAGTCGAGCCCGTCGAGTTTCGCCAGTGGAACCGGCACACCGATCACCGGCAGCGCAGTGGCCGACGCGACCATGCCTGGCAGGTGGGCCGCACCGCCCGCACCGGCGATGATCACCTCGATGCCGCGGTCGGCCGCAGTGCGCGCGTAATCGAGCATGCGATCGGGAGTGCGATGCGCCGACACCACGCCGACCTCGAACGGAATCTCGAACTCCGCGAGCGCATGCGCAGCGGCCTCCATCACGGGCCAGTCGCTGTCGCTGCCCATGATCAGCCCGACGCGAGCGTTCATCGACTATGTCCGTCCCATCCGTCCGTCCACACCGCGTGCGACAACCAGTGTGCCGCTCTCGTGGCCCGTTCACGCGATTTCGCCACGTCCTCACCGAGGATGTTGACGTGGCCGATCTTGCGGCCCGGCCGCTCCTCCTTGCCGTAGAGGTGCACCCTGGCATCGGGTATCCGACCGAAGAGGTGGTGCAACCGCTCGTCGATCCCCATCGCTGGTTTCTCCGGTGCGCCAAGGACATTGGCCATCACCGTGACCGCAGCGATTGGGCTGGTGTCGCCGAGCGGGTAGTCGAGGACGGCGCGCAGGTGCTGCTCGAACTGGCTCGTGGTCGCGCCGTCCATCGTCCAGTGTCCTGAGTTGTGCGGTCGCATCGCCAGTTCGTTGACCACGAGTTCCCCGGCGACGGTCTCGAACAACTCGACGGCCATCACCCCGACCACGCCCAGCTCCTCGGCCAGGCGCAGCGCCAATTGCTCGGCAGCTCCGGCGGTTTCGCCGTCGAGGCCCTGCGCAGGCGCGATCACCTCGACGCAGATGCCGTCACGCTGCACGGTCTCGACGATCGGCCACGCCGCGCCCTGGCCGAACGGCGACCGCGCGACCAGCGCGGCGAGTTCCCGCCGCATCGCCACGCGTTCCTCGACCAGGATCGCGATGCCCTCGGCCAGGTTTCTGGCCGTGAAGTCGCGCGCTTCGTCGAGGTCGCGGGCCAGCAGCACCCCGCGGCCGTCGTAGCCGCCGCGTGCGGTCTTGACCACGATCGGTTCCCCCGGCGCGAACGCCTCCAGCTGCGCCGGGTCGGTCACCTCGGCGTAGCGCGGTATCGGCGCGCCGAGTGCCTCCAGCCGCCTGCGCATCACCAGCTTGTCTTGAGCATGAATCAGCGCCTCGGGTGGCGGCGCCACGTTGACGCCCTCGGCCACCAGCTTCTCGAGCAGTTCGGCCGGCACGTGTTCGTGGTCGAACGTGAACGCCTGGCTGCCCTGCGCGGCACGGCGCAACGCCTCGAGGTCGGTATGCGAGCCGATCACGACATCGGGGGTCACCTGCGCAGCGGGGTCGTCGGGGGTGACGGCGAGCACGCGAAGCGTCTGCCCGAGCGCGATAGCCGACTGATGCGTCATCCTGGCCAGCTGGCCGCCGCCGATCATGGTCACTGTGGGTGGCGGAGCCGCTGCTGCGGCGACATCGGGCTTGCGCACGGGGTTCATCGTGTCACGCGGCGTCATGCCTGACCTGCACGGGTGCGCGTGGGAGGCATTGTTTCCGTACACTCGCATGTCGTGTCCTTCACCGACGCCACGATCGCGCGGCTGCCGCGCCCGATCAGGCCGTATTTCGAACGGCACCATGAGCTGATCAAGTTCGCCATCGTCGGGGCGACCACGTTCGTCATCGACTCGGCGGTGTTCTACACGTTGAAGCTGACGGTGCTGGAGCCGAAGCCTGTGACGGCGAAGATCATCGCAGGCATCGTCGCCGTGATCGCGTCCTACATCCTGAACAGGGAGTGGAGCTTCCAGAACCGTGGCGGCCGCGAACGCCACCACGAGGCGCTGCTGTTCTTCGGGTTCAGCGGCGTCGGTGTGCTGCTGTCGATGGCTCCCCTGTGGTTCTCCAGCTACGTGCTGTTGCTGCGCGTTCCCGACGTGTCACTGATGACCGAGAACATCGCCGACTTCGTCGCCGCCTATGTCCTGGGCAACCTGCTGCAGATGGCGTTCCGGTTCTGGGCGTTCCGGCGTTGGGTCTTCCCCGACGAGTTCGGCCGCAACCCGGACATGGCACTCGAGGCCGCCCTCACCGGCGGCGGGATCGCCGAGGCGATGGAGGACGCGCACGAGGCGCACGAACCGACGCTGGGTACCGCGCTCGGCTCGTCGAACGTCACCCCGATCCAGCGTGCGCGCCGTCAGCGCCTTCCGGAGGACCGGCTGTCGGACTCTTCGCCACCGAGTGTGTCGAAGACCTCGTGATACAGCAGCGAGTGGACGCGTTCCACTTGCGGAATGTCGTGGAATTCCAGCGGATCCTGTGACGCCGACTCGATGATCAGCGTGCCGGTTCGCATCATTCGATCGACGAGCCCGTGCCGGAACTCGACGCTGTTGATCCGGGCCAGCGGAATGTCGATGCCCTGACGCGTCAGTACCCCGTGCCGGAACATCACCCTTCGGTCGGTGATGACGAAGTGCGTCGTCAGCCAGTTGAGGAACGGCCACAACGTCAGCCATCCGACGAGCAGCAGCCAGACAGCCAGGATCACCAGCTGCACGACGGTCTTGGCGGTGCCCCAGTCCTGCTGGTCGACGACCGCGGCGCCGAACGCCGCCACCGCCGAGGCGATGAGCAGGATCAGGATCGGGCCGATGAGCCGCTTCCAATGCGGGTGGCGATGCAGCACCACCCTCTCGTCGGCGGCCAGCACGTTATCGGGATATCCCACGATCGGGAACTCTATGGCTCGGCAGGGCGCAAATGCGTGATATCGCCCGCAGAGACCGTCACCAGGTCGGCCCCGGTGTCGATCGTCAACCGGCCCAGCTCGTCGACGTCGGCGGCCACGCCCTCGATGGCGCGGTCACCGGGCAGGGTGGCGCGCACCCGGTTGCCGATCGTCACGCTGCGCGAGCGATAGTCGGCCGCCAGGACGTCGTCGGGTCCCGCGGCCGCCCGCCAGCGGTCGATCCGGGTGGCCAGGTGCCTCAGCACGGCCTCGGTGAGCACTTCCCGGTCAACGGTGGCGCCCAGCCTCGCCAGCGACGTGGCGGCCGGATCAGGCGCCTCTGTCACGTTCAGGCCGAGCCCGACCACGACCACCGGCGCCGGCGCCGCCACCTCGGCGAGGATGCCCGCGAGTTTCCCGTCGCCGGCCAGCACGTCGTTGGGCCATTTGAGGCCTGCGGCGACGCCTGCGACGTCGGCGACCGCATCCACCACGGCGACACCGGTGAGCAGCGGTAACCAGCCCCAGGCTGCACTGGGTACGGTGTCGACGCCGACCCCTGCAGACAGGGCGATCTGCGACCCCGGGGGCGTCGACCAGCTTCTGCCGTTCCTGCCGCGGCCCGCCGTCTGCGACTCGGCGATCAGCACCGCTCCGGCGATGTCCTCACCTGCGGCGGCGCGGGCGAGCAGGTCGGCGTTGGTGGAGCCGGTCTCTGGCACGACGTCGACGCGCCACGGTCCGCTTTTCACCGAACAAGCCTATGTCGATAGCATCGACGACCATGACGACGACCGACCATCAGGCCGAACCCGCCGCGGAGCACAAGATCGACATCCACACCACCGCGGGCAAGCTGGCCGACCTGCGCAGGCGGACAGAAGAGACACTGCATCCGGTCGGCGAGGCGGCGGTCGAAAAGGTCCACGCCAAGGGCAAGTTGACCGCCCGTGAGCGCATCCTTGCGCTGCTGGACGAGGACTCCTTCGTCGAACTGGACGCGCTGGCCAGGCACCGCAGCGTCAACTTCGGCCTGCAGGAGAACAGGCCGCTCGGCGACGGCGTCGTCACCGGTTACGGCACCATCGACGGCCGCGACGTCTGCATCTTCAGCCAGGACGCGACGGTGTTCGGCGGCAGCCTCGGCGAGGTGTACGGCGAGAAGATCGTCAAGGTGCAGGAGCTGGCGCTGAAGACGGGCCGCCCGCTGATCGGCATCAACGACGGCGCAGGCGCGCGCATCCAGGAGGGTGTGGTCTCACTTGGCCTGTACAGCAACATCTTTCACAACAACATCATGGCTTCGGGTGTGATCCCGCAGATCTCGCTGATCATGGGCGCCGCGGCGGGCGGTCACGTCTACTCGCCCGCGCTGACCGACTTCGTCGTCATGGTCGACCAGACCAGCCAGATGTTCATCACCGGGCCCGACGTCATCAAGACGGTCACCGGCGAGGAGGTGACGATGGAGGAACTCGGCGGCGCCCACACCCACATGGCGAAGTCAGGGCTCGCGCACTACGTCGCCTCCGGCGAGCAGGACGCCTTCGACTACGTCCGCGACCTGCTGAGCTACCTGCCGAGCAACAACTACTCCGACCCGCCGCGGTACCCGGCCGAGGTGCCCGAGGGCGCCATCGAAGACACCCTCACCGAGGAAGACCTCGAGCTCGACACGCTGATCCCGGATTCGCCGAACCAGCCCTACGACATGCACGAGGTCATCACCCGCATCCTCGACGACGACGAGTTCCTCGAGGTGCAGCAGGGCTACGCGACCAACATCATCGTCGGCTACGGCCGCGTCGACGGCCGCCCGGTCGGCATCGTGGCCAACCAGCCCACGC
>JAEZKH010000476.1 GCA_023415515.1 Actinomycetes bacterium
GGGTTAACCGGCGGGCCTTCCTGGAGGGGTCGCTAGCTCGCATAGGAGCGCAGGCGGTCGGCGCGTTCGCCGTTGCGCAGTTTCGCCATCACCTCACGCTCGATCTGGCGTACGCGCTCACGGGACAACCCGAAGAGCTTGCCGATCTGGTCGAGTGTGCGGGGTTGGCCGTCGTCGAGGCCGAAGCGCAGCCGGATCACCTGCTGCTCGCGTTCGTCGAGCGTGGCGAGCACGTGACGGATGTCGGTGTGCAGAAGCTCGGAGATGACGGCATTCTCGGCAGACATCGCTTCGGCGTCCTCGATGAAGTCGCCGAGGGGCGCTTCCTCGTCGCTGCCGACGGGCATGTCCAGGCTCACCGGGTCGCGGCTGTGCTCGAGCAGATCGTTGATCTTCTCGACCGGGATGCCCGATTCGGCGGACAGTTCCTCGTCGGTGGCTTCGCGGCCGAGGTTCTGGTGCATCTCCCGCTTGATCCGGGCGAGCTTGTTGACCTGCTCGACGAGGTGGACGGGCAGCCGGATGGTGCGGCTCTGGTCGGCCATGCCGCGGGTGATGGCCTGACGGATCCACCACGTGGCGTAGGTGGAGAACTTGAATCCCTTGGTGTAATCGAACTTCTCCATCGCGCGGATCAGGCCGAGATTGCCTTCCTGGATCAAGTCGAGAAGCGGCATGCCGCGGCCGGTGTAGCGCTTCGCCAGCGACACCACCAGGCGGAGGTTGGCTTCGAGGAGATGCCTGCGCGCGGCCTCGCCGTCACGGACCACGACCGCGAGATCACGTTTGCGGTTCTCGCCGAGGCGCTTTCGAGTCGCGAGCAGATGTTGTGCGTACAACCCTGCCTCGATCCGCTTTGCGAGCTCGACCTCGTCGGCTGCGTTCAGCAAGGCTGTTTTGCCGATGCCGTTCAGGTACACGCGCACGAGATCAGCGGCCGGACTCTGTGCGTCCAGATCGTGGTCAATGCGGCTTAGTGTGGCATTTGCCATCAGGGCCTCCTGCTCGGCTCGAACTGTCAAGTACTACAACGCCCAATAGGTACGAAGAGTTCCCACGAACCGGCGGGTTCACACGTCTTGATCTGCGGTTTTGGGCTGAGGCCCTGAGAATCGTCTGAGAATACGACCAGATGTCGCTCAGGAAGGAACGTCGTCCGCCGGCGGATCTCCGCCGTGTTGCGGCGCCCCCTGCGGTCGCTGTCCGAGGGCCGGTCGTTCGGCGGTCGGGAACAGCGGGATCCGGCGCTCCTCGTAGCGGCGGGGTTCCTCCGCGCGGCGAGGTGGCCGGTCATTGGCGATCAGCACCGCGATCCACGGCAACGGAATCGAGGCCACGAGAATCGCCAGCGAGATCAGCCCGTTCTCCCAGATGCCATAGGCGACGGCGGCAAGAATCAATGCCGGGATGCGGAACGCCATGATCGTCAGGTACTTGCGTACCCGTTGGCGGTGCTGCTCCTCGTAAGCGGGTGCGGCGGCGGTGATGAGGACGGGACGTCCGTCGTCGTCGAAACCCAGCTGTTGGCCGTGTTTCATATGTCCCACTGTTCCACACCTTGCCCCACGCTGACCGACCGGTTTCTTACCGATGTATTGCCAGGCACAATGAACTCATGCAAACCCAGACCATCGAGCGCACCGACACCGACGAACGGGTCGACGACGGGACTGACAGCGACACTCCGAAGTACTTCCATTACGTCAAGAAAGACAAGATCGCCGAGAGCGCCGTGATGGGTACCCACGTCGTCGCGCTGTGCGGTGAGGTGTTCCCCGTGACGAAGGCCGCCAAGCCCGGATCGCCCGTGTGTCCGGACTGCAAGCGGATCTACGAGCAGCTCAAGAAGTAGCGGCGTCACCCTTCGGGGTCGCCGGCGCAGACGTCTCCGCCGCCGCCGCGCCGCCGTTGAACGACTCCCGAGATTCGGCGGCCTTCTCCTCGAGCCACCACCGGAACCGTTTGGCGTGTGTGGCAGGCGCGGGCCATTCCTCTTCGATGGCGGCGTTCAACTCCGCGCCGAGCATGATCGCGAAGCCGAGGAAGAACGCGAACAACAGAAAAGCGATCGGCGTCGCCAACGCGCCGTAGGTGTAGCCGGTGCTGGTGATCCATGTCAGATAGACCCGCAGCCCGAACGTCGCGATGAGGAAGACCACGGCGGCGAGCACAGAGCCCAGGATCAACCGGTGTGACGGCAGCGGTTTCGGCAGCGACACCCGGTACAGCAGGCCGACCGACACGGTGAGCCCCAAGAACAGCACCGGGTAGTAGCCGTATTGCAGTACGTTGTCCCAACTCTGCGGGATGTACTCGGACACCTTGCGCGGTCCGAGCGCCAGAAACGGCGCGATGATGATCGCGCCGACGAGCATCACCACGTAGAGACCGAGCGCGTAGAACCGCTGCCGCACCGGGTGGCGCAGCGGAGTCTGGTCGTGTGCCTCGGTGATCGAGTCGACGAACGCCGAGATCGCCGACGAACCCGCCCACAACGAGATCACGAAACCCAACGACACCACCTCGCCGCGTGCACCTCTGACGATGTCGCGCACGGTCGGTTCGATGATTTCGTTGATCACGTTGGGGGAGAAGAACCTTCCCGCCGTGCTGATCAACTGGTCCTCGATGACGGGAAGTGTGTCGGGGCCGAACAGCGGCGCGATGTAGGCCAGGCTGCCGAGCATCCCGAGCAGAAGCGGGGGCAGCGACAGCGCACACCAGAACGCCGCCTGCGCGGACTCCGAGAAGATCGAGTCGTCCCACGCCTTCGACAGCGTCCGTTTGGTGATGTGCCAAATGTGGTGCTTGGACGGCTTAACCGGCGCCTGGTCAGTCATGACCAGACCAGCATTCCTGACGGAGTGCCGGTGGGATCAGCCGGGACGGCTGTCGAATCAGGCGTCGACCGGATCAGCCGAACTGACTTCGAGGACCGCCGCCATTTCGACCAACTTGGCTTCGTGCTCGTTGGCGTGATGCTGGCAGAACAACAGTTCTGCACCGGACGGCAGCTTTGCCCGTACACGAGCAGCGGCGCCGCAGCGGTCGCAGCGATCAGCCCGGGTCAGTTCGGGACTGGTCAGAGTTGCGTTCATGGCTCCTCCGTCTCTGCTCATGGTGCGACCGGTTAATACCCGGTTTCACGCAAGTCCACTCTGTCAGACGTATGAGGTTTCAGCGTTGTTCCCAATGCGTACGCGGGTGTGTCGTTTTTCACGTCTAGCGAAGTTGCGGGCGAGGCAGGCTGGGGAGATGCTCGTGCACATCTGCGCCGCGGCCGACTGGCGGGCGATCGAGGACTGCGACGAATATCGGCCCGACTCCCTACAGACGGCCGGCTTCATCCACCTTTCGACCCCTGAGCAGGTACATCTCCCGGCGAACCGACTGTATGCAGGCCGTACGGATCTGCTGCTGCTCCACGTCGATCCCAGCCGGTTGACCTCACCGGTGCGCTGGGAGCCCGGCGTCCCGTCGGACCCGGCCTCCATGTTGTTCCCGCACCTGTACGGCCCGTTACCGGTGAACGCCGTGACCAGTGTCACGACGTATCAGCCGGACCCGGACGGTTCGTTCTCGCCGCTGACGTAGGCGTCGGCTTCGATCTCCACCATCAGGTCGGGCGAGATGAGCGCGGCGACCTCGACCATCGTCGTCACCGGACGGATGCCGCCGAACACCTCGGCGTGGACGGCTCCCACCTCGCGCCAGCACGAGATGTCGGTGACGAACATCCGGGTCCGCACGACGTCGGACAGCGAGGCGCCGGCCTCGGTGAGCGCGGTCTCTATGCGCCGCAGTGCGTTGCGGGCTTGGTCGGCGACCGTGGCGCCTGTCGCGGTGGTTCCCGCCACCGTCACGTGAGGGCCGATGCGCACCGCACGCGAGTACCCGACGTCGGCTTCGAACTCGGAGCCAGACGAAATGTTGCGGCGATCGGACACGTTACAAATCTAGTGCGGATTGTCGTGCTTGCAGGGCGGACTACCTACACTGTCCAACCGTGAGCATTCTGGTGGGTTTCGCGCCGTGGTTGGTTTACTGGGTTCTCGTCGGCAACGTTCCGTTCGAGGCAGCCGTGCTGGTGGCTCTCGCAGTGGCAGTCGCGTCGTTCGTGATCGGGCGCGCCAAGGGGACACCGGGCCGGTCGCTGGAGATCGGTGCGATCGGAACCTTCATCGTGTTGGCGGTTTTGACGTTCACGGTGAGCCAGTCGTTCATGGAACAGTGGATGCAGCCGCTGAGTAATGCGGGCATCTTCCTGGTCGCGTTGATCGGAATGCTGATCGGCCGTCCGTTCGTGCGCGAGTTCGCCGAAGTCGACCAGCCCGAGGAAGTGATCGAGAGCGACCTCTTCAAGAAGATCACCACGCTGCTGACGTGGATCTGGATCGGGGCGTTCGGCGGTATGACGATCTCGTCGGCCATCCCGCCGATCGTGTACGGCGAGGCCACCATTCTCGACACCAAGACGCCGCTGTCGTTCATCTGTTACTGGATCATTCCGTTCACGCTCCTGGGTCTGGCGGCGCTGGCCTCGCGGGTGCTTCCGGAGAAGATGGCCCCGGGCGACGACGAAGAACGTAAGACGTCGTTCGTCACGTTCGCCGAGGCGGAGATCGACCAGCTGATGTACGCCGCAACGGAAGCGGTCAACCGGGAGGTCGGCAAGAACAAAGAGGCCTACGACATCAGGATCGGAAGCAAGGGCATCCCGCTGTCGGGCGACGAAACTCGCGAATCATGGCCTGCGACATACAAAGTGCGCGCGAGGAAGCAGTAACCCGCACTGTCGACATCTCGGTGCCGGCGGTCACGTGGTCGTGGTTACGCAGCTGCGAGAACTTGCAAAGGCAATCAATTCTGCAGTTGACGGTTGACTTGGCAGTTTGCCAAGAGTTTGCTTGCACCAGTTGTCGGGATGAGGGTCGGGGTCTGGGGAGGACGACGTGTCCCTGTGCGCACGCAATCGCCGTCGTGTGGCGGCGGCGATCTCGGTGGTGGGCCTTTCGACCACCGCATGGATCGCCACTCCCGTCGCGGCGGCCAAATGGGCCGGCCCGGAGCCGTGTGTAGCGCCAAGTGGCCTCACGCTCAAACAGGAGTACGGCTACTCGGTCGCGGTTGTCACGTCGACCTGCACCCAGATTCCTGTCGGTGAGAAGTGGGCCGCATCGATTCCGTGGATCGTGGACTCCCGATGGGAGCAGAAGCCGGCGGGTTTCATCACGGACTACGCCACGCCGATCGATGACTTCCGGGGCAAGCTCAGAAGCGTCGAGTACACCGTCGACGCGGGCACGTCACAGCAGACCAATCGATCGTTCCCCGCTGACAACAAGATCTGGACCGGTCAACTGCCGTCGGCGCCGGGCCAGCAGGCGATCAACACCGTCGGCCTCGGTTCCATCGACCCGCTTCCGGTCGGCACCCACACCGTCGACGTGACGTGGAACTTCTCCGCGCCGCATTGCGACGGGTTCACCGCCGACCAAGGCAGCAGTTGCCTGCCGAAGGGGGAGACCCTGGTCAAGCACATCGCATTCACGGTCGTCGGTCCTTCTACCGTCGACGGTCAGAGCTAGCAGTCGCGCGCGATATCGCGGTCACCGTTGCGTCGCGGTCGGCGCATGCTCGCGGCGGTCAACGGCAGGGAATCACCCGATATCTTGGCTGGCAAGTCGCTGTTAGCGTCGTGGGAATGGTCATCCCCGCACGCAAGGTCATCGCCGCCGCCGCCGCGGCCGCGGTGGGACTGCTCATTCTTACTCCCTCGCCGGCGCAAGCCAGGCCCGATTCCGAGTGCTACTCCCAGGGCGGCTATCAATTCCCCGGCGGGCCGGTGGTTCTCCACTACCCCGAGACCGACTCTGAAACGCGGTTCGACGCTCCTCGTGGTCTGAGCGTCGATGCTCCGGGCGTCACCGTATTCCAGAGCGGAGTCAGACTGAAGGGTCAAGTCACCGGCTCAATCGAAAAGGGAGGCAACGTCATCCGGCTCAAGGTGACCCGAGAAGGGTATGAACCGCTGTTCCTCGACGGAGCAGTCGGTCCCGACAACACGATGTCGGGATCGTTCGCATGGGAAAACCACGACCGGCAATTGTGGGACTCGCCCACACAGATGGCCTGCGTGCCCGGCGCGCCGCCGCCGATACCGGACGAATTCAAGCGCAAGCCGTCGGCGACGGTGGCGGGTGGTCCCGCGGACGTGTTCAACATCGCCCACACCGATGTTCCTGACCCCGTCAACGGTATCCAGGGCGCCAAGATCGCCACCCTGCCCGAGGGCGCAGTGGTTCTGCTGGAAGGCGACTGCAAGGACGGTTGGTGCCGCGTCAACGAGGCATCGATCCCGCAGGGCTTCGGATTCGTCGAGCAGGGTCACCTGGCGTTCGGGTGAACCCGGTGGGCTGACCGCAGAGATGTGCCGGCATCATCCGGTGGCCGGACTTTTCGGCGAGTTGTACCGTGGCGGATCCGATAGCCGAGTGACACTCCCAGGCCCCCTTGGCGGTGCCGTCACGCAGTGCGGCGTGCAGCCCGTAGCCGCGGCGAGGGACCGGTATGCGCGGCGGCCATGGCGAGGTCACGCACAGTATCTGTGCTAATTGTCTTGACTGACACAGTGACTCGCGATCGCGACGCATCAGTGGGCGCATTGAGATTCTGTTGAGGACAACGCGCGAATCTCTTCTCAACCACAGACACGCTGTGGCTCCGAGAAAAGGAACTTCGATGACCAATACCCAGTCCACCAAGCCCGCATCGACCATCACCACTGTCAGCGCGGTCAAGAAGCTCGCCACTGCTGCCATGATCGCGGGGGCCTTGGGGCTTGCTGCGCTCGGCGCGGCCGGCGCCGCGTCCGCAGCACCTGCCGATCACTCCGGGTCGACAAGCTCCGCATCGGACTCCGGGCCGCACGCCGGAACGGCGCCGCACGTCGAGAGCGTGCCGCACGTCGAGAGCGCGCCGCACGTCGAGAGCGCGCCGTCGGCGCCGCACGCCGAGAGCATGCCGTCGGCGCAGCACGCCGAGGCATCAGCCCCTGAGCAGAACGCCGTACCGGCTCCTTCGAGCGGTGCCGCCGAGGTTCATGCTCACCTGCTTCCGGGTGTCACGGTGGTACCGCCGGCCGCTGATCGCACCGAGGTCCCCGGTCACCTGATTCCCGGTGTCGAGCTCGATCCGCCGCTCGCTGATAACTCCGAGGTCGTCCACGCTCACGTGATCCCCGGTGTCAAGCTCGAACCGCCGGCCGCAGGCGACACCCAAGTCCAGGGCAACTCGGTTCCGGACCTGCTGCAGAGTCCGTCCCAAACCGCAACGTCCCACCAGGGTCTGGGCGAGTACGTCCCCTTCCCCGGTCCTTCCCCCGATGCGGACCCCAACTGCGGCGCGGGCTGCCAGGAGGTGATTGACGAATGACGGCTGCCGATTAGGGAGTTGGGTGAGGGCAGGTGTTCCGGATGGAACGCCTGCCCTTTCCCGCTCTGACCGCTGTTCCGAAGTCCGCGAGGCGATGACCGCGAGGTCAACCGGCGTGTCGCTCAGTCGAGGTAGTCGCGCAGCACCTGGGACCGGCTGGGGTGGCGCAACTTCGACATGGTCTTGCTTTCGATCTGCCGGATGCGTTCACGGGTGACGCCGTAGACCTGACCGATCTCGTCGAGCGTGCGCGGCTGGCCGTCGGTGAGGCCGAACCTCAACCGCACCACACCGGCCTCCCGCTCGGAGAGCGTCTCGAGCACGGACTGCAGCTGATCCTGCAGCAGCGTGAAGCTCACCGCGTCGACCGCGACGACCGCCTCGCTGTCCTCGATGAAATCCCCCAGCTGCGAGTCGCCCTCGTCACCGATCGTCTGGTCGAGTGAGATCGGCTCGCGCGCATACTGCTGGATCTCGAGCACCTTCTCCGGGGTGATGTCCATTTCCTTGGCCAGCTCTTCAGGCGTCGGCTCACGGCCGAGGTCCTGCAGCAACTCGCGCTGGATACGACCCAGCTTGTTGATCACCTCGACCATGTGCACGGGGATGCGGATGGTGCGGGCCTGGTCGGCCATCGCGCGGGTGATGGCCTGCCGGATCCACCACGTCGCGTAGGTGGAGAACTTGTAACCCTTTGTGTAGTCGAACTTCTCGACGGCACGGATCAGGCCGAGGTTGCCCTCCTGGATGAGGTCGAGGAACGCCATGCCGCGACCCGTGTAGCGCTTGGCCAGCGACACGACGAGACGGAGGTTGGCCTCGAGGAGATGGTTCTTCGCGCGATCGCCGTCGCGGCAGATCCAAGCCATGTCGCGACGCTGCGCGGCGGGCAGCTTCTCGCCCTTCTCGGCGAGCTCGTTCATCAATTGGGTGGCGTAGAGGCCGGCCTCGATCCGCTTGGCCAGCTCGACTTCCTCTTCGGCGTTGAGCAGCGCCACCTTGCCGATCTGCTTGAGGTAGGCGCGCACAGAGTCGGCCGACGCGGTGAGCTCGGCGTCCTTGCGGGCCTGGCGCAGCGCCTCGGATTCCTCTTCGTCCCAGACGAAGTCGCCGGAGGCCTTGTCCTTCTCGGTGGGCTCGGCGATCTCGTCGTCCTCGGCGGCGGCACTCTGGCCGGTCGCAGCCTTTGCGGCGGTCTTGCCGCCGGCCGGAGCCTCTTCCTCGTCCTCGTCGCCTGAGTCGTCCTCATCGGAGGCGTCCTCCGCCTCGGCGGAGTCGTCGTCCTCGAGATCGTCGAGTTCGAGATCCTCCTCGACCAGCTCCTCGGGCTCACCGTCGAGTTCGTCGGTGCTCTCGAGCTCGTCGTCGTCGGCGACAGCCGTGGTCGTCGGATCCGGCGAGGTCGCCTTCTTGGCGCGACTCCGTGG
>JAEZKH010000235.1 GCA_023415515.1 Actinomycetes bacterium
CCCGGCTACCTGCCGATCCTGCAGGCCTACGACTACGCCGGCGACGAGGTCACCCTCGTGCACGCCGATGACGAACGGCTGCGCCGGATGGCGGTCTTCGATGTGGTGATCAACAACGCCGACCGCAAGGGTGGCCACATCCTGCAGGCGATCGACGGCCACGTCTACGGCGTCGATCACGGCGTCAGCATGCACGTGGAAGACAAGCTGCGCACCGTGCTCTGGGGCTGGGCGGGTAAGCCCGTCGACGACGAGACGCTCGAGATGGTCGCACGACTGCGCGACGATGTCCGGGGAACGCTCGGTGAGCAGTTGCGCGAACACCTCACCGGTCGTGAGGTTCACGCGCTGCGCAGCAGGGCCGTTGCGCTGCTGCGAGATCCGGTGATGCCGTCGCCGGATCGGCACCGCCCCATCCCGTGGCCCGCGTTCTGATCGGCGCAACCCAACAGTCGAGTAATCGACTACCCACGCTTTTCCTTCTGCCGATCTGATGCGGCCCCGTCACAGGGCCCTCGTTGCATCGTGTCGATACTGCATCACGCGGTAGGGCCAGCCGGATCCGTCGCCGGTGTTCCAGTGGCTGACCACGAGATGGAGATTGCGCAGCGTCGACCCGGGGACGATGTAGCCGCCGTAGAGCTGGCTGAGCGTGCCCGCCGTGCATCCGTCGGGCGGACTGCAGCGTGGCTCCGCCGCCGCGGGCCAAGCAGTGTTGCGCAGCACCGTCGTTGTCGGTGCGGCATGGAAGTCGTCGGTCGGATGACCGAGGACCTTTACCCGGATGGTCCCCGAGTTGCATTCGAAATAGCTGAAGAGCCAATGGTTTTCGACGCGACGTAGGCACATTTCCCCGACCGTCGTGCCTTCGGGCAGTAACGGCTTGGGGTCGGTGTTGAACCATCCGCCCGTCCACGGGTGCCATGCTGAGCGGTCGGTCAGGTCGTCGGCGCGCGCCTTGTAGAGAAAAGCGTTCTCCCTACGGTTGAACGCGGTGGCGACGATGTAGACCGTGCCGGATCCGGGATCGTGCTCCCACGTGATCAGCTGTTGACGGCCGCCGTCGTGCGAGCCGAGCCGCCTGGCGTCGGGTCCGGCGTCGTGCCAGGTGTCGCCGCCGTCGTCGCTGTAATTGATCTCGGTCCACAGCACGTTGTGCAGACCCCGATTGACCATCGCGAACAGAAAGAGCCTGTCGCCGATCGTGATCGCGTCGGCGGGCAGCACCGTCGAGTAGCCGCTGCCCGTCCACGGTGGTCCGTCGTGCTGGTAGTCCCACAATTGCCGGGCGTAGTCGCCGCCAACGGCGTCGTGAAAGGTGATGCCGTCGTTGAGGTTACGCGACGACGTGTCGTTGCTGCGCAACATCACCGGGCTTCGCCAGCCCGGTCCGCCTGCGCGGTACTCGTCGAAGGTGTCGCCGAAGACGAAACCGGTCCGGCCGTCGGCCAACGCCACGGCGATGCCGAGATCGGTGCCGCCGACACCGAATCGTTCGGCCGAACTGCCCGGCCCGGTCAGGTCAGCCACCTTGACCGTCGCCGGCTGAACCTGCGCGGTCCTGACGCCCCGGGCAATCACCACCCCATTATTGGCGCAATACTGCTTGCTGTGACCCTGACCGATGCAGCGCTGGCCGCCGAGTTGGCCCGCGAGGCCGGTGAACTCCTGCTCGCCGTGCGGCGGGAGGAGGGGTTCTGGGATCCGTACGACCTCGGCGATGCCGGGGATCGACGGGCCAACGCGCTGATCCTCGACGGGCTGGCAAGGGCACGGCCCGACGACATGGTGCTGTCGGAGGAGGCCGTCGACGATCTCGCCCGTGTGCACGCCGACCGGGTGTGGATCGTCGACCCGCTGGACGGCACCTGGGAGTTCTCCACCCGGCGCAACGACTGGGCCGTCCACATCGCACTGTGGCAGCGCGCCGGGGTCGCGGCGCCGCGTGCACTCGGTCCGGACAGACCCGGCGCCGACGGCGGTATCACCGACGCCGCGGTCGCGCTGCCCGCATTCGGCGAGGTGTTTCGCACCGACACCGTCTCGCCGCCGCCGCCGCGCGCCGAGGGCCCGCTGCGGATCACCGCCAGCGCCAGCAGGCCGCCCGCGGTGCTGTGGCGGCTGGCCGATCAGATGGACATCGAGCTGGTGCGCATCGGCTCGGCGGGCGCCAAGGCGATGGCGGTGGTGAACGGCGACGTCGACGCCTACGTGCACGCGGGCGGTCAGTGGGAGTGGGATTCCGCCGCACCTGCGGGCGTGGTGTGGGCGGCCGGACTGCACGCATCCCGGATCGACGGCTCGCCGCTCGTGTACAACCGCAGGGACCCGTATCTGCCCGATCTGCTGATGTGCAGGCAGGAGATCGCCGAGGTGCTCTTGACCGCGATACGGTCGGTCGTCAGAGGCGGCCCGCGGCGAACCTTCTAGAGTCGAGGGCATGCAGTCGTGGCAGGGACCGAGCCTTCCGATGCTGCCGGGGCGCGGTCCGCAGCTGCGGCTCTACGACACCGCGGACCGACAGGTGCGGCCGGTGTCGGCTGGTGACACCGCGACCATGTACGTCTGCGGCATCACCCCGTACGACGCCACCCACCTCGGCCACGCCGCCACCTACCTGACGTTCGACCTCGTGAACCGCTTGTGGCGCGACGCCGGCCACGACGTGAACTTCGTGCAGAACATCACCGACGTCGACGATCCGCTCTTCGAACGGGCCCAGCGCGACGGGATCGACTGGCGCGAGCTCGCCGACCGCGAGACCGCGCTGTTCGCCGAGGACATGACGGCGCTGCGGGTGATACCGCCGCGCGCCTACGTCGCCGCGACTGAGGCCATCGGCGAGGTGGTGGAACTGGTCGAGAAGATGCTCGCCTCCGGGGCGGCATATGTCGTGGACGACCGCGAGCACCCGGACGTCTACTTCCGCGCCGACGCCACCGTGCAGTTCGGCTACGAGTCCGGCTATGACCGCGACACGATGCTGCGACTGTTCGGAGAACGCGGCGGCGACCCCGACCGGGCCGGCAAGAGCGACGAGCTCGACGCGCTGCTGTGGCGGGCGGAGCGGCCGGGCGAGCCGAGCTGGCCGTCGCCGTTCGGCCCAGGACGGCCGGGCTGGCATGTGGAATGCGCGGCCATCGCACTCGACCGCATCGGCACCGGGCTCGACATCCAGGGCGGTGGCAGCGACCTCATCTTCCCGCATCACGAGTTCTCCGCCGCCCACGCCGAAAGTGTCACCGGCGAAAGGCGATTCGCCCGCCACTACGTGCACTCCGGAATGATCGGCTGGGACGGCCACAAGATGAGCAAGAGCCGGGGAAACCTGGTTCTGGTCTCCCGGCTGCGCGCCGACGGCGTCGATCCGGCCGCCGTCCGACTCGGGCTGCTGGCGGGCCACTACCGCTCGGACCGGTCGTGGAGCACCGAGGTG
>JAEZKH010000103.1 GCA_023415515.1 Actinomycetes bacterium
ACCCGTGTGCGGTGAACCTCGCCGCCCCCGAGATCGCCAAGACGGTTTCCGAACTCCCCCGCGACCCGCGCAGCGGACAGGCCTGGAGCCCCGAACCCCTTGCGGGTACGTACAACGAGTGTGCGCAGCTTTCGGCGATCATCGTCAAGGCCAACACCAACGCCGAGAACCCCAATACCCGCGCCGTGCTGTTCCACCTCGGCAAGTACATCCCGACCGGGGTGCCCGACACCTACGGGTTCAACAACGTCAAGCAGTCCGAGAGCACCGGCGACACCGTCGCGCTGGTGTACTCCAACGGCACGCCGGGCCTGGAGAGTGTGGTCAAATTCCGCTGGAACGGCGCGGGCGTCGAGTTGATCGGCAACACGCCCGGCTGAGGCTCGCGCCCAAATGTCGGTTCGGGTGACGACACGCCGCTGAATCGCGCCCAAACGTCCGTTTGGGCGCAGTTGTGCCGGGGCTCGACTGTGCTCGACTGTCGGGCCGCGGGCATACAGTTGGGCACGTGTTCGTCGCCGACGATCGAGTCATCTACAGCGCATCCGACCTCGCAGCCGCAGCACGCTGCGAGTACGCGCTGCTGCGCTCGTTCGACGCGCGCGTCGGCTGGGGTCCGCCCGTTGCGACCGAAGACGAATTGCTCGCCCGCACGGCCGAACTCGGCGGCGCGCATGAACAGCGTCACCTCGACGAACTGCGCGAGATGTCGCGGGAGAACGTGGCGGTCATCGGGCGCCCGACATACACCGTCGGCGGGCTCACCGCCGCCGCGGAGGCCACCAAGCGCGCGGTCGAGCAGCGCGCACCGATCGTCTATCAGGCCGCGATGTTCGACGGTCGGTTCGTCGGCTTCGCCGACTTCCTGATCCTCGAGGACGGCCCCGACGGCGCCCGGTACCGGTTACGCGACACCAAACTGGCGCGCTCGGTGAAGGTGGAGGCGCTGCTGCAGCTGGCCGCTTACGCCGACACGCTGGCGCGCTCGGGTGTCCCGGTGGCACCCGAGGTGGAGTTGGTGCTCGGTGACGGCGCCACCGCGAGCTACCGGGTCGACGAGTTGCTACCGGTGTACCTGCCGCGCCGCGATGCGCTGCAGCGCCTGCTCGACGATCATCTGGCCGGCGGATTGCCGGTGGATTGGGCCGACCCCGACATCCGGGCGTGCTTCCGGTGCCCCGAGTGCACGATCCGGGTCCGCGAGCACGACGACCTTCTGCTCGTGGCCGGGATGCGGATCAGTCAGCGCGCCCGGCTCATCGACGCCGGCATCTCCACGATCAGTGCCCTCGCAGCGCACCACGGCCCCGTCCCCGAACTCTCCGAGCGCACCGTCGCGTCGCTGTCGGCGCAGGCGCGCCTGCAGCTCGCGCCGCGGGTGGACGGCAAGCCGCCCTACGAGATCGTCGATGCGCAGCCGCTGATGGTGCTGCCCGAACCCGACAAGGGAGACCTCTTCTTCGACTTCGAGGGCGATCCGCTGTGGACGTCCGACGGCCGCGAGTGGGGGCTGGAGTACCTGTTCGGCGTGTTGGACACCGCCGACGAGTTCCAGCCGCTGTGGGCGCACGATCGCGCCGGCGAGCGCCAGGCGCTGATCGACTTCCTCAAGATGGTGCGCAAGCGCCGCAAGCGCCATCCGCATATGCACATCTACCACTACGCCGCCTATGAGAAGACGGCTCTGCTGCGGCTGGCGGGACGCTACGGGGTCGGCGAGGACGAAGTCGACGACCTGCTGCGCAACGGCGTGCTTGTTGACCTGTACCCCCTTGTGCGCAAGAGCATTCGGGTCGGCACCGAGAACTACAGCCTCAAGTCGCTCGAGCCGCTCTACATGGGTGGCCAACTGCGAACCGGCGACGTGACGACCGCGACCGACTCGATAACCCAATACGCCAAGTACTGCGAGCTGCGCGCAGACGGCCGCGACGACGACGCCGCGGCCGTGCTCAACGACATCGCGGACTACAACCGTTACGACTGCACGTCGACGCGAAGGCTGCGGGACTGGCTGATCTGCCGCGCCATCGACTGCGCGGTCCCGCCCGTCGGCGCCCAGCCCGTCACCGACGGCGCCACCATCGAAGACCACGACCACCTGGCCCAGAGGCTGGCGAAGTTCGCCGGCGACGACCCGACCGAGCGCAGCGCGAAACAGACTGCGGTGGCGATGATCTCGGCAGCCCGCGGCTATCACCGTCGTGAGGACAAGCCCTACTGGTGGAGTCATTTCGATCGGCTGAACAATCCGGTCGACGAGTGGGCCGACAACACCGACGTCTTCGTCGCCGAGCACGCGAAGATCGATACCGACTGGCACATCCCGCCCAAAGCACGCAAACTCCAGCGGCGGGTGCGGCTCTACGGCGACATCGCAACCGGCGAACTCAGCAAGTCGATGTATGCGCTGTATCAGCCACCCTCTCCCGCGGGACTCAGTGACGATCCGGAACGCAGGTCGTTCGGGCCGGTGACCGTGGTCGACTGCGACGATCCGGCAGCACCCACCGAGGTGACGATCGTCGAACGGGAACCCAAGCAGGGCGGGCCGTTTCACCAGCTGCCATTCGCGCTGACACCGGGACCACCGATCCCGACGGGCCCGCTGCGCGAGTCAATCGAGACGACCGCCGCCGAAATCGCCGCAGGCCTGCCCCACCTCCCGTCGAATGCGGTCATCGACATTCTGATGCGCCATCCCCCGCGTACCCGCAGCGGCGCACCGCTTCCGCGTGGACCCGAAGTGGCGGCCTCGATCACCACAGCGCTACGCGACCTGGACTCGTCCTACCTCGCCGTGCACGGCCCGCCGGGTACGGGTAAGACCTTCACCGCTGCGGCCGTCATCGCCGGTCTGGTCACTGAAAGCGGTTGGCGCATCGGTGTCGTCGCGCAGTCACACGCCGTCGTGGAGAACCTCTTCCGCGATGTCGTCGGGGCCGGCGTCGACCCGACGGTGGTCGCCAAGAAGAACAAGCACGACGCAGACGCGGGCTGGCAGGAGATCGACGAAAAGGAGTATCCAGCTTTCATCGCCGACCACGACGGCTGCGTGATCGGCGGCACCGCATGGGATTTCGCGAACCCGAACCGAGTCCCCCGCGGCAGCCTCGATCTGCTCGTCGTCGAGGAGGCGGGCCAGTACTGTCTGGCCAACACCATCGCCGTGGCGTCGGCCGCGACGAACATCCTGTTGCTCGGCGATCCGCAACAGCTCCCCCAGGTCAGCCAGGGCACGCATCCGGAACCGGTCGACACCTCGGCGCTGGGCTGGCTGATAGACGGAAGGCACACGCTGCCCGCCGATTTCGGATACTTCCTCGACCTCTCCTACCGGATGCATCCGGACGTCTGCGCGGCGGTGTCACGGCTGTCCTACGACGACCGGCTTCGCTCGGTGGACGACGTGACCGGCGCGCGACGGCTCGACGGGGCGACGCCCGGCGTGCGGGTGCTGATGATCGACCACGACGGCAACTCGACCGAGAGCCCGGAAGAGGCGGACGCCATCGTCGCCGAGATCGGCAGGCTGATCGGCGCAGCCTGGACCGACGAGCACGGGTCTCGGCGGCTGACGCAGGATGACGTGCTCGTCGTGACCCCCTACAACGCGCAGGTCGTGCTGCTACGCGAACGCCTCGACGCCGCAGGCCTGGCCTCGGTGCGGGCGGGCACCGTGGACAAATTCCAGGGCCAGCAGGCGCCGGTGGTGTTCATCTCGATGACCGCGTCGTCCATCGACGACGTCCCGCGCGGGATCGCCTTCCTGCTCAACCGCAATCGGCTCAACGTTGCGGTGAGCCGGGCGAAATACCTCAGCGTCATCGTCCGCTCACCGCTGCTGACCGAGTACCTGCCCGGCACCCCGGATCGCCTGATCGAACTGGGCGCGTTCTTGTCGCTGCCCTCATGTGGTAGACCCTCGACGTGACCGAATCGCTGGCCGACAACCTCGCCGCAATCGTCGGAGCCGCGCATGTCTCCGCGGATCCCGACGTGCTGGACGGCCGTAGCGTCGATCACACCGGCCGCTACCGCGGGCAGGCCAGCATGCTCGTGCGCCCCGGCACCGCCGAGGAGATCGCCGCCGTGCTGGATGTCTGCCGGGCGGCGGGCGTACATGTCACCGTGCAGGGCGGACGCACCTCCCTTGTCGCGGGGACCGTTCCCGAACACGACGACGTGCTGCTGTCCACCGAACGGCTGACCGACATCGGAGAGGTCGACACCGTCGAACGCCGGATCCGCGTCGGTGCGGGCGTGACCCTGGCCGCCGTGCAGCGCGCGGCGACCAAGGCCGGTCTGGTGTTCGGCGTCGACATCGCTGCGCGCGACTCAGCCACCGTCGGCGGCATGGCGTCGACGAACGCAGGCGGGTTGCGCACCGTGCGATACGGCAACATGGGCGAGCAGGTCATCGGACTCGACGTCGTGCTGCCCGACGGGTCGATCGTGGCCCGGCACAGCCAGGTTCGGCAAGACAACACCGGATACGACCTGGCCTCGCTGTTCGTCGGCGCCGAGGGCACGCTCGGCGTCATCACCAGCCTCGACCTGCGGCTGCACCCCACGCCGACGAACCGGGTCACCGCGGTGTGCGGCTTCGCCGAACTCGACGACCTCGTCGAAGCCGGACGCGAGTTCCGCGACATGGACGGCATCGCCGCTCTGGAGTTGATCGATTCCCGCGCAAGCGATTTGACCGCCGAACACCTCGGCGTCGCCGCACCGGTGGACGGCGCATGGCAGCTCTTGATCGAACTCGCCGCCGACACCGACCAGACCGAGCAGCTGGCCGACGCGCTCGAGCATGCCCGGCTGACCGGTGAGCCCGCGGTCGGTGTCGACGTCAACACGCAGCAACGCTTGTGGCAGGTCCGCGAGTCGGTCGCCGAGATCCTCGGGCTCTACGGCCCGCCGCTGAAGTTCGACGTGTCGCTGCCGTTGTCCGCCATCGCGGCTTTCGCCCGTGAATCCGCCGAGCTGATCGGCAGCCACGCCCCCGACGCCATCCCTGTTCTGTTCGGTCACATCGGCGAGGGCAATCTGCACCTCAACGTTCTGCGGTTCGCGGTCGACAGCGATGAGCGCTCGCGCGAAGAGCCGGCGGTAGGGGAACGCGAGGCCGCTCTGTATTCGGCGATGATGGCGTTGATCGCCGGCCACGGCGGGAACGTCAGCTCGGAACACGGCGTGGGCAGCCGCAAGCGCGACTACGTGGGCATGTCCCGGACGAGCGCCGACATCGCCGCGATGCGGGCCGTCAAGTCGGCGTTCGACCCCGCCGGCTATCTCAACGCAGCCGTGTTGTTCGACTAATCGCCCGGCCGCGAGTGACGTCCGCGCCTGCCGTGACTCGGCGCGTCGTCCGCCCCGGTTCGGTAATGCCGGCCATTGGCACGGCTCTCGTCGTCGGCTGCGCCGTGTCGCGGCGGCGACTCGAACCCGACCTCGTCGTCCGGACTTTCGAAGTGAGCGTGGCTGCCGATATTCACCGGGTAGTCGGGGCTGAGAATGTCAGGCCCCTGCGGCCCGGCCGGCTCCGACCCCCGCGGCTCGAAGCGGCCGAGCGGCTCAAAGCGCTTGTCCTTGTCGATATGGAAACCGTTGTGCGCGAAGCCGATCGGCTCCACTTGCGGCTTCGGAGCCGGCACGTCGGCGAGGAAGTCGTACAGGCTGTTGACGGATTCACGTCGTCGGCCGGGCGGCTGCACCGGCTCAACCGGTGGCGTAATCGGATCGGCCGGCTCCTCCGGCCGGGTGTCCGCCCGTGGTGCCTCCGCTTTATCCGCGGTCCGCGCGGTGAGGGGCTCGGTATCGCCCTCCTCCGCGATCTCGGGCCGGTCGGCGGTGCCGGTGAGGTCGGGAACCCACGCACTGGGGCGGTGGGCCGCCGGCCGAGGCACCTCGTCCGCCGCCGCGTCGTCGTGGACCAGTGTGATCTCGACGTAGTGGTCGTCATCGATGTCGTCATCGAAGTCCTCGTCGTCCACGTACGCTTCCGCCTCGGCGGGTCGCTGCCGCGCCGCCCCGTTCGCGCCGGCGAAACCGAGCAGGAACATCGCGGCGACCACACCGACGAGCGCCACGAACGCGGACAGCAACAGCGACTGCGACATCGCCGCCGAGAACGGTGCGTGCAGGAACGTCGGCAGCTCGGTGACCGAACCCTCGCTGCCCGGCTCGTCAGCGGCGAGCGGCATCTCAGCACTGAACCGGCTGGTCATGAACGCCGCCATGCTCGCGCTGCCCAACACCGACCCCACCTGGCGCGTGGCGTTGTACACACCGGAGCCGGCACCGGCCACCGACGCCGCGAGGTTACGTGTGGCGGTCGCTGCAAGGGGTGACCAGATGAACGCCATCCCGACGCCGGTCGCGGTCAGCGGCAACACGATTCGCCAGATCGGCGTGGTCGGGGTCATCTCGACCGACAACCACGTGAGCGCGATCGCCAGCAGCGAGAAGCCGAACCCGATGATGGGTCGCGGGTGGTACCGGTCGACGATCCTGCCCACCCACGGCGCAAGCGCACCGTTCGCGATCGCCATCGGCGCGGTCAGCAGCGCCGACTGCGTCGGCGACAATCCGCACACCGCCTGCGCGTAGAACATCAACGGCAGGATCATCCCGGTCACCACGAACCCGATGGTGGCGACGCCGAGCGACGAAAGGCTGAAGTCCCGGTCACGGAAGATGTCGAGCGGAACCAGCGGCTCGTCGCGGTTCGCCTGCTGCCAGAAGACGAACGCCGCCATCACCCCAAGGCCACCTGCGAGGGTGCCCCAGACCCATGGCGCCCAGTCGTGCGACTGTCCCTCCTGCAGGGCGAAGACGACCATGAACATGCCGATGCCCGAGAGCACGACGCCGATCACGTCGAATCCGTGTTCCTCGGTGGGCAGGTCCGGCACCAGCCAGAACGCCAGACCCAGGCCGACGATGCCGATCGGCACGTTGACGATGAAGATCCATTGCCACCCGAGTTGGTCGACCAGCACCCCGCCCGCGAGGGGGCCGATCAAGGTGGCGACCCCGGCCGTGGCACCCCACACGCTCATCGCGACGCCGCGCCGTTCGGCGGGGAAGATGCGGGTGATCGTGGACAGAGTCTGGGGGGTGAGCAGTGCGGCGCCGACGCCCTGCACGACGCGCGCGGCGATGAGCGTTCCGATGGTGCCCGATAACCCGCACCACAGCGATGCGGCGGTGAAGACGAGAAGGCCCAGCAGGTAGAGGTTCTTCGGCCCGTAGCGGTCGCCGAGGCGGCCCGCCAGCAACAGCGGCACCGCGAAGCCCAGCAGGTAGGCGCTGGTCACCCAGATGACGGCGTCGTAACCGGTGCCGAGGCCAGCCATGATCGACGGGTTGGCGACCGACACGATCGTCGCGTCCACGAGGATCATGAAGAAGCCGACCATCATGGCCCAGAGCGCATGCCACGGGTCGGCGACCGACGCAGACCGGCTTCGCAGCGCCGCGGTCATATCCCCACTCCCCTCGCATGCTGGGGCCCCACGTCCCGGGCTCTCATCGATGGTGTCGGCATATCCGGCCCGATGCCACCCAATCGGCGTGTTCTTAGGGACTTCGCAGCCACATGACCTGCGCCTGCCACAGATCCAGCACAAACCAACCGTCACCGCCGACTACCCCGTGCGGGGTAATTCGCCCGACGGTACGGCCCGGGGACGACCCCGACAACTATGCGGGCTCGGCCAGTGCTTCATCCGATGCGGTCTGTGCGGCATCGTCGGTGGTCGAGACGCCGACGGCAAGCAACGCGAGCAGCGCCACAAGCGCACTGACGGCCATCACCGAGGCCAGCGCCAGCTCGTCGTTACCCAGCACCCCTACCAGCGGAGCGAGCGCGGCGCCGAGTCCGAACTGCGCGGCGCCGAGCAGCGCGGCAGCGGTTCCCGCGGCGTCCGGATGCCGGGACAGCGCCACCGCGGGCGCGTTGGGGATGACCAGGCCCATCGCGGCAAGGATCGCCCACACCGGGGCCACGAATCCGGCGAGCCCGCCGACCCCGGCGACCGCCAGCCCGACGAAAGCCCCGCCCGCGAGAAGCGCGGCCGCCAGTGCCCACAGCGTGATCGTCTGCGGGGGAAACCGCTTCAGCAGCACAACGTTGAACTGGGTTGAAGCGATCAGCGCGACCGCGCCTGCGCCGAACACCAGCGCAAAGGCCTGCTGATCCAACCCGTAGGTGCCCTGCAGGACGAACGACGCTCCCGCGATGTAGGCGAACAGTCCGGACATGCCGAGCGCGGCGACCAGCACCAGGATGACGAACCGCTTGTCGCGCAACAGTTCCACATACGTCGCGGCGATGCCGCGGACCCGCAGCGGCCTGCGGTGTGACGGCGGCAGCGTCTCGGGCAGCGCGAACGCGGCCACCAGCAGCAGCACACCGGCCATGACGACCAGTGCGGTGAAGACCCAGTGCCATGATCCGTGCAGCAGGACAGCAGCGCCGAGGGACGGTGCCACCACCGGCGCGACGCCGAGCACCAGCATGAGCCGAGAC
>JAEZKH010000134.1 GCA_023415515.1 Actinomycetes bacterium
GCGCCTGGTCGTCGAAGGCGTGGCGCCCTACCCACAGCTCGAAGAGGCACAGCGCGGCGGCGTAGCGATCGGCGGCGGCGTCCCACTCCTTCAGCGCGGGGTCGCGATAGAGGGCGGTGCCGATCAAGATTTGATTGGCAGGCTGCGCGGCAAGCGAGAAATCGATCACAGTCAGGCCCGCAGAGCCCACGATGAGGTTGTCGGGCTTGAGATCCTTGTGGGTGACGCCCTTTTCCTCGAGGTAAGCGAGGGCAGCGAGCAGCTCCTCCGACCAGCGGCGCAGCGTGACGCGATCTGCCTCGTGACGGGCAGCGAGCCACGATGCCAGTGACTCTCCCTCCACGTGGTCCATCGCCAACACGAGGTGGTTGGGGATGAGGCCACCGTAGAGGTTCACGCCGTGAACAACGTTGGGATGGTGGAACTCGTGGGTGGCGCGGTACTCGTCCTGTAGCGTGCTCTCGGCCCGCGGATTCCGATGCGCGACCTTCAGCGCGTGCGATTTGCCGCTGAGCAGGTGACGGGCGAGGTAGACCGTGGCCATGCCGCCGGCGCCGAGGCGGCGCTTGATCACGTAGTCCGCTCCCACCTGCGTTTCGGGCGGGAGGTTCTCGGGATCTAGCACCGTCGCTGGGGCCCGGGCCGCCTGGTCGGGGGCGGCGCTGCGCACGGCATCCAGCGCTTCGTCCAGGGTGGGGAAGCGATCGGTGGGGCGCAGGCGGAGCATGCGCTGGATCGCGTTCTCCAGCGTCTGCGGCACGAAGGGGTTCAGGCTGCGGATCGAGCGGATGCGACCGTGATCGCGCATCAGCTCGGTGGTCGACTCGAAGGGAGGCGTGCCGCCGAGGAGGAAGGCGAGCAGCGCCCCCAGGCCGAACTGATCCGACTGCGGCGTGGCGTTGGAGAATCCCTGCGCCACCTCGGGCGACGCCCAGCGAAGCCGCTCATCGTGAAGCGTGGTGACGACCACCGTGTGCGGCGACTGGAGCTGCTTGGCCAGGTCGAAGCCAGTGACCCGCAGGTCCGGATCGTCGGGCGTGTTTTCGAGCAGCACCACCTCTGGGCGCAGCAGCCGATGCACCACGCCCTGGCGGTGGGCGTGCTGGATGGCTTCCGCGATCTTCTCAAAAATCTTAAGACGCGCCGGGAAGGTCTTGCCGCCGCTCTTCTTCCCGTGGGTTTCCATCCATGTGGTGAGCGTGACGCCGGCAAAGCGCTCGAAGGGGACGCAGAAGCCATATTCGTCCTCGAACGAGGGATCCGCGCGGAGGATGTGCCGGTGCTGGCCCACGCGGTTGAGCACCTGCGATTCCCACCGGTAGCGGGTCAGGCGCAGATCGCGGTCGCCCTGCTCCGCGAGGTACGGGATCGGGTACACGCGCAGCACGCTCTCGCGGCCGTCCATCTGGTGCCGGGCCAAGTACTCGGCGTAGTGGTCCGTGCGCTCCAGCGCTTCTTTGAGCTCGTACTCGCGGATCTGCCGGGGGCGCTGGCGGCTGCGATCCGCGCCGGTGATCAGCTTGCGGATCTGGTTGCGGATCGTCTCGTCCACCGGCGCGGGCTTTCCGCGGCCAGAGCGGTCTGCGAGGGCCTGGGCGTTCTGCAGCGCGGCTAGGATCGTCTTGCGGCCGTGGACGCGGTCGCGGCTGGCGGGGCCCGAGACGTCGATCACGTCGGCGTGGGAGAGAAAGACGAAGTGCTCCACCCAGCAGCGGCCGGCGTCCCAGATCTGGCGCTTCAGCTCCGACGCGAAGATCTGCGCCGTCTTGCGGTTCAACTTCAGCGGGCTCGGCAGGTGGCGGGCCGATTCGTACCAGTCGTGGTCGTTCCCCCGCACCGTGCCACGGTAGGCCTTGCACTCCACGACGTAGATGCCGTGCGGCGCCACCACCACGGCGTCCAGCTCGTACGTGACGCCGCTACGCTCGGCGAGGAGGGCGTTCGAGTAGACCGAATAGTCGGCGGGGAGGCCCTCCACCAGGAAGCGGATCGCCTGCCGTTCGGCGTCATGGGCCGGCTCGCCGACCGGAACGAGTTCGGCCATCGCTACACCAGGGTGATCGTCGTGTTCGGGAAGTAGAGGTCCAGCGTCGCGCGGTCGAAGGGGCCGCCCTTGTCCTTCGAGAGGCCGATCACGTGGTCGAAGGTCTTTCCGCGAAGGGATTCCAGCGAGGGATCGACGACGATGTTCACGTCGCCAGCGATGCCGCGCTCCACTGCGACGATGCCGGCCAGGGTCCGGTCCCGCCAATCGGCGCATGCGATCGTGAAGACCGAGGGGAGATGCAAGCTTTCCTCCTGGCCCGTGACGTGGTGCGCGAGCTGTCCGCCGGAGCCTGGGAGCTCCAGCACGCGGTGGTGCGCCTTGATCCGAGGGATGTCCGCCTTCGCCATGCGGGTGGGCAAGCCGAGGATCTTCGCTTGGGCGGCGATGTAGTCCGCCGACTCGGCGTCGACCGGCGTCGTCGCGAGCTCGGCCATCCAGCCGGCGATCTCCTCCTCCGGCAGATCCTGCAGGTCTACTCCGTCCGGCCGGTGCGCGAAGGGGTGAGGCTGCGTCACGGCGGCGTCCTCGAGCAGGATCTCCAGGAGGTCCCGGTCTGTCAGCCGGCCCCGAAAGCGGCTCCAGGTCGCCCGCCGCGTCTCCGTCAGCCGCCGCCCTTTACGCCCCAGCGCCTCCTCCCGCGCCAGCGCGTTCAGCGTGGCCGCAGCGTAAGACCCCGCAGTCCCGAGGCTTTCTCCCCGCGGTCCAACCATCTTCGCCTCTCTCGCTCCCCGGGCCGGCCCACAGCCCGCCCCTGCCGTCTCCCCGGCGTCAGGAAGCGGTGATTCTCGCCCATCCGATCTCACGCCGCCACCTTTCGTCACGCCTGACAACATCAGGACGCGCCCGAAGACTAGACCTGACAGGCCCGTAGCGGGGAAAGGCACGGCCCAACACGATGGAAGTGGTTCCGTGCGGCGGCCATACCAAAGGACAAGCTTACCGATGGCCGGCAGCCTCAGGCGACGCGGGCTCGAATTCCGTACCGTTCGTTAAGCGCAGCGAAGCCCGATACGTACATTTCGGAACTCGGCACAAAAGCAATTACGGAAGACCACGGGTCGGCGTCTCGTCGAATGTCTGTTGTGTCGCAAATCGCGTCGAAGAAAGTTTCTCCATCTACCGAAAAACGGATGATTCCGACATATCGGGAGAGACGGCTCTCCTGAACGAAACTCCTTACGCGTGCGGGCGTCAGGCTAGACGAGTAGAGTTCCTCGAGATAGCTCC
>JAEZKH010000157.1 GCA_023415515.1 Actinomycetes bacterium
GCTCGGTCGGAGTCTTCACCACGGCGGTATCGGCCCAGGCTTCGCCATCGGCGGTCTGCACGTTCGCACGCGACACATTGGTCGTCAACAGAAGCGACGGGCAGATGGTGACGCCCGACACGCAGGCGGGCGGCACGGGTATCGGGCCGAAGGCAACGCTTTTCCACATGCAGCAGGGCCCGTTCACCGAGTTCGACAAGGAGGCGGGCACCGCGTCCGGCGCCATTCACGACTACCACATCAGCTTCACCCGCGGCGCCGAGCAGTACGAGGGCGAAGTCACGCACACGGGTGCGGTGACCGGGTGGATACAGGGTGGCGGCTCGGGTAGTTGGAGTTCGCCCGACGGTTCGGTGAACTGCACGAGCAGCACCAACGGTGGGCTGGCGACCGTCACCGACGATGTTGACGTCTACGACCAGCCCAACGGCGATGCCGGCACGGTGATCGGGATGTTGACGAAGGGCACACAGGTCAACCTGGTTAAAGGCGGAGGATGTCCGACCGACGACTGGTGCCAGATCACGGGTACCAACGTACCCACCGGGAACGGCTGGGCGTGGGGTTCCTTCTTCGCCAAGCCGTGATGATCAGGGGCGCTTCGTCGGCGGGAAGCGGAACCGCGCCAGGCCCTGGTCGCGTGCGGTGCCGACCCAAATCTCTCGACCGACCTGAAGTGCGGTCGTCGCCGCACCGAAGGTGTCGGGGCCGTATTCGATGAGCCGTTCGGTGGCAAGGGTTTCGGGGTCGATTGCGATCACCCGTGACGGGAGGGCGAGCCGGGGATGCGGGCCGAAATGGCCGGCAAGGAAGTCGCGCATGCTCGTGCCGTAGGTGCCTGCGGCCAGAAGCCGGCCCGACGCCGACCAGGTCAGGTTGTCGACCATCATGTCGACGGGCACGGTGATCGGGTCGGGGTCGTCGGCTGCGCGGCGAACCTTCTTGACGCAGCGCGAGTTCCAGCCGCCGATGTACACCCAATGCCCATCGGGTGAAACCGCCACGCCGGTGGCCGTGTTGATCTGCGTGCCGGGCAGGGCCGTCCACCCCCGGCCGGGTGACCACTCCAACACCCCACCGGTGTCGGCGCCGGCCATCGCATCCTCGACTCTGACCTCCGTCAACCCGTCCGGGTCACCGGTTGTGCTCACGACGAACCCGTCGTCGACGGTGGCCACGGCACCGCCCCTTGCGGTGCCCGGAAGCCGCACCCCACCAATCCATTTCAAGGCTGGCCGAGCTTCGTCGAGGTTGACCTCGAATACCTCGACCGACTCGTGTCCGCCGTGATTGACCACATACAGTTCTGCGGGCCCGTCGGGTCGCACGCTGACGTCGATACCGTGTGGTCGAAACTTCAGCGGGTTGAGATCGGGCTGTCTGACGAACCTCTCGGCGTCCAACGCGGAGGTGGCGCGGTAGGGAAAGATCTCATTGCACGCCCCGTCGGAAACGCTGACCGCGTACAGCCTGCCGAGCGGCGCCGTCGGGCCCGTCATACCCGAGGTGAGCACCCATTCACCGCCCGGCGCGACGACGAGATCCTCAGCGTTCACCGGCCCCGAGATATAGCCGGCAAGCTGCTCGTGCATGCTGTCAACAATTACTGCAGGCTCGCGGTCCTGCGTAGGTATTCGACTACTTCAATCTACGGACGCGGAGAGTCGCGGTGGTGCACTCTTGGCAAATGGAGGCGGGATGAGGGCGCGACGGTTGATCGCGGCACTGGCCATATTCGCTGTCGTCGCGACGGGCTTCGGCTTGTCGATCGCCATCTTCACCGCGAAAGACCCGCCGCCGGCTCCGGGGGCGTCGCCGCTGCCCGCACCGACGCCGAAGATGCCGACGCCAGCCGAGTTCCAGATCGGCGTCGTCGTCACCGACGAGAACTGCACCGGACCGAACGGATGCGTCTACAGGTACCGGGTCGAGCCGAAATACCTTGGCGTTCACCCATTGCCGGACACCGAGATCAAGGTGATGTACCAGGTGACCGGCGGTCACCAGCCACAGACAGGCGACTTCACCGTTCATGGCAGCCAGGCGCGCGTGTTGCAGGATGTGCCGCTTGAAGGACCGCCTGGGGCGCAGCTGAAAGCCACCGTCACGAAGATCGAGGGGTGATCGGTTTGCCGTTACTGCGTGAGCAGGAGGGACTGCCACGTGGCGTCCAGGGCGCAGCCGATCCGCGATTCGGCAACGTCGTGCGCATCTTCGCGAACCTGTTCCCCGGCCGGCGGTTCGGTGGCGGCGCGCTTGTCGTCTACATCGACGGCAAGCCCGTCGTCGACGTCTGGACCGGGTGGGCCGACCGCGACGGCACGGTGCGATGGTCGGCCAACACCGGTGCGATGGTGTTCTCGGCGACCAAGGGTGTGGCGGCCACGGTGGTTCACCGGCTCGTCGACCGCGGCCTGCTCGACTACGACACCCCGGTCGCCGAGTACTGGCCAGAGTTCGGGGCGAACGGCAAGAAGGACATCACGATCCGCGACGTGTTGCGGCATCGATCGGGCCTGTCGCATCTCAAGGGCGTCACCAAGGAGAACCTGCTCGACCACAAACTGATGGAGGACCGGCTGGCCGCCGCGCCGGTCGACCATCTCCGCGGACTACCCGCCTACCACGCACTCACCTACGGATGGCTGATCTCCGGTATCTGCCGGGCCGTCACCGGCAGGGGGATGCGCGAACTCTTCCGTGATGAGGTGGCCCGGCCGCTGAACACCGACGGTCTGCACCTGGGCCGGCCACCGGTGGGTTCCCCGACCAAGGCCGCGCAGATCCTCATCCCGCAGAACGGGCGGCCCGACTCACTGCTGCGCCTCGTCGCGCCCAGGGTGGCGGGTCTGCCGTTCTCCGGCGCTCTCGGCGCCATGTACTTCCCCGGCGTCATATCCTTTGTGCAAGGCGACATTCCGTTCTTGGACGGCGAAGTACCAGCGGCTAACGGCGTCGTGACCGGACGCGGTTTGGCGAAGATGTACGCGGCGATCGCCAACGGAGGTGTCATCGACGGGCAGCGCTTCCTGTCGCCGGAGCTGGCCGGCGGCCTCATCGGCAAGCCCAAGGTGCAGCCCGACCTGAACATGCTGATGCCGTTGCCGTTTCACCTCGGATACCACGAATCGCCGATCCCCGGCTTGATGAGGGGATTCGGCCATATCGGACTGGGCGGGACTCTCGGCTGGGCCGACCCCTCGACCGGAAGCGCGATCGGCTTCGTTCACAACAGGTTGCTGACGGCGTTGCTCTTCGACATGGGCTCGTTCGTCGGCCTGGCGCGTCCGTTGCGCAACGCCATCTCCGCCGTGCGCAACAACGGTGCGATGACAGTCCCGCGGTACGGCGCGACATTTCGCGAGAGCGATGACCGCAGCGACGCACCCACGAAGCGGGTAGCAGGCAGGCGCTGAAGTAGAGCAAACCAACGCGCGCGTAAGCACACAGCGTGTTTCGCGTGCTTTCGCGGGGGGCGATATAGTTATCCGCGGACGCCGGAAGATGGGTGTTTCCAACCTCTTTGGCCGACGGGGCGCGCCAAACGGTTTCCGGCGCCGTGCACCGAATGTAAAAGTTGCTGAGGGGATATCTAGCGTGATTGATGTGAAAGCACTCGCAGCAGGCCTCGGCCTCAGCGCCGCCATGGCGTTGGGCGCTGTCGGCATGAGCACCGGCGTTGCCAACGCGGCGCCCGCCGCCCCGGCTCTTTCCGGACCGCAGTATTTCGCCGAACAGGGTCCGGGACGAGGGCACGGTCCCGGTCACGACGACTGGTGGTGGGACGGACGTGGCCCCGGACCCGGACCCGGCCACGGGCCCAGGAACTGGGATCCGGTCGACGCCTGCGTCGGCTTCGAGGGCCCGTTTGGCTATGTCCAGGGCGGCGCCTGCATCTAGCGGTCGAGCACAACCGTTCCGCGGGCCCGGGGTAGCGGCAGATCGTTGTAGGTCGCTATTCCGGGCGCCGCGGCGACGACCGCCGGAATCGCGTGAATCGGCGGCATCGCCGTCATGATGTGGCCGAGGACGAACAGATCCTCGATCGATTTCATGTTCTCGATCATGTCCGGCGGCGGAAGGAAGCCGACCTGCATGTTCACCGTCGGGCGACCCTCGATGGTGATCTTCCAGCCGTCGCCGTCGAGTTTCCAGTCGGGCTCCAGCGTCTGACCCTTGCGCCACCGCACGTTGAGGTCGACCACGGTCCTGCCGCCGACGCGGCCCTGCCAGCTGGCGAATACGCCCGCGACGTGGCCCGCCGGGATCGTCCACGAGGCCATTTCGAGATCCTCGGTGGTCTGGGCGTATTCGGTCTCGCAGACCACCTCGTCGAGTTCGACGCCGAGCGCATCGGCCACCAGCCGTACAGCCTCCTCGAACACGGCGGTGCCCTTGGCGGCCATCGGTCCCAGGTCGGGGTCGTCGATCGGCACGCCGAAACCGGCAGGACGCTCGGTGTCCGGTGAGTCGTACAGGGTGGTGTCGGCCGATTCGGCGACGATCACTTTGTCGACGCGGTCGCAGGCCGATGCGGCCACGATCGCCAGCAGGTCGGCGAAGCCGGGGCTCACACCGGAGCCGAAGATCGTCGAGTTGCCCTCCTTGCACGCCTGTTCGATGCGGTCGCGGCCCGCGCCGAGGTTGTGCCCGGTGATGAACGATGCCGAGGTCACCACGTTCACGCCCGCCGAAAGGATGCGCACCAGCTCGTCGACGTCGATCCACATCGGGTTGTAGACAACGCAGTCGGGTTTCAACGCCAGCAGCGCATCCACGTCGTTGGTGGCGTGGACGCCCAGTGGTTCGATCCCGACGAGCTCGCCTGCATCGACGCCGTTCTTTTCGGCCGACCAGGCGTAGCACCCGACGAGTTCGTAGTTCGGGTTGTTCGCGATCGCCGCTACCGAGCTTTTTCCGACATTTCCCGTCGTCCACTGGACGACCCGGTATGGAGTGGTGTTTGGCACTCGCTCAGCATAGGGAAACGGCGGCGGTCGAAGGCGTGCCTTTCGCCCCCAAAGTCGACCCGGGGTGTCACGAAGCCAGTGTCGCCTTGCCGGTGCGCTGCCTGCCGCTCTTGTCGATCCAGGTGAGGTCGACGACGTCGCCGGGGTAGTGCAGATCGAGTATCCGCGTCAGCGTCGTCGCCGAGTCGAGCGGTGCGCCATTGATGCTGGTGAGGACGTCGCCGCTGACGAGACCCGCGGCCTCCGCGGGCCCGCCGCGCAAGGCCGCCCGAATGATCACGCCGGGCACCCCC
>JAEZKH010000164.1 GCA_023415515.1 Actinomycetes bacterium
TCCTCGGTGTTATAGAGGTGGAAGCCGACGCGGACCGCCCCCGCCCGGATCGACGCCCGGATCCCGGCGTCTGCCAGCTTGTCGGCGGCGGCTGTGGGGATCGACACGATCGCCGAGGCCTCCTGCGGCAGTCGTAGTTCAGCGCGAAGCCGCGACGCCAACCCCACCGTGTGCGCTTCGACGGCCATCCGGTCGAGTGATGCCAGCCACGGCAGGGTGAGACCCGACCCGAGCACGCTGAACCACGTCGGCGACACATCGAAGCGCCTGGCGTCATCGGCCAGCCGCAGCGGCAGACCGTAGATGGACGACCACGGCTGCTGCCCGGCGTACCAGTTGGCGGCATGCGGAACCATCGCGTCGGACACGCGTGCGCTCAGCGACATCCAGGCCGTGCCCCGCGGCGCCAGCAGCCACTTGTACACCGCCGCGACGGTCACATCGGCCCACGACAGGTCGATGCTCTTCCAGCCGACTGCTTGGGTGACGTCGATGACGGTCAGGGTTTCGGTGCCCGCCACACTCGCTTCGAGCGCGTCGACGTCGAGGACGGCGCCGTTGGCCGACTGCACGAGGCTGGCCGTCACCACGTCGTAGTCGGTGGCCGACGTCACCAACTCGTCGGAATCCAGTTCGGTGACGGTGACGCCGCGCGACGCCTGAGCGGCGAACGGAAAGGTGGTACTTGTGAACTCACTGCGCAGCGTCGCCACCCGGCTGCCGTCGGGGACCGCGGCGGCGACCAGTGCGAGCGCGGCGGACACCGTGCCCGCCATCGCCACCGAATCCACGGGCACGCCGACCAGCGCCGCATAACCCGCCCGGCCCGCGCTGACCGAATCGTCGAACGACGGCACCTCCATCGATCCGGTCTGCCAGGCGCGCAGGCATTCCTGCAGCGCGTCGAACATGAACTGCGGCGGCAGTCCGTACGTCGGCGAGTTCAGAAACCCCTCGGCGCCGACGAATTCGGCGCCGAACGCTTCACGGCTCATTTCTTGGGCGGTTGGTCGCCGCGCAGCCTGGCCTGCAGTTGCTCGCGGTCCCGACGGCGCCGCTCGTCGATGGCGGCGATGCTCGCGTTGGCGCGTCGGCGCAACGGGGCGAAGATCCACATGCCGAGCGGCAGCGCGATCACGATGGCGAACAGCAGCGCGATGACGATTGGGAAGTCGCGCACCCCGAGCAGGTGGGCGCCCCCGAAAATCGCCGCGGCCAGGACAACGACGAGCAGAAGCCGGGCCAGCGTGTAGGCCAGCACGTCGACGACGAGGCGGGATCCGGGACGGGAGTCAGGCACGGCCCGAGCCTACCGACGGCGCGTATATTTACGACAAGGAGGTTTTTGCGTGGCTTATCTGCTCCTCGTACTCGTCTTGAGCGGTCTGATCTACATCGGCTGGCGGTTGACCCGCGCCACGACCAGGCCCACGACGCGCACGATCGGACCCGACGACGATCCGGAGTTCCTGCGTCGGATCGGCGGGGACAAACCCCGCCCGAACTGACTCTCCGCCGTCGGCCCTAGAAGAGATCGCCTGCCCGCTTGTTGCCGGGGAACCCGTCCGCCACCACCGCAGCCAACTCGATCAGCGCCTCGCGCGTCTCGCGTCGCAACCGTTCCAGGCTGATCTCGGCGCCCTCTTCCAGATGCGGGTCGAACGGCACGAGGCGCACCGCCCGACAGCGCCGGTTGAAGTGGTCGACGACCTTCTGCATATCGACCTTGCCCGACCGCGGTCGCACCGCATTGATCACCGCGATCGAGTTGCGCACCATGTCCTCGTGGCCGTGCGCGTCGAGCCAATCCAGCGTCGCCGATGCGCTGCGGGCCCCGTCGACCGAACCCGAGCTGATCACGATCAGCACGTCGGCCTTCGACAACACGGCCGACATCGCCGAGTGCATCAGCCCGGTGCCACAGTCGGTGAGCACCAGGCTGTAGAAGCGTTCCAGCACGTCGAGCGTCTTGGCGTAGTCGGCGGCGCTGAATGCCTCCGAGACGGCGGGGTCGCTCTCCGACGCCAGCACCTCGAGTCGGCTCGGCCCCTGCGAGGTGTAGCTGCGCACGTCGCTGTAGCGTTCGATGCCCTCGGCGTCGCGCAGCAGGTGGCGCACCGTGGCAGGCGTCTCGAGCGGCACCTTCTGGCTCAGCGTGCCGCGGTCGGGGTTCGCGTCGACGGCGACGACCCGGTCGCCGCGGATGGACGCGAACGTGGCGCCGAGCGTCGCGGTGATGGTCGTCTTGCCGACACCACCCTTCAACGACAGCAGGGCGATCCGATAGCAGCCCTGCATGGGCCGGTTCACCTGGGCCAGCAGGTTGTTGCGATGGACCTCCTTGGGACCCTCACCGAGATTGATCAGCTTGCCCGAGGCCAGATACAGCACCCGGCGCCAACCGGACGACGGCGGTCGCTTGTTCTGCCGAAGCAGCGCGGCCGTCGACAGCTCCGGGTAGGGCTCAGGCACGACCGCCGGTTCGCTGACGGGGATCCCGGTCGGCGGAGTGGGATCGGTCCACTCCGGCGGCGGCGCCTCATCGTTCGCCGGATCGGTGAACCGCTGTTGTGACCGGAAGCCTCGCGGATCGTCAGACAACGGTTAGCCCCTTCTCCTTGGACGGAAGTCTCAGCCGACGCCTGCGTAGGAGTGCAGTCCGACGGTGACGAGGTTGATGAAGAACAGATTGAACACCATCGCCACGAAGCCTGCGACGTTGATCCAGGCCGCCTTCTTGTCGCGCCAGCCCGCCGTCGAGCGGGCGTGCAGATAGGCCGCGTAGATCACCCATGCGACGAACGAGACCGTCTCCTTGGGATCCCAGCCCCAATAGCGGCCCCACGCCTCCTCGGCCCATATCGCCCCGAAGATCACCCCGAAGCCGAACACCGGGAACGCGAAGATCGTTGTGCGATAGGCGATGCGGTCAAGCGTCTGCGCATCGGGCAGGCGCTGGATGATTCGGCCGACGCCGCCGTCGGCGTCAGGGGACCCCAGCTTGGACATCTTGACGAGGAACAGGATGCTGGCCACGCCCGCGACGAGGAAAACCCCGGAGCCGAGGCTGACCACCGAAACGTGGATGGGCAGCCAGTAGGACTGCAGCGCAGGCATGACGGGCGCGGCGTTGGTGTACAGCCAGCGGCCGGAAACCGTCAGCAGGATCAGCACGGGAACGAGCACGAACACCCACAGTGCGCGGTACTGCGGCCTGCGCAACACGATCGCGCCCGCGACCAGACCCGAGAAACAGGTGAGGTTGATGAACTCGTACATGTTGCCCCACGGCACCCGCGAGGTCGCCACGCCCCGAAGCACGATGCATGCCAGGAGCATGGCGATGCCCGCGTAGACCAGGACCACCCCGGCCCGGCCCATGCGGTCGTCGAACGGGCGGCGGGGGGTGTCGGCGACCAGTCCGGGCGTCACGCTGTCGGCGCTGACCCGCGACATCTCTGCTTCGCGCGTGCGCGCCCCGGCTGCGACCAGTTCGCGGTCAGCGACCTTCCTGCCGCGGGCAGCGGCCAGTTCGACGGCCAGGAAAAGCAACGCGACCACCAACACGACAACTGCTGAGGTGAAGGCCCAGTCCGAATAGCGGGCCAACCCGATGTCGATGTGCTCGGTGTTCATGTCTTCCAGACCTTCTCCTTGGACGGCTCCGCGGCGTCGAGCCCGTCGAGAAGCCGGTGCGTCAAGCGCTCGAACTCGTCACCCCACCCCGAGTTGTCCGTGCGCGCGAGTCCACCCAGCTCGACGCTAACCGTACCCGCAGCCGGGTCATCGGTGCTCCTCGCGTCCGCGGGCGTGATCCGAACCCATACCCTGCGCCGACGCACGATCAACGACACCAAAAGGCCCGCCATCATCGTCAGCGCGGACACCAGCACCCATATCTGCGCCGGGTCGTGGGAGACCTGCACATTGATGAAGGGCACCGCGCCGTCGAACCGCACCAGCGTGCCGTCGTCCAGCCTGGTCTGCTCGCCGGCGCTCAGGTTGACCCGCGCCACCTTGTTGAGCCGCTTCTGGTCGATGAGCCGCGGATCGAGGTCGAACAGCGACTGCGGCCTGCCGGTGTCCAGCCCGGTGTCGCCGCGATAGATGTCGACGGCCACGGCCGGGTCGTTGAGCGCCGGGAAGCTCGACGACAGCAGCTTGCCGTGCAGGAACTGGGTCGGCGCGAACAGCCCTTGGATCGCGATCTGGTGTTTGCGGCGCTCGTCGGCGTCGGGATAGGTGCCGCCGGGCGGGTCGAAACGCATCACCCCCGACGACAGCAGGGTGATCTGATCGTCGGGCCGCCACTGCACGGTCTGGCTGCGGGTCTGGCCGTCGGGAAAGGTCACCGTGAACGTGGGGGCATAGCCGTGCCCCTGCAGGTAGACGCGGTCGCCACCGATGCGGAGCGGTTCGTTGACCTTTAGGTGGTAGGGCCGCCACATGCCCGTTTCGAGATCGGCGCCCTGCTGGTAGTCGATGTCAGCGGCGAACGACAACGCCTGCCCCGACGGTAGATAGTGCGCATCGAAATCGTTGACGCGCAAGCAGATCGGGTTCAGCGATGTACCGTCGACGGTGTTGCCTGCGCGGAACGAGTCGAACGCGGCAGGCGAGGCCGAACAGAACCCGGGTCCGCCGTCGGCGATCACGATGACGTTGCCCTCGTAGCCGAACAGCTTGCCGACGGCCACCGCGACGAGAAGGCCGAGCAGGGAGAAATGGAAGACGATGTTGCCGAACTCCCGCAGATAGCCCTTCTCAGCAGATATCTCGATGGCGCCGTCCCGCGTGCGGGTGGTGCGGCGCCATCCCGTCAGCCGCTCGTCGACGGTGGTGGCGACGGCGTCGGCGTCACCGCTCACCTCGATGGTGTGGTGTTTGGGCAGGCGGGCCAGGTTGCGCGGCGCGGCAACCGGGGTGGCGCGCAGGCTGCGGATGTGTTCGAGCAACCGCGGGGTCAGGCAGCCGACGAGGGAGACGAACAGCAGCATGTAGATCGCGGTGAACCAGAAACTGGAGAACACCTCGAAGGCCTGCAACCGGTTCAGCCACGGACCGATGGTGGGGTGCTCGGCGATGTACTGCTCGACCTTGGACTCGTTCAGACTGCGCTGCGGCAACAGGGCGCCGGGGATGGCGGCGAGCGCGAGCAGGAACAACAGCACCAGCGCGGTGCCCATCGATGTCAGCGTGCGCCACGTGTTGCGTACCACCGCGAGGACCCGCCTCATATCGGCAGCCTCACATCGCTGACGAAGGCGTCGCGCACCCACGAGACGAAGTCGTTCCACACACCGGTGACCAGTGCGGCGCCGACGAGGATCAGCAGGATGCCGCCGAAGATCTGGATCTGTCGCGTGTGCCGCCGCAGCCAGCCGAGGCCCTGAACGGCGCGCGCGGAGCCGAAGGCCAACAGCACGAACGGGATTCCGAGTCCGAGGCAGTACGCGACGACGAGCAACATCCCGCGGGCGACGTCGGCGCCGTCGGTCGCCGAGGCCACCGCGATCACACCGGTCAGCGTCGGGCCGAGACACGGTGTCCAGC
>JAEZKH010000180.1 GCA_023415515.1 Actinomycetes bacterium
GGCCGCGACAACCTGGTGAACGTCGATGCGTGTATCACCCGCCTTCGCGTCGAGGTCAACGACAAGGACAAGGTCGACCAGGCGCGTTTGAAGGGCCTCGGGGCGGCGGGTGTGGTCGAGGTCGGTAACAGCGTCCAGGCGGTGTTCGGCACCGACGCGGAAGCGCTCAAGAACGACATCAACGACATTCTCTAGAAGTCGCAGCAAATATTGACACAGCGACAATAGACTTCATGCCGTGCAGGAGGCCACGGCTCGAGCGAACGCGCTTGCCGCCAGGGACCGGCTCGCGCGGATGGCCGCACGCATGGTCGACGACCAGGGCCACCCCCGCGACAGCCGATGGTGGTTCACAAACAGCTACGTCCGCACGACCGAGGGCGCGATCGAGGAGGCCGACGCGGGCAGCTTCGGCGACCCCGTCTTCATCTTTCGGTTGATCACCTACTTCGAGAAGCTCTACGTCGACAACGTGGTCGCCGCCGACGAGGGCCGGCGGGTCGAACCGCATTGGCAGAAGGCGTTCGACGTCGCCGCGCGGGCCGACGGGAAACGCCGTGCCCTCGCCCGGATGCGCAACCGCGACACGATCTCCCACGGGCTGCAGGAGGTCGTCGCGAGCGTGACGGCGGCAAGCCGTGCGCACATCCGCTTCGACCTGCCACGGGCGATGACCTGGGTCGCCGTGCATCCGCTCGGGTTCTCCGAGAACGGCGAGATCGGCACGCACATCGGCGACTTCATGGCAATGGCTGCGGTGTTCGAGCGGGCGACCACCGAGGCCAACCTCGACGTGGCCCGGTACACGCGGCTGCCCGTGCAGTTCATGCCCGCGCGCCTGCAGGAGTGGGGCATGCGGTTCGTGTTCCGAGCCGATCTCATCCACGAGCGCGCCTACGCGTGGCAGTGCGCCGAATCCCTTGTCGCATCCGGCGGCGCAGGGGCAAACCCGTACACCGAGCCCGAGCCGGGGCACCTCGACGGCGACGTCACCGCAAGCGATCGACCCGACGCGTTCGCCAACATCGAGCCGGCGTTGCGGCCCACGATGGACGCGCTGCACCGCGCGCCGGAAGACACGAGCTCGCGGGAATCGGCCGCGATGCCCGATGCGTTGTCCACCGTCGAACGGATTCGCGCCGCGCAGGGGCTGTGCCATGGGTACACCAGCCCTGGCGATGAGGACGCGATCATTGCGATCCTCGCCACGTCGGCGCGGCTCGGTGATCTGGTCACCGTCGTCAACGGCGTCGGGGCATGGGAACTGGCGGCCAACCTGCACGGTCGCAAGAAGCGGGCCCTGCGCACGCTGCTGCGCGCCTACTACTACCCCGAGGTTCAGCGCTCGATCGCGGTGGCCCTCATGCGGCGGGCTCTCCGTTTCGCTCACCTCGCGTGGGAGGAGGCGATGCTGGCCGATCTGCTGTGCGGTCGGTCCGACGGCGTCGCACTGCTGGCGGCGATCGGCGGTGACGGGCGCACGGGCTGGCGCCGCGTCGAGGCGAACCTCGGCCACGGCGCGCGCTCTCGGGTCTTGGCGGCCAACCCTTCGCTCGCCTGAGCTCAGGTCAAGGGACCCGCGAACAGCTCCAGCTGGATGTTGTCAGGGTCGCGGAAAACCAATGTCGCGTAAGGGAAGGGCTCGTCCCCCGTCCGGATGCCCGAGTGCGCCACCCCGAGCTCGTCGAGCCACGCCACCCAGGATTCGAGTTCTGCGAGCCCCGTCACGTTGAAACCGACATGGTCAAGCCCTGTCTGTGCCTCGTCGAACGGCGCACCGCGGTTGCCGGTGTTGGTGTGCAAGCCGATCGCCAACCCCGAGCGCGGCTCGAGAAGCAGCACCCCGTAACCCGTCTCCTCTCGGTCGTAGTGGGGAAACGTCATCGGTACGCGCTCGGCGCGAAACACCCGCTGATACCACTCGACACTGGGTTCGATGTCGCGGACGGTCACGGATACATGGTTGATCCCAGTAATCGCTGGGGCGGCTGCATCGCTCACGTGCAAGATGGTGCCATGACCAACGACTCGGCTTCCGAGATCCGTCAAGAGCCCCGCGACTGGATGGCCAACCACCTCGAGGACTACCTCCGGTCGGGCGGCGTGCAGGGCCACGTCATGGACATCTCCATGACCGGCGGGCATCGCTTCACCACGCACTGCCTGATCAAGGTGCGAGGCCGCAAGTCGGGAAAGACGCGCATCGTCCCGCTCATCTACGGCGACATCGGGGGCGAGATCGTCATCGTCGCCGCGAAGGGCGGCGCCGACCATCACCCGGACTGGTACCTCAACCTCCGCGCGGGTGACCACGTCGATGTGCAGATCGCCACCCAAGCCTTCCGTGCGACCTGGCGTGAGCCCGAAGACGAAGAGCGACACCGTATCTGGGACTTCATGGTGTCGGTGTACCCGCCGTATCTCAGCTACCAGCGGTCGACGACACGCCATATTCCGGTCATCATGCTCGAACCCGCGGAAGCCATCGATGTCTTCACCGAAGCCGATCTGCAGTAGATCTAGCCAGCCGGCTTTCTGCCCGACACCAGGAAGCCGGCGTAGGAGGTGAAGAACCGGCCCGCCGGATCGGTCAGGCAATGCGTCAGAACGGGTTTGAGCCTTGCGGCCGGCACCTGCGCGAGGCGTCAGTCGTCCGGCAGGAGCTTTGCGGCCAGAGCCGCTGCGATGACCACGAGCACCACGATGGTCACCGCGACCGCGGCCCAACCGTGGCCGTCGTAGGCCACCCCGCCGAACCAGCCGAGGACACTCGAACCGCCGTAATAGCAGAGGTTGTACAGCGATGACGCCTGCGCCTTGCCGACCGGCGCCGACCGGCCGGTCCAGCCCGATGCGATGGAGTGGGCGCCGAAGAAGCCGGCGGTGGCGACCAGTAGACCGGCGAGGACCACGAACAGGTTGTCGCTCATCGTGATCGCGACACCGGCGGCCATGATCGCAGCGGAGACCAGGAGGACGGCCTTGCGCCCGAACCGCGTCGCCTCCGCACCCGCGCGGGCAGACGCCCACGTCCCTGCGAGGTAGGCCACGAACACCAGGCTGACGACGAACGGGGACAGGGCGAAGGGTGCGGCGGTCAGCCGGAAGCCGAGGAAGTTGTACAGCGCCACGAACCCACCCATCAGCAGGAAGCCCTGCGCGAAGAGCACCAGTTGTCGCGGTGAGCGAAGGTTCGCGCTGAGGCGCGCACGGAGGCTGCCTTCGGGATTGGCTCCTGACGTCTTCGACGGAACGAAGCCCTGAGGTTCGGGGGCCAGCTTGACGAAGCCGAATGCGGCGACGCAGCAGATCGCGGCGACGGTGAAAACCCCCATGCGCCATCCGGCTATCTCGGCGGCGGGGCTGGACACGATCCGGCCGAGCAGGCCGCCGATGGTGGTGCCCGCCACGAACGTGCCCGCCGCCCGCGCCGCGTGAACGGGATCGACCTCCTCGGTCAGGTAGGCGATGGCGACCGCGGGCACACCGCCGATCAGCAGACCTTCCAGGAAGCGACCCGCGAGCAGAAGCTGATAGGTCGGCGCGAACGGGACGAGCAGTCCGACCACTGCTGCGACGGTGACCGACATCGTGATCGCCCGCACCCGGCCGATGCGGTCGGCGATCGTCGACCACGGGATCACGCCGACGGCCAGGCCGATCGTGGCCGCCGAGATCGTCAACGCCGCGGAGGCCGCTCCAATGTGCAGATCCTTCGAGATCATCGGCAGAACGGCCTGGGGTGAATAGAGCTGAGCGAAGGTGGCGACCCCCGCACAGAAGAGCGCGGCGAGAAGCCGCCGGTATGCGGCGGTGCCGCGGCGGTGGCCTGCCCATGCCTCGGGGGCGGTCGTCACGACCGAACGGTAGGAGCGCCCGGTTAATGTGTCCAATGCATGACTTTTGGTACGTTCATGCACGCGGCGCATTATCGCCGAGAAACGCTGCGAACCGCGCCGCAGGAGGTGACAGCTCCCTGCTCTTGTCCCAGACCAGACCGACTTCGCGCTTGGCGCCTTCGTTGGACAGCGGAACGTGGACGGTCTTGGCCGGGCCCCCATCGCGCGGTACTGGGATGACGGCCACGCCGAAGCCCGCTGCCACGAGCCCTTCCACGGCCGGTATCTCGGTGGCCTCGAAGACGATCTCGGGCTTGATGTTGTCCTCGGCCAGCAGTTCGTCGGTGAGCTGACGCAAGCCCGCCTGGGCGGCGAGCGCGATGAACGGCTCCCCTTTCGCCGCCGACAGCCGTAACCGGGTCCGGCCCGCGAGCCGGTGCCCGTGCGGAACGGCCAGACACAATTCGTCGACATACAGTCGGCGCCAGGCGAATTCGGGTGCCGCCGGCCGGGGGGCAGTGATCGCGATGTCGATCTGGCCGTCGAGCACGCGCTGCGTGATCTCGTGCGCTGGCCCTTGCACGAGCTGGAAACCGACAGCGGGCGCCGATTCGCGGAAGCGCCGAAGTTGTTCGGGCACAAACCAACTCGCCAGGGAATGCAGAAACGCCAGGCGCACTCGCCCGGTGTCCGGGTCGCGCAATGCGGCGATGCGTTCCCGTGCCGAGTTCATCTCGGCGATACTGCGCTGTGCGTGCTCGAGCATGATCTGTCCGTACGGGTTCAACCGCAGCCGTCTGTTCACACGATCGAACAGCGGCGCGCCCGCCTCGCGCTCGAAGCGAGCAAGCGCTCGCGACAAGGTCGGCTGGCTCACCGCAAGCTCCGCGGCGGCGTCGGTCACGTGTTCCGTCTCCGCGAGTACCACGAACCATCGCAGTTCCTCGAGATTCACCTCTCGACCATAACGACCGACCGCGGCCTGAACGCCGTCTTCGCCATCGGGCAAGATCGTCCGGGTGGGCGGATTGACCGACCTCGAACACACCATTGCGCAGGCGCTCGACAACCTGCTGAACTACCTGGACCCCAAACCTCTGGGCGACGGCCGGTTCCGCGTGTCCAGCGAGGCGAACCGCTTCGGTCGCGTCTTCGGCGGGCAGATGATCGCCCAGGCCATGCAGGCCGCCGCCACCACCGTCGACGACAAGCCACCGCATTCGATGCACGCGTACTTCGTGAAGTCGGGCGATCCCGCGCATCCGCTCGACGTCGTCGTGGACCGGGTCCGCGACGGCCGTTCGATGGCCGCCCGGCGCGTTGCCGTCGAACAAGGTGGGGACACGCTGCTGATCGCGATGGTGTCGTTCCACGACAACCCCACCGAGCCGGAGTTCGCCGAACGCGCACCGCAGGGGATCGACCCCGATGATCTTCCGCGCTTACAGGACTGGGTCGAAGAATCGCCACCCGAGCTCATCGAGCGCGCCAGAACCTGGATCACCAGGCCGCCGCCGCTGGACATGCGCATCGCCGAGCCCACCTGCTTCTTCGGCGGCCCCCGCGCCACCGGCGCACGCTCGCACTGGATGCGGTTGCCGCGCAGCGTCGGCGACGACCCCGTGTTGCACAGCGTCCTGCTTGCCTACGCCACCGACTACCTGCTTCTCGACATCGCGCTGCGCGGACACCCCGAACCCGTCAGCGTCGAGTCGACGACGGCGTTCAGCCTGGATCACTCGATCTGGCTGCACCGGCCGGTGCGGTTCGACCGCTGGCACAGCCACACCGCAGAACTGGTCGCGGTGACGGGTCACCGCGGTCTGGTGCGCGGCTCCGTGCACGATATCGACGGCCACCTGGTTGCCAGCACGACCCAGGAGGTGCTCATCCGTGGTGACGGCTGAGCCGCCGCGCCATGTGGAGTGCCGCGCGATGGCTGAACAGCATCGACGCGCCGATCGGGTTTCCGCCGCCCGGATACGTCATACCCGAAACCGCCGCCATTGTGTTGCCCGCCGCATAGAGACCGGGTATCGGGTCGCCGTCGGTGTTGAGCACCCGTGCGTCGACGTCGGTGCGCAACCCGCCCTTGGTGCCGAGGTCGGATATCCCGAACGCGGCCGCGCGATAGGGCGGGGTGTCGATGGGCACCAGCGGTGACCCGCCGCCGGTGAACGCCCGGTCGAACGCCTCCCTGCCGCGGCCGAAATCGCTGTCGTCGTCGTTGGCCGCGAACTCGTTGAAGCGGCGCACGGTCTCTTCGAGATTGTCTGCGGGAACGCCGATCTGATCGGCAAGGCCGGCCAGCGTGTCGGCTTGGCGCCACAGCCCGGCGGCGACGTATTCGCGTGTCGGCGAGAACGACACGTTGGTCGCCATGACCGGCGGCCGCTCGCCGGCGCGGCTGTCGTAGACCATCCAGTAGCGCGAGCCGACGGCGCCGTCGCGCATCGCCCGGATGATCTCGCGACCGGACCTGTCGTAGGCGGCGGACTCGTTGACGAACCGGCGGCCTTCGCGGTCGACGAAGATCCCGCCGGTGAAGCACAGCGCGAACGCGGCCCTTCCGTCGGGATGGACCAGCCCCGGCGACCACCACGCCTGGTCCATCAGATCGGTGGCCGCCCCGACCGACATCGCCGCGCGGTGCGCTGCCCCGAGGTTGCCCGGCGCGCCCATGGTGTCCAGC
>JAEZKH010000361.1 GCA_023415515.1 Actinomycetes bacterium
AGTCTGTGCGCATGGGGTTTCTGAAGCAGGACGCGCCCGTCGTCGACTACGCGGAATGGAGCAAAGGCACCCGGGCCGAACGGATCGTGCCCATGGCACGACACTGGGCCGAGGTCGGCTTCGGCACTCCGGTGGTGATGCACCTGTTCTACGTCGTCAAGATCCTCCTCTACATCCTCGGCGGCTGGCTGTTCGCTCTGGCCACGTCGGGCGTCGACGGCTTCACCAACGTCGCCGCCTGGTGGACCGAACCGATCGTGTTCGAGAAGGTCGTGCTCTACACGATGTTGTTCGAGGTCGTCGGCCTCGGCTGCGGCTTCGGACCGCTGAACAACCGGTTCTTCCCGCCCATGGGATCCATCCTCTACTGGTTGCGCCCCAACACGATCCGCCTGCCGCCGTGGCCTGACCGCATCCCGCTCACCAAGGGCACCGCTCGCGCGCCGATCGACGTGGCGCTCTACGGGGCGCTGCTCGTGGTGCTGCTGATCGCGCTGTTCTCCGACGGAACCGGGCCGATCCCGGCGCTCGGCACCGAGATCGGTGTGCTGCCGATGTGGCAGATCTGGACGATCCTCGGTCTGCTCGCGCTGGCAGGCCTGCGCGACAAGGTGATCTTCCTCGCCGCGCGCGGCGAGGTGTACGGCTCGTTCACGGTGGCGTTTCTGCTGGCCGGTTACGGGGTCGACCTCATCATCGCCGCCAAGCTGGTGTGCGTCGCGATCTGGATGGGGGCGGCGACGTCGAAGCTCAACAAGCACTTCCCGTTCGTGATCTCGACGATGATGTCGAACAACCCGCTGATCCGGACGAAATGGTTGAAGCGCAAGTTCTTCGAGAAGTTCCCCGACGACCTGCGGCCGGGCCGGGTGTCGCGGTTCATCGCCCACTTTTCCACCGCGATCGAGATGCTCGTGCCGCTGGTACTGCTGTTCTCCCACGGTGGCTGGCCAACGGCGATCGCCGCGTTCGTGATGCTCTGCTTCCACTTCGGCATCCTGTCGGCCATCCCGAGGGGGGTACCGCTGGAGTGGAACGTCTTCATGATGTTCTCGGTGATTGCGCTGTTCGTCGGCCACGCCTCGGTGGGCCTGTCGGATCTGACCACACCGCTGCCGATTCTGCTGTTCGCCCTGCTGGCGACGATTGTGGTGCTCGGCAACCTCTTTCCGCGCAAGATCTCCTTCCTGCCCGGCATGCGGTACTACGCGGGAAATTGGGACACCTCGTGGTGGTGCGTGAAGCCGTCGGCAAACGAGAAGATCGAGCGCGGGCTTGTCGCGATCGCCAGTATGCCCGCCTCCCAGCTGGAGAAGTTCTACGGCAGCGAAGAGCAGGCGATGATCTTTCTCTACAAGGGATATGCGTTCCGCGGCTTCAACTCACACGGCAAGGCACTGCTGACGCTTGTGCACAACGCGTTGGCCGGTCGCAACGAAGACGATTACATCATCACCGAGGGCGAGCGGCTGTGCAGCACCGCGGTCGGATGGAACTTCGGCGACGGGCACATGCACAACGAGCAGTTGATCGAGGCGATGCAGCAGCGCTGCGGGTTCGAGCCGGGCGAGGTGCGCGTCATCCTGCTCGACGCACAGCCGATCCATCGGCAGCGGCAGCAGTACCGGTTGGTCGACGCGGCGACGGGGGAGTTCGAGCGGGGTTACGTCAACGTCGCCGACATGGTGACGGGTCAGCCGTGGACCGACGACATACCGGTGCACGTCGAATGGTCGAAGGACACGACGGCGCGAAGCTAGCCGACGACGTCGCGGACTTTGACGGTCTCGAGCCCCTTCAACAACAGGTTGCGTGTCGTGTCGAGATGCTTGCGCCAGTGCGCTTCGGCCGCGGCGCCGTCGCCGGAGCGCATGAACTCCATCAGTCGACGGTAGGACCGCATCACCTTCTCGTAGTCGGCCTTTGACACCGGTCTGCGCTCCTTGAACACGAAAGCCATGTGACGTACCTGGATCTCGTGAAGCATGCCGGCCATCATGCCCAGCGTCGCGTTGCCCGACAGCTCGACGAGCTTGCGGTGGAACTCGCCCGTCGTCTCGGCGAGTCGGCCCGACTGCCAGCCCGCCGGGATGTCTTCGTCGAGCATGCGGTCGAGTGCTTCGAACGCCTCGGTATCACCGCTCTCGGTGAGCAGTCGCACGGCCATCGGCTCGATCCCGGATCGGGCGGTCATCACGTCGGAGATGGTGGCGCCTGACAACTCGAGCAGAAGACCAGCAGGCCTGGCGACGATTTCGGGCCCCGGCACCCGCACCCGCGCCCCGGTGCGCGAGCCGCGGCGCACCTCGACCAACCGCTCCGACTCGAGCACGCGCACGGCCTCGCGCAGCGTCGGCCTGCTGACGCCGAAATGCGCCATCAACTCGGCCTCGTTCGGCAGGTAGTCGCCCTCTTTGAGCTGGCCGTCCACGACCATGCGACGCAGCGTGCCCGCGACCAGCTCGGCGGTCTTCGGCGACCGAATCGGCGCGCCTGCAGCAGAGGGAACCGCGTCGGGACCGATCATCGGCGCCAACGGCGTGCTACGGGCCACTGCTTACTCCTGATGGGACGTCGTGCGCTGTCAGTGACACAGGTATACAACTCAGTAAACCATCTCGCGGCCGCCTCCCCGCGGTGACGACTGTGCGGTTCCGCACGCGACGCGCGGTGTGCGGCTCCGAAATCGCACACAGTCACCCTCGGTGGAGCCTCTCTACCAACCAGTAGGTTGACCTAGTAAACCTGGTTCCTCTACGTTCGACAGTGGACCTCTGTGGGGAGAGAACCCACCAAACCCTTTTGAAGGAGAAATGTCATGGCTGAAGCCGTAATCGTCGAGGCTGTGCGGTCACCGATCGGCAAGCGCAACGGCGGCCTGTCCGGCGTCCACCCGGCCGAATTGTCCGCCCAGGTGCTCAACGGCCTCGTGGAGCGCACCGGCATCGATCCCGGCATCGTCGACGACGTCATCTGGGGCTGCGTCATGCAGGCAGGCGAGCAGGCCCTCGACATCGGCCGCACCGCCCTGCTCACGGCGGGTTGGCCGGAGAGCGTCGCAGGCGTGACCATCGACCGCCAGTGCGGTTCCAGCCAGCAGTCGATCCACTTCGCCGCCGCCGGTGTGGTGGCCGGTCACTACGATGCCGTCGTGGCCGGCGGTGTCGAGTCGATGTCGCGCACCCCGATGGGCGCGTCGCTGGCCAACGGGGGCAACCCGTACCCGCAGGGCTTCAAGGACCGCTACAGCAGGACCCCGAACCAGGGCATCGGCGCCGAGATGATCGCCGAGCAGTGGGGCTTTGACCGGACCGCAGTCGACGAGTTCTCTCTCGGTTCGCATGAAAAAGCCGCCGCCGCACAAGATTCCGGTGCCTTCGACGACCAGATTGTCGCGATCAAGGACCAGGATGGCAACCCGGTCCTCAAGGACGAAGGTATCCGCCGCGGCACCACGCTGGAGAAGATGGCGACGCTGAAGCCGGCATTCAAGGAAGACGGCGTCATCCATGCGGGCAACTCGTCACAGATCTCCGACGGCTCGGCCGCGTTGCTGTTCATGTCCGCGGAGAAGGCGAAGTCGTTGGGGCTCAAGCCACTTGCCAAGGTGCACACCGCGACGCTGGCGGGTGCGGACCCGGTCATAATGCTGACCGCGCCCATCCCAGCCACACAGAAGGCGCTGAAGAAGTCCGGCCTCAAGCTGGAGGACATCGGCGTGTTCGAGGTCAACGAGGCGTTCGCTCCGGTGCCGCTGGCATGGCTGAAGGACATCGGCGCCGACGAGAAGAAGCTCAATCCAAACGGCGGCGCGATCGCGCTCGGCCACCCGCTCGGCGGTTCGGGTGCACGCATCATGACGACGATGCTGTACCACATGCGCGACAAGGGAATTCAGTATGGACTGCAGACGATGTGCGAGGGCGGCGGCCAGGCCAACGCCACCATCATCGAGTTGCTGTGACCGCTGACGTGACACCCCCCGCCGCTCTCATCGAGCGGCGGGGCAACGTCATGGTCATCACGCTGAACCGGCCCGAGGCTCGCAACGCCGTCAACGCCGCGGTCAGCACCGCCGTCGGCGACGCGCTGCAGCACGCACAGGACGATCTCGAGGTGCGCGCGGTCGTCATCACCGGCGCCGGTGAATCGTTCTGCGCAGGAGCCGATCTCAAAGCGATTTCGCGTCGCGAGAATTTGTTCCACCCCGAACACAGCGAATGGGGTTTTGCGGGCTACGTGCACCACTACATCGACAAGCCGACCGTCGCCGCCGTCAACGGCACCGCGCTCGGCGGGGGTACCGAACTCGCGCTGGCAAGCGATCTCGTCGTCGCCGAGGAACGCGCCACATTCGGGCTGCCCGAGGTGAAGCGGGGGCTCATCGCCGCGGCGGGCGGCGTATTCCGCATCGTCGACCACCTGCCGCGCAAGGTTGCGATGGAGTTGCTGTTCACCGGCGAGCCGATGAGTGCGACCGACGCGCACAGGTGGGGGTTGATCAATCAGGTGGTGGCCGACGGCACCGCCGTGGACGCGGCGCTGGCACTCGCCGAACGGATCACGGCGAACGCACCGCTCGCCGTGTCGGCGAGCAAGCGCGTCGCGATGGGCGTCGACGACAGCGTCATCACCGGTGACGAAGCCGGTTGGGCCAGGACCACGCGAGAGATCGTCTCGCTGATGCGGTCCGAGGACGCCAGGGAGGGTCCGTTGGCTTTCGCCGAGAAGCGTCAGCCCGTCTGGAAAGCGCGCTAGCAGACTCCTAGCCGGCCGGCGCCTCGGCGCCCGGCACGACCTCTGCATTGGCTTCCGCCGACGCCGACGTCGACGTCGACGTCGTCGTGGTGGTGGTCGTGGTCGTGCTCGATGACCCGCTCACGGTCGGCACGATCGGCTCGGGCGCCGACGCAGGATCCAGCACCTTGTCGATGATGTAGATCCGTGCGTTCTGGGCCTGGATGCCGCCGCAGATCAGCTTCGCGGTGTCGTTGACCTTGATATCGCCGTTCTTGCCGTCGACCTTGATCTCGGCGCCCTCCTGGGTGGGCCGCTGACCGTGCACGTCTTCGGGGCCGAGCAGGCCGAGGAACACGTGGTAGTAGTCCAGGCGGGTCAGCGCCGCGGGGTCGGCCTTCAGGGCGTCCAGCTGGCCGGGCTCGAGTTCGGCGAACGCGTCATTGCTCGGCGCGAACACCACGTACGGCCCGTTGTCCAGCACCGAGGTGATGTTGACCTCGGGATTGAGCCCGCCGGAGATCGCGGCGTTGAAGGTGCTGATGTCGGGGATGCTGGCCAGCGCCTTGCTGACCGGCATGTCGTTCAGCCCTCTCCAGTTGGGCACGGCCTTCTTGAACGGGTCGCAGTTGCCCTGCGGATCGGGAATCTCGGCCTGCGCCTTCGGCGTGGGCTCGGGATCGGCGTATGCGGTAACGGCCAGCGGGATCGATGCCCCGATCGCGGCGATTGCCGCCGCTGCACCCAGTGCCTTGCCGGTGCGAGTCTTCACGTTGGTGCTCCTCAGCTCGTCAGTCGCTAGGCATGTTAGGTGCAGTGCTCGGCCAATGCCAAAGTCAAGATCAGCGAGATTTCACGCCACAGGTGCGCTGACCTGCGTTTTGCGAACATTCGCACAGAGGCCGGCTGCGACGAGGCAGAGGCCGGCAGCGAGGTAGAACGCGAGGTCGTAATCGCCCTGCAGATCGCGCAGTTTCCCCGCGCCCGCGGCCGCGATCGCAGCGCCGAGCTGGTGCGAAGCGAACACCCAGCCGAACACCACGGGTGCGCGGGCGCCGAAGTAATTGCGACACAACACGATCGTCGGCGGCACGGTCGCCACCCAGTCCAGCCCGTAGAAGATGACGAACACCCACGTGCTGGGCTCAGCGTGCGGCGAGAGCAGTGACGGCAATAACAGCAGCGAAACGCCGCGACCGGTGTAGTACACGACCAGCAGCAGACGAGGGTCCACGCGGTCGGTGAGCCAGCCGGAGAACACCGTCCCCGCGACGTCGAGGACCCCGATGGTGGCCAGCAATCCGGCCGCCACCGTCGTCGGCATGCCGTGGTCGTTGGCCGCGGGAATGAAGTGTGTGCCGATCAGGCCGTTGGTCGTCATCCCGCATATCGCGAAGCTCGCTGCCAGCAACCAGAAGGCGGGCACTCTCGCGCCGAGCACCAGGCCGCCGAATGCGGCGCGGAAACTTGACCCGGCCACCGCAGCCGGTTCGGTCGCCGCGGTTGCGCCGTACGCCGTCGTGCCCTTGTCCTGCGGGTGATTGCGCATGAATATCGCGACGAGCGGGACGACGGCCAGCGCGGCGGCGGCCACGATCAACGAGGCCCAACGCCAGCCGTGGCGCGTGGTGACCTCGGCGACGACGGGGAGGAAGATCAGCTGGCCGGTCGCGCTCGCCGCGGTCAGCACTCCGGTGACCAGGCCCCGTCGCGCCTCGAACCACCGCGTCGCCACCGTGGCGACGAACCCCATCGAGATGGACCCGGTGCCGACGCCGACCAGCACCCCCCACAGCAGAACCAGCTGCCAGCCGGCGGTCATGAACACGCTCAGCGCCGACCCGGCGGCGATCAGCGCGAGGGCGACCGACAACACCGGCCGAACCCCGAACCGGTCCATCAGCGCGGCCGCGAACGGGGCCGTCAGGCCGAACAGGGTCATGTTGACCGACATCGCCAGCCCGACGGTGCCGTGCGACCAGCCGAACTCCTCGTGCAGCGGAGCCATCATCACGCCGGGCACCGACCGGAAACCGGCGGCGCCGAGGATCGCGACGAAGCTGACCGACGCGACGACCCAGGCCCAGTGGATTCGGCGGGTCGGCGCACGTTTGTCGGCTGCGGCGAGCGTCACCAGGACACTGTCGCGGATGCGCGCCGATGGCGGAAGTGGCAAGAATGACACCACTCATCAAAAACATGCCAAACTGGGACGCGTGCACCGCGTCGTGGTTCTGCTGCTGCCACCGGTCGTCGGCTTCGACGCCGTCATCGCGCCGACGCTGTTCGCCAACGCGGCCGACACCGAGGGCAACGCGCTCTACGACGTCGCCACCTGTGCGCTGACCGAAGATCCTGTCCCGTCGACGACGGACTTCGGCCTGTTGCCCGGCGCCGGGCCTGAAGCGCTCGCCACCGCGGACACCGTGGTGATCCCCGGCACGCGGTATCCACCTGCACGCACCGACGGGGTGCTTCCCGCAGAGGCCGCCGCCGCGCTGGCGTCGATCCGGCCCGGCACGCGCTTGGTGTCGATCTGCACCGGTGCGTTCGTCCTCGCCGCGGCCGGTCTGCTCGACGGGCGGCGGGCGACCACCCACTGGAAGTTCGCCGACACCATGCGCAGGCTGCATCCCGGCGTGCTCGTCGACGAGAACGTGTTGTTCGTCGACGAGGGAGACGTGCTGACCTCGGCGGGGCTGGCCGCTGGAATCGACCTGTGCCTGCACATCATTCGGCG
>JAEZKH010000410.1 GCA_023415515.1 Actinomycetes bacterium
GGCCCGCGGCGTGCAGCACCGCCTCGACAGCCGCCGGGTCCAGCTGTCCGCTCTTGACGCGTTCGCGAACGCGTCGGGCCGCGGTGTCGGGCGACTGTGGCTCGCGGTAGGGCCTCGGCTCGAGCGCGGACTGATAGCTGACGGCGGCCGCCAGTACGCGGTCGGCCAGCGGTAACGCCGCCTCGGAAAGCCCGCGCGGATACCCGCTGCCATCGACGCATTCGTGATGGTTTCCCGCCACCTGGGCGATCTGACCGAGCCCGGCGACCTGGCTGAGGATGCGGACCGTCATGTAAGGGTGCAGCCGAACGCGCTCGAACTCCGCTGCGCTCAACGGACCCGGCTTCGACCAGATCTGGTTCGACACCCCGATCCGGCCCAGGTCATGCACATGACCTGCGCGCCGCACCGTCGCGACGTTGTCGGGCTCCAGCCCCGCGGCTCGCGCCGCATCGGCGGCCAGCGCTGCGACAGCGCGGGAATGGCCAAGGGTGAACGGACATTTCAGGTCGACGAAATCGCCAAGTGCGACGAGAAGCACGTCGAGCGCGTCTTCGTCGAGCCGGGCGCTGCGGTCGGGCGCCTCGCGCAGCGCCGCCGTCCACACGTCTCCGGCGGGCGGCCCGGTGAGGATCGACTCGGCGTCGGAGATGACGAGATCGACCAGCCTCGGGTCGAATTGACCGCCGCGGCGGCCGCGGGCCATGGCCACCGCGCCGTCGACACCGTACGTGCGCGCGTGAACCTCCAGCATCTCGGCGAGTTGGGCGACGCGCATCTCGATCGGAATCGCGTCCCCGCTTGCGCCCGCGGGCAATCCGCCGCCGTCGAACCGCTCGAAGGTGAAGGCCAGCGCGGCTTGCACGTCGTGGCCGAGACCGATCTGCTCGGCCAGTAGCCCGGCGGAGGTGCAGTGCGAATGGATCAGCCTGCTGAAATGCCCGCGCGCGTTGGCCAGGAGCGAGGCCATCACAGTGATCCGGCGCATCAGGGTTTGGCCGCGCGCGATGTTGCTCAGCAGGAACCGCTGGTAGGGCAACCCCGACCAGTCGACCAGGTAGGAGTCGTGCCGGACTGCGATGTCGTCGCCGAACCACTGCGCGTATTCGTGCGAGTCGGCGTGACAGCCGATCCACATGATCAACGTCGCGTAGTAGGCGCAGTCCCGCTGGGCGGGGGTGAGCCCGGCGCGGTCGGCGATCCTCGTCGCGATCAACGCCGACCGCAGCATGTGCTCGGCGGGTTGCCCGAGGCCGAGGTCGATAGCCACCGAAAGCGCCGCCAACACCTCGGCCCGGCTTGGCGCGGGCCGAGGTGTCGACGCGGCCGATGGTGACGGCATGTGCAGATTGTGCCGGTCGGAGTGCACTGGGTCAGCCGATCAGCAGGGTGTCACCTGCGCGGGTGTGCACGGTTTCGTCGAAGTTCTCGAAATGGCCCGTGCCGATCACGCAGATACCCCGCTGCGGCGGTCGGAAGTCGGCCAGCCGCGCCTGCTTCGCGAGCCTGCCGATCGGGCCGAGGTCCACGCCCGCGAGCACCGCACGCGATGCCGACACCGTCCATACCTGCCGCGGCGCGACCATGAAGTGCTGGCCGTTCGGTGCGGACCCGGCGAGCCGGATATCGCCTGCGCCCAGCACCATGCCCGCGCTCCGGCCGATGACCCCGAGCATGCTCTGGTTGGTCCATGCCGATTCCGGCAGGCTGCCCGCGACCCTGGTCAGCATCCGGCTCGCGAAAGTCGACTGCATGTGGACCGACCACTGCAGCAGACCCGGGATCGTCACGCGGAACCACCATGGCGTCACCCACTCGACGTCGATGTCGCACTGGACGGCCTGGTTGTCGGTGGCGGAGCTGAAGTATCGGGCGCAACTCTGCTCGGCGGGCGTGGTGGCGTAGAACGTCCAGGCGCCTGCCGGATCGCGGTGCCACACCGACAGATACGCCGGCGCGAACGACGCCGTGGGGAACTGACGCAAGGCCAGATAATGGCCACTTTCAAAAGGGAGACCCATGACGCCGAAGCCGGCGAAGCGCTCGTCGTCCCCGTCCGGCAGGACGGGATCGGCGAGAACGGCCTTGACCGCGTCATGGGGGTTCGGTGTTGTGTTCATGCACCGATGGTCGGTGCGACGACCGTTTCAGCACATGGGGCGATTGCCTCAAATACCCGCCTCAGGCGACGGGTTGCTGTTTGCGCACCGCGGTGTGGATGGGTTGGTCGGCCTCGATTTTCACACCGAGCAGATCACCGGTGCCGATGATGGCGCCCATCATGATGGTCGTCAGGTGCGCGACGAACTTGTCCGGCTCCATGCGGCGCGGGCTGTCGTCGTCGGCGCCCAGCCACCAGTCCGTCGCCGAGGCGGCGGTGCCGAAGATGGCGTACGCCGCCAACTCGAACGACGCCGGGTCGAGTTCCATCTGCTCGAGCTCGCTGCTGACCATGTCGGCGATCGCGAGGGTGATGTCGCGGCCCTTGTTGACCGTCGCCATCGCCGCCGCCGACTGATCGGCGAACCTGCCCTGCAGCAGGAAACGCACCACGTTGGGGTGCTGGCCGACCAGCTCGGTGTAGTGCTCCACGCCGCGTCCGACGATTTCGCGCGCGGAGTCGGTCTCCACGTCGATCGACGGGATGATGGCCGCCCACAACATGTCTCGCATGCGTTGACCGATGGCCTGGAACAGGTCGGACTTGTCGGTGAAATGCCGGTAGATCTTCGGCTTGGCCGTGCCTGCCTCCTCCGCGATCTCGCGTAGCGACAGCTCGGGACCGAGGCGATCGATGGCGCGGAACGCGGCGTCGACGATCTCCGCCCGCACCTTCTTGCGATGCTCACGCCAGCGTTCACTCCGGGCGTCGACCTTGACGCCCGGCTCACGACCGGAGCGTGACTTCGGCCTTCCGCGCATTTGGACCACTGTACCCGCCTGGGGGCATCTGACCTGCTCAGATCGTGCCGGAACACGCCGTGGGAACGCCTGATCGACGTGTCCGGCCGTCGAGATGACCTGCGACGATTTGGGTAGTATCGCTGCGACAACCAACCGATGAGACGAGACGTCGCGCACGCGAGGAGCACAGACAACATATGCAGCGATACGACCTGGTCATCGCAGGTGGGGGCCCGTCAGGCTCGGCCGCCGCGTGGCAGGCCGCGCAGACCGGCGCCAAGGTGGTGGTGCTCGACAAGGCGGAGTTCCCCCGAGCGAAGCCGTGCGGCGACGGTCTGACCGCCCGCGCGGTGAGCTACCTGCAGAAGATGGGTCTGGCCGATGAGGTCGCCACCTTCCACCGGGTGAACAGGGTGACGGTGTTCAGCCCCAGCCAGTGGGAGTTGTCCTTCCCTAAACGCCCCGGTATGCCCGATCACGGGCACACCGTCAGCCGCGAGCATCTCGACACGCTTCTGCTCAAGCACGCCGAATCGGCGGGTGCCGAGGTGCGCCAGGGCGCCGAGGTGGCCGGGCCCGAGCTAGACGCGAACGGCCGCGTGGTCGGCGTCGTCCTCAAGGGCGGTGAGAAGGTGTACGGCGACGCGGTCATCGCCGCAGACGGCGCCTACTCCCCGATCAAGCGCGCGCTGAAGATCGATTCGGAGTACAACGGCTACTCGGCGATCGCGATCCGCTCGGAGATGCACGCCAACCGGCCCGACTCCGACTCGCTGGACATCTACCTGAAGCTGGAGTTCCAGGGCGATCAGCTGCCCGGCTACGGCTGGGTGTTCCCGATGGGCAACGGCGTCTTCAACATCGGCCTCGGCTACGTCAACAGCTACAAGAACTGGCAGTCGATCAACGCGACGCAGTTCCTCGGCGATTTCCTGCGCACGCTGCCCAATGACTGGGAGCTGCCGCCGATCGAGGAGCTGAAGAAGAACAAGAGCGTGCGCGCCTGGCGACTGCCGATGGGCTTCACCGCGTGGCCGCCGTGGCGGCCGGGCGTGCTGTTCACCGGAGACTCGCTCGGTGCGGGCAAGCCGGCGTCGGGCGCAGGGATCTCCAAGGCGTTGGAGTCGGGGCTGGCCGCGGGCGAATGCGCGATCGCCGCACTGACCAACGGCGGACCCGACGACTTCACCAACTACGCCCAGCGGATGGAAGCGGCGTGGGGCAAGGAGTACAGGCGCGGCCGCTACTTCCACAAGCTGGCGGGCATTCCCGCCGTCGCGAACGCCGGAATCAAGCTCATCGACAACGGCTTCTTTCGCGACCGGATGCTCAAGGCGCTCTACAAGAAGGCCCAGGGTCCCCAGCACACCTACAAATAGTCGTCTGCGCCGACGGACAGGAGCACGACCGTCGGCGGGGGTGAACTCCCTAATCCCCTAGCCGCCGACCCGTGCCGATGCCCCGGCGAACCACGACGAGAACGGGTGTCCGCCCCGTTTCGGCACACCCGGCCGTTCTCGAAACTTGGCGCATGAACATCAAGCGGCTTCTCGCGACGGGCGCAGTGACCCTTGGCTTCGCCATCGGTCTGGCTCCGTTCGCCAGTGCGCAGCCGATCGGCGAGATCGGCGACAAGGCGGGCTTCGACGACTGCGTCGCAGAGCACCCCGACGACAACGGCTTCGCGGTCTGCTGCGTCTTCTACGGCGGATCGCTCGATGAAGGGCAGAACCACACAGGCTGCGTCATCGGTCCCGTCACCAGCCCCGATGACGAAGAAGCATCGGGACCGAAGACCCCTCCGAGAAGGCCCGTGCTCTCGCGTCTGCCCAACCTCCAGGCAGCCTCCGTCGCGTAGCCGGCCGATCGCCGGATGTGGGCGCGGTCGCACCGCCACCTCCGCACCCTGCGGGCGGTCGCCCCACATCCGGCCCCCCAAGGCCGCCACGCCCGCGGGCCATCGATGGAATCATTGCCGGTCGAAGCGGCGGCAAGGACGGAGGGCGCAGATGCGCAGCGCTGACCACGGATTGGCACTGTCGCGACGCATCCTTTCCGTCATTGCTGCGTTGCTCGTGGCGTACCTGGCCGTGCTGGCCGCGTGGCCGCAGGCGCGCGACGGCCTGCCCGCGGGCCTGCAATGGTTCGGCAGGCCGAACTCCGCCGCCACGATCGCCATCGTCGTCGTCGTGCTGATTCTGCTCGGCGCCGCGCTGTGGCGCTCAGGCTCGAGCAAGCGGCCCGGCGCACCTGTGGCGATCGTGGCCGGCCTCGCGCTGATCAGCGCGGCGCTGGGGCTGGTGTCCTACTGGCGCTGTCACGACGACGCGAACCCGACGTTCTTCACGCCGGTGATCTGGACCGTGGACCTGGTGAAAGGCGGCAACGCCGACCAGTCGCTGGTCGACGGCCTGTGCCCCGCACAGACGCCCGTCGCGCTCGATATCGCCCAATTGTGCGCGCTGGCAGCGGTTTTCCTCACCGTGGTCGGCGCGGTGATGGCGGTCTTCCGGTCGCGGGTCGACCGGTTGCGTGTCCACTTCGCGCGGTCCGTCACCGCGATCGTGGACATGGACGACGACGCCCAGTCGATGGTCAGCGCGGTCGCCCGCACGATGGACCACCGCGGCACGCTGGCCGTGCTCACCGCGAACCCCGACCGGGCGTGCGTGCTCGAGGCACGCGCCCAGGGTGCGCGGGTGATCGCGCTCGACGTCACCAGACCGCAGGCGCTGACGTCGCTTTCGTTGTGGCGCAGGCTCGACCGGTTGTATCTGCTGTCGGCCGACCCATCGAGCAATCTGCTGCGATTGCAGACAATCACCGAGCGACTCGATGAGGTGGGCACCAGACGGCGGATCCCACTGATCGTGCGCATCGACGACCCGTGGCAGGCCGAGGCGTGGCGCGCCGAGCACTTCGGCGGATCCGAGAACCGCTGGGCGGCCGACGCGGTCGGCAAGTACGAGGTCACCGCGCATCGGCTGCTCGACCGCATCATCAAAGACGGTTCCGTGAGAAGGATTTTGGTGTGCGGTACCTCCCGATTGACGCTGGCCCTGTGTTCGGATCTGGCCCAGCGCCAACTGGAGAAGAACTACTACTCCGCACCGGGCGATCCGGCCCTGCCCGCGCTGGTCCTCGTCGCCGAGAATGCCGGCGAATACGAAGAGGATCACGAAAACTCCCGTCGCAGGCTCGGCGTGCCCGATGACGATTTACGCGTCGAGGCCGTCTGCGAGGCGCCCACCGTCTCGGTGCTGTCGACACTGCTGAAGGACGGTGTCCTCGGTGAAACCGCTGTCGTCCTCGTCGATGCCGACGGCTTGGCCGGGTCGGCGGTCGACAGCACCACCGGCACCCGGCTCGCGGCCCGGTTTCCGACGACACCGATCTTCGCGTGGGATCCGGATGCCGAGGTGACCGAGGACAGGCTGACGATCGTCGGCAGGCTGCGGACGTATCGGCTCAGCATGGACCTGCCACAGGGTCAGGCGCAGGACGCCTGGGAGCGGGCAGCCCGACTGATCCATGACCGCTACGCCGCGGAGTCGGGCCGCCGGTCGGCGGCGAGCCTGCCATGGGACGAACTCGACGAGTTCTACCGCGAATCCAACCGCAGGCAGGTCCGTAACGCTCTATGGATGGTGGAGGCCATCGGCGGTCACACGTGGAACGTCTGGGACGGTGAGCACGACGCGGTGCCGATCACCAACATGCGCGGCCGTGACCCGCTCGAGCAGTTGCGGCTGATGGGATTCGACCGCGATGCGGCTATCGCGATGGCACGCGCCGAACACGAAGACTGGTGCCGGTTCTACCGGAAAGCGGGCTGGCGGTACGGAACTCCCCGTGACGATACGCGCAAGATCCACGACAAGCTCGACGATTGGCGTGTCATCGAATCGGACCCCGAACGCTTCAAGGTCGCGTTGGCCAGCCTGGCGACCACGTTGATCAAACTGCGCGAACTCGGCTACCGGTCCCGTCCGGTCACGAAGGACGAGGATTGGCAACGGTTCCGGCGGACCGGCACCGTGATCGCCGAGCAGCGGTCCCAACCGTGGTCGTGGACGTCGCGCTCAGGTGACGCGGTCGCCGCCGGCGCCGGCGACTGGCACGTGCGAGAAAGCGAAGACGGCGACGCATGGTCGGTCCGGGATGACCTCTTCCGCGAGCGCTACCAACATATCGGCGGAAACCGTTGGCGCCGACACGGTTTTGTGGATGCGCGGCCTGCACATCGCGGCGAGGTCGTCGAGACGCTGGAAGGGCCGGTGACCGCTGCCGATGGGGACTGGGTGGTGCGCGGAGAACAGGGCGAGCAGTGGCCGGTGGCCGCCGACGAGTTCGCCAGACGCTATACCCCCGATCAGTCGGCTGCGATCGGCAAGTCCGGGCAGCCTTTTCGGTAGTCGATGTCCGGCGAGACCCACTCGTTCCACTGCTTACGGCTCATGTTCTCCGTCAGCTTCGAACAGATCTCGCCTGGCTCCACAAACGCCGGCCACAGATAGACGGTGCCGTCGTTGCTCGCCGAGGCGAATCCGGTCCCGTCCGGCCGCCAGGCGACGCTTATCACCTGTTCGCCGTGTCCCCACAGTGGATCGCCGATCTGCTTGTGTGAGTCCACATCCCAGAGGCGCACCGTGGTGTCGCCGCCGCCGGAGACCAGCTGGGTGCCGTCCGGACTGAAGGCGACGGTGAACACCGTATCCGTGTGGCCGGTCAGCTCAGCACCCATCTGTGTGTGTGACGCGGTGTCCCACAACCGGATCGTCGTATCGTCGCCCGCCGACGCGAGCACTTTCCCCGACGGATCGAACGCCAGACTACGCAGTCTGTTGGTGTGCCCTTTCATCAGATCAGTCAGCTCAGCGTCCTTCTCGCTCAGGTCGAGCAGCCTGATCTGGCCCGAATCGGCGTTCTGACTCTCGGCGAGCAGTTTCCAGTCCTCGGTGAGCGCGAGCGCATTGATGTCGGCGACCTCGCCACCGACCTGATTGCCGCTGCTCAGTTCCCACACCCCCGCCACGCCGTCCCAGTCGACGATGCTGACCCGCGACCCGTCGGGGCTGAAGTCCACCGAGCGGATGGCAGCCGGATGTCCGGTAGACGCTTGGGCGATCTGCCGACGAGACGCGGTGTCGAACACCGTCACAGAGCCATCGAAGCCCCCGGCCGCCAGCTTCTTGCTGTCTTGGCTGAAACTCAGAGCCTCCCAGCCGTTTCCGATGATCGGATCACCGACGGACTCGCCCGTGTCCGGGTCCCAGAACTGGATCTTCCCGTCATGGCCCGCACTGGCCAGCAACTCGCCGTCGGGAGCGTAGGCGACGGCGCGAGCCTTGTCGGCGTGCGCAATCAGCGCAGCACCCTTCCAGGGTTCCCAGATCCGCACCGTGCCGTCTCGACCGGCACTGACGAGCCGGCTACCGTCCGGACTGAACGCAAGACCGAAGACCGTGCTCTCATGCCCCCAGATGCCGATACCGGTCCACAGGCCGGTCTGAGCGTTCCACAGGCGAATGGTGGAGTCGGCGGACGACGTCGCCATCCACCGGCCGTCTCTGGTGAAGGCGATGCCGCCGATCGAGTTCGTGTGGCCGGTCAGTGGGTCCCCGATCTGCTGTCGAGTGACCGAATCGAAGAAAACGGCGTCGTTTCCGCTGCTTGCGGCCAGCCTGGCGCCATCCGGCGTGAATTCGACCGCGGTGACGTTGCCGCTTGGCGTTGCGATCGGTTCTCCGATGGGCGCACCGGTGCCCGCATCCCACATCCTGACGGTGCCGTCGTCGCTGCCGGTGGCCAGGACACGACCGTCCGGACTGAACGCGACGCAGTTGACCGGTTTCGTGTGCCCGGTGGCGACGGTCGACAACACGCCGCCGGAGTCGACGTCCCAAACCCTGAGCAGCCCGCCTGAACTCAACGTCGCGAGCCGGTCGCCGTCGGGGCTGAACGCAGTGTCCGACGCCTGCGGGGTGTGTCCGCCGAACTCGTGAACCTGCTTGCCGGACTCGGCGTCCCAGATCCGCACTGTGTCATCGGCCGCGGCAGTGGCCAACAGCGTGCCGTCGGGGCTGTAGACCACCTGCTGAATGAGCCCGCCCTGACCTTCCAGCGGTGCACCCACCGGCTCTCCGGTCGTGGCGTCCCAGATTCGGATGAACCCGTCTCGGCCGGCCCCCGCGATGCGTTCGCCGTCCGGGCTGTAGGCCACCGTCCACACCTGCACGGGTGCGGGAATCACTTTCCGGGTGTTGGCGTCCTTGACGCCGACGCTGTAGAGGGCGTCGTCGTCGGGTGTGGAGGTCAGCGTCCTGGCGGCCATCAGCTCCTGCATGGCCCGGATGTCGCCGCCCGGCCGGTTTCCGACGATCATCGCGACGCCCTCGTTCGTCAGCCGGACGCTCGTCGCCTGCTCGAATCGCTGCTGCGCCTCGGTGCTGGCCTTGGTCGCGAACACGAAACCCGCGGCGGCGATGACGGCCACCACCGCGGTCATCGCGAGCACTACCCGCAGGATGCGCGACCGCTTCCGCAGTGTGGCGGCGTGCGACTCGGCGGTGACCTGACGCTCGTGCGCATAGGCCGCGCGTTCCTCGGCGGCACGCAGCTGGGCCTGCCGTTGCTGCTCCTCGGCCGCCCTGCGCTGGTTCTCGGCGTGTCGCGACGCGGCGAGGAACGCCGACGTCCCACTCAGCCGCTGTCGGAAACCCGGTCTGTTGGCGAGGTTTTCGGCGTCGACCAGCCGTGTCCCCGACAGCAGCCACGCCTGATCTTCTCCGTTGGCGGTCCACCCGGCGGCGCCGCGCTCCAGATCGTCGGCGGCCTTCAGCTCCTCGCGCTGTTCCCGCAGCCAGCCCGCAAGTTCGTCCCACTGCCGAAGCAGGCTCTCCAATGCGACTTCGACGACGGTCTCGCCACCCCGAGTGTCCTTGACCATCAAGCGCTTTCCGACAAGCGCATCGATCAGCGGTTTACTCTGCTCCGGTAGGTCGGACCAGCGCGCGACCCGCCGCATCGGTTGGTCGTTGTCGGGGTTGATGGTCGCCAGCCACGGGATGAAGGCGGCCCGCAACGCCTCCAGTTCCCACGCCCGCCGCGGCGGATCTGACGACAGCACGTCGTCGATCTCGGTCTGCACGACCCGGCGCATTCCGCCCATCGACTCGTAGTGGGCCAGCGTCAGCTCACCGGTGCTCCCGTAATCGGCGTAGAGGCGGGACATCGTCAACGCCAGCATCGGCAGGGTATCGGCGCCTTCGGCCGCATCGGCCAGCAACCGGTCGACGAGATCAGGAGCGATCGTCAACGGCCGACCGGCCTCGGTCGCGCGCCTGCCTGGACCGGTGATCACCTCCTTGAACTGCGTGGGAGGCATCGGTTTGAGCTCGTCGAAAAGCAGCGTGCCGACGTCGGCGAGGTCAGGATGGGTCTGCAACATCTCGTAGCGATCGGTGCGAATGGTCGCCGCGATCGCCAAGCCGATCTCGGTCGTGTTCAGCTCTTCGACCAGTCCGGCGAGCAAGCGCAGAA
>JAEZKH010000502.1 GCA_023415515.1 Actinomycetes bacterium
GGGCGCCGGGCCCCGCGGGGGCCCCCCACGGCCGGTGCAGGGCGTCGTCGGGCAGCGCGCGCACACCGGCCGCCCATGTGGCGTAGGCGTCGTCGAGTTGGTCCAGCGCGGTCGCCGCATCGGTGGCGTAGGGCCAGCTCTGGTAATCGGCGGGCGGGCCGTCGAAGTGTGAGTGGTTGCGCATCGCGAGCACGCCGACGATCACGTGGGCGAGCCGCCACGCGATGGTGGTGAACGGGGCGGGCTCTGGGGCGGGATGGGAGAAGTCGATCGCGCCGTCGGGGTGAACGGTCCAGCAGTTCGGCACCGGGGCCCAGAAGTACTCGTCGTCGGTCAGGCCGTCGAGCCGCGGCCTCAGGTGGCCGTTCCAGTGGAATTCGAGTTGCTCGGCGAGCTGGTCGGTGATCGGTGTGCTCATGGGTCCAACCTCTCATCTACATAGGACAGTTTCTGTCCTTTGAGTGTGCGAGCCTGGAGTCGTGTCCGAGACGACCAGCCGCGTGCTCCAGCTTCTCGGCCTGCTGCAGTCGCGCCGCGTCTGGTCCGGCGACGAACTGGCAGACCGTCTCGGCGTCACCATCCGCAGCGTGCGCCGAGACGTCGCAAGGCTGCGTGACCTCGGCTATCCGGTGCTGGCGAGCAAGGGTCGCGGCGGGGGCTACCAGTTGGGCGCGGGCGCCGCGCTGCCTCCTCTGCTCCTCGATCCCGACGAAGCGGTGGCGATGGCGGTCTGCCTGCGGCTGGCGGCGGGCGGCAGCGTGGCCGGAGTGGGGGACTCGGCGCTTCGGGCCTTGAGCAAGCTGGATCAGGTGATGCCGTCGCGGTTGCGCTCGCAGGTGTCGGCCGTCTGCGAGGCCACCGTCGCGCTCCCATGGAACTCGTCGGACTCACCCGTCGAACCCGACGTGCTGATGACCCTCGCGCGCGCCTGCCGCGACCGCGAGCATGTCTCGACCGCCTACGTCGACCGTGCGGGCAACGCCACCGGGCGCAGACTGGAGCCCTATCAGTTGGTGACGACAGGGCGGCGCTGGTATCTGCTGGCGTTCGACCGCGACCGGGAGGACTGGCGCAGCCTGCGCTTGGACCGGATGAGCGACGTCCGCGCCCTCGGCAGCACGTTCGCCGCGCGGGAGGCTCCCGACGCCGCGGCGTACGTGCGGCGGTCGATCAGCGCTTCGCCGTATCGCCACATCGCGAGGGTTCGCTACTTCGCATCGGAACAAACTGTGGCGCAGCACTTCTCGCCGTCATCGGTGACCATCGAGGCGGACGGGCCCGACATGTGCATCGTCACAGCGGGTGCCGACGATCCGGAGCGGATGGTGTCCTACTTCGCGACCGTCGGAGCCGAATTCGAGGTGCTCGAGCCTGCTGAGGTCGTCGGGGCGGTGACATCGGTTGCCGAGCGGCTCCGGCGCGCGGCGAGCAGGCCGTGACGGTGACGCCGTGGCCCCGATCCGCGCAGGCGTAACCGCAGCAGCAGCAGTCGGCGGTGCGCCTCGAAACCCATCGACAGAGGATCCGACCAGTTCCGTGGGCCGCCTGACATCTTGCGTTCAGTCGACATGATCTTTCCATTGTGGCACTCCGACGCTGTTCCTGCAGACGGCGCGCCGTAACCCGCGTGCCTCAGTTAAGACGAAATGAACTGCGGCCCAACCTAACTCAACATGATCCCGTCGAAAGGCAGAGGTGGCAGGGACAGCGCTGTGACCATCCTCACCCTGAACCGACATCACATCGTGATGCCCAGTCGGTCGGCGAGCACCAGAAACGCAGCCGCGAAGTCGTTTTCGCTGGTATCGGCGCGTACCCGGGCCCAGTCCACCTGCTCGCGCACAGCCCGAACGGCGGGCAGCAGCGCGGCGAAATCGCAGTGGTGCTCGTTGAGCGAGTTCAACTTCTCGACCAGCACACGCGTCGGCGCAAGCACCCGCATCCGGATGGCCAGCACGTCGAGTTCGTCGGCCTCGGCGATCAGTTCGGCCGACACCGGCGTGCCGTTCAACCGGTGCAGGATGTCGATGACGAACTGTTGCTCCACACACGCCTTGAACAACCAGTCCTCCGGCGTGCGCTCGATACGGAAACCCGCCTTCTCCAGCGTCAGCGCTGCCGCCTCGGTGTCCTCCTCAGCCACCACGAAATCCACGTCGTGCACGGGCTCGGGACCGCCGTACGCCCACAGCGCGTAGCTGCCCGCAAGCGCGAATTCCGGGCCGTGGGCCTTGAGCGCTGAGGCCGCGCGCCTGAGGGCGTCGCGCAGATCGATGTCTGTCTCGTGCTTCTTCACTGTGGGTACCTAGTACCCATGCGGATGGCCACCTTCAACATCCTGCACGGACGCAGTGTCCACGACGGCGCGGTCGAGCTGGGTCGGCTCGAGGAGTCGGTCAGGCAGCTCGACGCCGACGTGCTGGCGTTGCAGGAGGTCGACTGCGACCAGCCGCGCTCGGCGATGGCCGACCTGACGGCGCTGGCCGCCGACGCGATGGGGGCGGTCACCCACCGGTTCGTCGCGGCGATCGCGGGTACCCCTGGCGCGACGTGGATGGCGGCGACCGGGCGCGAACAACCGGGCACGGCCGCATACGGCATCGCGCTGCTGTCCCGCTTTCCCGTGCGGAGCTGGCAGGTGCTGCGGCTGCCTCGCATACCGGTGACGTTCCCGATGTACCTGCGCGAGCCGAACAAGGTGCTGTTGGTGCACGAAGAGCCGCGGGCGGCGGTCGTCGCCCGGCTCGACACCCCGCTCGGCGCGATGACGGTCGCCAACACCCACCTGACGTTCGTGCCTGGGTGGAACCGCGTGCAAATGCGCCATCTCGTCCGCGACCTGCGCGGGTTCGCCGGTCCCCGCGTGTTGATGGGCGACCTGAACATGACTCCGTCGCGGACCGGGCGCTGGTCCGGGCTGCGCTCGCTGGGCGCTGCGCCGACGTTTCCCTCCGGGGAACCCACGCGTCAGCTCGACCACATCCTCACCGACGACCCGGCGCTTCGGGCCGACGACGTCGCGGCCCCGGAGTTGCCGATCTCGGATCACCGCGCGCTCGTTGTGGACGTGACGCGGCCCTGACTCCGTAGGGTGGCGGACGTGGCGTTCGGCGTTACCTCCGCGGAGTCGACGGACCTCTTCACGGGGCCCCGCGACGCACCGCTGCAAATCGTGCGGGTCACTCACACCGGCGCAGCATCGCCGATCGTCATCGAGGGCGACGGGCTTTCCACGCCGGCGCCGCCGCCTGCGGGACCCGCGGGGGTGACCGAGGTGCCCGTCGCGGTCTCCAACCCGGTCGGCGGTGAGCGGCGTACGGCGCGCCTGTCCTGCGACGGTGTCGACACCGGCTTCGAGTTCGAGGTCGCCGAGCCGGGCTGGACGATGTTCATGGTCAGCCACTTCCATTACGACCCGGTGTGGTGGAACACCCAGGCCGCCTACACCAGCCTGTGGACCGAGGAGCCGCCCGGCCGGTGCAGGCAGACCAACGGCTTCAACCTGGTGGCCGCACATCTCGAAATGGCGCGCAGGGAACCGGAATACAAGTTTGTGCTCGCTGAGGTCGACTACCTCAAGCCCTATTGGGACACCCACCCCGAGGACCGTGCCGACCTCCGCCGATTCATCGCCGACGGCCGCGTCGAGATCATGGGCGGCACCTACAACGAGCCGAACACCAACCTGACCAGTCCGGAGACGACGATCCGGAACTTCGTGCACGGCATCGGCTTTCAACGCGACGTCATAGGCGCACACCCGGCGACGGCGTGGCAGCTCGACGCGTTCGGCCACGACCCGCAATTCCCCGGCATGGCGGCCGATGCCGGACTGACGTCCAGTTCGTGGGCGCGCGGGCCGCATCACCAATGGGGTCCGATGCAGAACCAGGGCGATCCCGAACGCATGCAGTTCTCCAGTGAGTTCGAGTGGGTGTCCCCGTCGGGGCGAGGAGTGCTGACCCACTACATGCCCGCGCACTACTCGGCGGGCTGGTGGATGGACTCGTCGGCGACGCTCGAGGAGGCCGAAACCGCGACGTACGAGCTGTTCTCGACGCTGAAGAAGGTCGCGTTGACGCGGAACGTGCTGCTGCCTGTCGGGACCGACTACACACCACCGAACAAGTGGGTCACCGAGATTCACCGCGACTGGAACGCGCGCTACACCTGGCCGCAGTTCGTCTGCGGGTTGCCGAGCGAGTTCTTCGCAGCGGTGCGCGCCGAACTCGCCGAGCGTGGCATCGAGCCGTCGCCGCAGACCCGGGACATGAACCCGATCTACACCGGCAAGGACGTGTCCTACATCGACACCAAGCAAGCCAACCGCGACGCCGAGAACGCGGTGCTCGACGGCGAGCGCTTCGCGGTGTTCGCCGCTCTCATCGGCGGCGCCAACTACCCGCAGGCAGCGCTGGAGAAGGCATGGGCACAGCTGGTATACGGTGCGCATCACGACGCCATCACCGGCTCGGAGTCCGACCAGGTGTACATCGATCTGCTCACCGGATGGCGCGACGCGTGGGAGTTGGGCCGTGCCGCACGCGACAACGCGCTCGCCCTGATCTCCAGCGCTGTCGACGGGTCGGTGGTCGTGTGGAATTCGCTGACACACATCAGAACCGACGTGGTCACCGCGACGTTCGACGAACCGCTCGGCACCGGGGTGCGGGTGACCGACGCCGACGGGAAAGAGGTGCCCGCTCTCGTCGAGCACGGTGGGCGATCGGTCAGCTGGCTGGCGCGCGACGTCCCGTCGCTGGGCTGGCGCGCCTACCACCTATCGGCCGCCGAGACCGCCGTCGGCTGGGAGCCCGTCGGCGGGGCGGCCTCGGAGATCGCCAACGACTGCTACCGGTTGCGGGTCGACCCCGACCGCGGCGGCGTGGTGACATCGCTGACCGAGAACGGGCGCGAACTGCTCGGCGACGGCGGGTTCGGCAACGAACTGGCGGTCTACGACGAGTATCCCGCGCATCCGGATGCGGGCGAGGGGCCGTGGCATCTGCTGCCCAAGGGGCCCGCGGTCGTCTCGTCCAGCGCGGAGGCGGAGTCCGTGCGGCGCCTTCGGTCACCGCTGGGGGAGCGGCTGCTGGTGGCTGGACGGATCGGAACGGTGTTGCGCTACACCCAGACCCTGACGCTGTGGCGCGACGTCGCGAGGGTGGATTGCAGCACCACCATCGACGAGTTCACCGGCGAGGACAAGCTGCTGAGAATGCGCTGGCCGTGTCCCGTCGCCGGGGCGATGCCGGTCAGCGAGGTCGGCGACGCGGTGGTGGGCCGCGGTTTCGCGCTCCTGCACGAACCGGGCTCCGACCAGTCCGTCGACACCGCGAAACATCCCTACACGCTGGACAATCCGGCCTACGGCTGGTTCGGCCTCTCGTCGGCGGCCAGGGTGCGGGTGAACGACTCGGTGCGCGCGATTTCGGTCGCCGAGGTCATTTCGCCGACCGAGGCCGAATCGGCTTGGCTGGCCCGCGACCTCATGGTGGCACTGGTCCGCGCCGGCGTCACCGCGACGTGCAGCAGCGCCGACAGAGCGCGGTATGGAAACCTCGACGTCGACTCCAACCTGCCCGACGCGCGGATCGCGCTCGGCGGTCCCGACGAGAATGCCTTCACCGCAGCGGTATTGGCCGACGCCGACCCCGCATACGCAGAAGAGCTCAAGCGACAGCTCTACGCTTCGGGCTCGGCGCGGGTCTGGGTGCCCGCCGCCGCCCCGCTGGCCGCCGGTTGGCTGCCCGGTGCCGACCTCCGTGGCGTGCGGGCACTTCCGGTGCTCGTCGTCGCGGGCGGCGACGGTCTCGACGCCGCGGTCGCGATGGTCGTCGACGACCTCGCCGATGCGGAGATCGCGGTCGAGCAACAGGTGCAGGCCGACATCGACCCGTTCGACGCGCGCACGGTCGCGGTGTTGAACCGCGGCGTGCCCAGCTTCGCCGTCGACACCGAGGGCACGCTGCACACCGCGCTGATGCGGTCGTGCACCGGGTGGCCGTCCGGGGTGTGGATGGACCCGCAGCCGCGGCGCACCGCCCCCGACGGCTCGAACTTCCAACTGCAGCACTGGACGCACACGTTCGACTACGCGTTGGTCAGCGGCGACGGCGACTGGCGAGCCTCCGCGATACCCGAGCGCAGCGCGGAGTTCTCGCACCCGCTGATCGCCGTCGTCAACAGTCGGGGCGAGGGCGGCTTGCCGAGCTCGGGTTCGCTTCTTCGGATCGAGCCCGAGGGGTCCGTTCAGCTCGCGGCGCTCAAGGCCGCGGGCAACCCGCTGGCGTCGGGAAGTGGCAGGGCCGTCGATGCGGGCGAGGCGGTCGCGCTGCGCCTGGTCGAAACCAGAGGCGTCACAACAGATGTCGCGATCACCTCTGGATTGCATCGGGTGTCGGCGGCGTCGCGGGTCAACCTGTTGGAGGAGCCGCGTCTGCAGAAGCACCGTGCGTTCGAGGAACTCACCGTGCACGGTTTCGAGATCGCCACCGTATTGAGCCGCCTCAACATGCCACGACTACTCGACGCCGACCACACCCAGTTGGCGCCGGAGGTCGAGGCGGCGCAGCCGCTGTATGCCCGCTACTGGCTGCACAACCGAGGCCCTGCGCCGCTCGGCGGCCTTCCCGCCGCGGTGCACCTGCACCCGCACGCCACCGTCGCAACACCCGACGGCGGCATCGTGCTGCGGCTCACCGCGGCGAGCGACTGCACCGACTCGGCGTTGCACGGCACCGTGCGATTGCTATGTCCGCCGGGCTGGACGGCGAGTCCGCAGAGCCTGCCGTTCGTGCTGCCCGGCGGTGGACACCTCGAGGCCGACATCGAGCTGACCATGCCGCGGGACACCCCGCACGGGCTGTATCCGATTCGAGCCCAGCTGCATGTCACCGGCTCCGACGCGGTGTCGATGCCCGCGTCGTGGCGCCAGGTCGTCGAGGACGTTGCAACCGTGTCGGTCGGCACGCCGCGCGAGGACGACGACGTCGTCCATCTGATAAGCGAACCCACCGATATCGAGGTGGGCGCCGGTGATGCCGATCGGCTCGTGCTATCCGTCGGCACGGCGGCAGCCGCGAGCCTGTCGCTGGAAGCGCATGTCATCAGCCCGTGGGGTACCTGGGACTGGATCGGACCCGCCGTCGTGGGTGCGGTGGTCACGCCCGGCGAGACCACCGAGATCGGCTTCGACGTCAGCCCGTCGCCGCAGGTGCGGCCGGGGCAGTGGTGGGCGCTGGTGCGGATCGGGTGCGCGGGACGGCTGCTGTACACGCCCGCGGTGAAGGTGACGGTCCGATGAGCCACACTCACATCGCCGCAACCGTCGCCGGTGCCGACGTGCATGTCGCCGACGTCGACGCCCGCGAAGCCGCACTGCGGGAGGTGATGCCGGCCGCCGCGCTGCCGCGCGCCAACAGCAGCGAGGGCAGGCAGCTACGACGTTGGCTGACACAGCTTTTGGTGGCCGAGCGGGTTGTCGCCGTCGAAGCGGGCAACGCCGGCGTCACCGGCGCGCATGCGCCTCGCGAAGACGAAGTGCTGCCCGACGATACGGCACGGTTGGAGATCGGCAGCATCGCGGCAGCCACCCTGGGCGATCCGCTCGCCAGAGCGATGTATGTGTACGTCACGGCGGACGTCGACGTCACCGACGCCGAGGTCGACGACTACCACGCCCGCAACCCGCTGCGCTTCGCCAGACCGTCGCGCACCGAAAGCGGTTGGTGTGCCGCCACTCTCGAGGCGCCACCGCCGGAAACCGCGCGGCCGTTGATCGTCGCACATCTGCGCGGCGCAGCCCGCCGCCGCGCGTTCCGGTTGTGGCTCGACTCCCGGTGCGCAGCACTGGTTCGGCTCGCGCCCGGTTACGAACATCCCGGCGATCCCCGCCAGCCCGACAACACCCACAGGCACTGATGGCTGACCCGACGCTTGCCATCGACATCGGCGGGACGAAGATCGCAGTCGGCCTCGTCAGCGGCGACGGTGAACTCGGTCATCGCGCCCAGCTGCCGACGCCCGACGACGGTGCCGAGGCGACCTGGGCGGTGGTCGATTCGCTGGTGACCGATGCGGTCGCGGCGGCGAACGGCCGTGTTCGCGGCGTCGGCATCGCGTCGGCGGGCCCGATCGACATGCACGCGGGAACGGTCAGCCCGATCAATATCACCCAGTGGCAACGCTTTCCGATCGTCGAGCGTGTCGCCGATCTGATCGAGGCACCTGTTCGGCTCGGCGGTGACGGCCTGTGCATGGCGATGGGTGAACGCTGGCGCGGTGCGGGCCGCGGCGCGCACTTCATGCTCGGCATGGTGGTGTCGACCGGCATCGGCGGCGGTTTGGTGCTCGACGGTCACCCCTACGACGGCCGCACCGGCAACGCGGGACACGTCGGTCATGTCGTCGTCGACCCCAACGGGGGGCCGTGCACCTGTGGCGGCCGCGGTTGCGCCGAGACGGTCGCGTCGGGCCCGCACATCGCGCAGTGGGCACGCGAGCACGGCTGGAACGCGCCACCGGAGGCGGACGCCAAGGAACTCGCCGACGCCGCCGTCGCCGGTGACCCGGTGGCGCTGCAGGCGTTCCGTCGGTGTGCGGCTTTCGTGGCCGCGACGATCGCGTCCGTTGCCGCGGTATGCGATCTGGACCTGGTCGTCGTCGGCGGGGGAGTGGCCAAGTCGGGTGCGCTGCTCTTCGATCCGCTGCGGGAGTCGCTCGCCGAGTACGCGGGGCTGAGCTTCCTGCACAACCTGCGGGTGGTGGCGGCCGAACTGGGTGGCGACGCGGGCCTGGTCGGTGCCGCCGCCCTGGCGATTTCGGCGTGATTCCCTGCGCTGAGCGCAGGTTTTCAC
>JAEZKH010000039.1 GCA_023415515.1 Actinomycetes bacterium
GCGTCGACCGGTAGCGGCCAACCGGCCAGATGCCCCAACGCCGACAGTCCGCTGCGCGTGCCTTCCAGTACCGGAATACCACTGTCCCGCAACCGTTGCGCGGTCATCGGATCGACGGCCGACGCCAGCGATGCCAGCACGGCGATCGGAGCGTCGGTCAGCTCGGCGACGTCGAGCATCGCATCCGCGTACGCGGTATCCCCGTCGAATTCGGTGACCAGATCGACCGCAAGGCCGGTCACCGCGACGGCCGGATCGTCGATCATCGCCCGCAGGCAGGCACCGAACAGTTTCCTGGTGTCGCTCCCGGTGCCCCACACGTCGAGCGGATTGGTTGCGGCGAGGCCGTCGTCGAGCAGGCCGCCGATGACTGCCCGCGTCGCGGGTGACAACGTGGCGAACTCCACGCCGATCTCGTGGGCGAGATCGGCCACCAGCGCCCGCTCTGCACCCGAATCATGCACGGTGGCCACGGTGGCAATGCCTCCCGCCTTCGCACGCCGGCCCGCGGAGAACAACTCGAGCGTGTCTGCGAACTCCGCCATGTCGCTGACGGCTACCGCGCCGGTGGCGGCACAGAACGCCTTCCACGCGGCGGCCTCGCTTGCGAGCGCACCCGAGTGGGCGGCCACCATGGCCCGCCCCCTCGGTGAGCCGCCCACGGTGAGGATCACCACCGGCACATCCTGGTCGGCGGCGCGCATCAGCTGCGCGCGCAGTCGGGGGACATCGCGGGGCGTCTCCAACAGCAGGCCGATGACGCGGGTTTCCGGATCGTCGAGCGCATAGGAGACGTAGTCGGCGGTGTCGGTGACGAGTTCCTGACCCGACGACACCGCCAACCGGAAGCCGAACCCGCGGCGGGCGCGCAGCAGCGTCGAGAAGGCCGAGCCCGAATGGGTGACCAGGCTGACGCCACCCTCGGGGAGTGGATCCGGCTCCAGATAGCCCAGCGCGCGCACCCCGAGCGCGTTGTTCACGAAACCCATGCAGCCCGCACCGCAGATCGCCATCCCCGCTTCGGTGGCGATGGCGCTCACGTCGGCGCGCACCCCATGGGCCGAGCCGAAGAGCACCGCCGAGCGCGCCCCCGCCGCGGCGGCGGCGGCCAACTGCTCGGGCAGCGCCGCGTCGGGGACGCCGAGCAGTGCGACGTCGACGGGCCCGTCCAGGTCAGCGATCGACGGGGCGCACGACAGGCCACCGATCGAGTCGTAGCGCGGGTTCACCAGGTGAAAGCGCGCCGAGGCCCGCCCAGCCTCGATGATCATCCGCGAACCGAGGGTGTCCGGGCGGGCGCTCGCGCCCACCAGCGCCATCGACCGCGCGCCCAGCATGGCGGCGGTGCTGGTCACCCGGCTCACGTGCGGCGGAACCGCTTGCGCCCCCGCTTCTTGTCGGACAGCGCGGCGCGGGCCGCCTGCCAGCCGGGGATGCCACAGACGCCGCCGCCGGCATGAGTCCCGGAGCTGCCGTTGTACAAGCCCGCGACCGGCGTGCGGTAGTCGGCGTAGCCCGGCGCGGGCCGCATGTGGAACAACTGCTCGAGCGACAGCTCGCCGTGGAAGATGTTGCCGCCGATGAGGCCGTACTCCTGCTCCATCTCGTACGGGCCGACGACGTCGCGGTGGGTGACAGATGCCTTGAAGCCGGGCGCCACCTGATCGTAGGTGTCGATCACGCGGTCGGCGTATGCGTCGAGTTCCTCGGGATGCGGGGCCGCACTCCATTCGGCGGGCACCCACTGGGTGAACAGCGACATGATGTGGGTGCCATCGGGATTGAGCGTCTTGTCCAGCGTCGTCGGGATGACGCCGTCGCTGAACGGCAGCGTCGCCGGTTTCCCGGTGCGCGCCTCTTGGAAAGCGGTCTCCAGGTACTCGATCGACGGCGCCATCTCGATGGAGCCGGTCAGATGCTCTGCGATCCCTGAACTGGGGTTTGCGGCGAAACTCGGCAACTCCGACAGCGCGACGTTGACCTTCACCACACCGCTTCGCGTCTTGAAGTGCTCGATGTCGTCGACGAAGTCGTCGGGCAGCTCGGAGCGCGAAAGGTGTTCGAGGAACGCGGTTTTCGGATGCAGCGTGGTGATGACGACCGGTGCGGTGATCTCGTCGCCGTTGTCCAGCGCCACACCGGTGACCCTGCCGCCCCTGGTGAGTACCCGCGAAACCCGTGCCTTGGTACGGATCTCGGCGCCGAAGCTGCGCGCGGATCTCGCGATGGCGGCCGACACCCCGCCCATGCCGCCCTCGGGGAAGCCCCAGCTGCCGAGTTGACCGTCGCCGACGTCGCCGATCGAGTGGTGTGCCATCACGTATGCGGTGCCCGGCTCACACGGCCCCGCCCAGGTGCCGATGATGCCGTTGACCGCCATCAGACCTTTGACTTGCGGTGATTCGAACCAGTCGTCGAGCAGATCGGCGATGCTCATCGTGAGCAAACGGGTGATGTCGGCGGTCATGCGCGGCGTGATCTTGTTGCGCAGCGGCCAGGCCAGCTTCGCGAGGTCGAGCAGATCTCCCGGCCGCTTCGAACCGACGTTGGGCGGCACCTGGGTCAGTAGCGGCCCCATCACCTCGGCGATACGGCCGATCCAGTCGTAGTACTCGGGCAGCGCATCGGCGTCCTTCTTGGAGAACTTGGCCAGTTGCTCGTGGGTCCGCTTGGGGTCGTCCTCGTAGATGATCAGCGAGCCGCCCTCGGGAAACGCCTGGTAGGAGGGCCCCATCGGATGCACCTTGTAGCCGTGGCGCTCGAGGTCGAGTTCCCGCACGATGGTCGGCGGCATCAGGCTCATCACATAGGACAGTCGGGTGACGCGCAGATGCGGAGCATCGGCCCAGGGGGCTTCGGTGGTGGCCGCTCCGCCGAGCGAATCGCGGGATTCCAGCACCAGCGTCCTGGCCCCCGATCTGGCCAGGTACGCCGCGGAGACCAGGCCGTTGTGGCCGCCGCCGACGACGATGGCGTCATATGTGTTCGACATTCGAGTCCTACTTTCACGCCCCGGAAGCGTCCTGACTGACTGTTCAATCTAATCAAGTGTTAGGCTGGAGACAAGGGGCAACGCCGCAGACAGGGGGAGCACATGGCCGAACCAGCGCCTGCGACGGAGAACAACGAGCCCCGTCGGATCGAGATGCTCCGCGCAGCGGCGGAACTCATCTGCGAGCGCGGCTTCGGGGACACCCGCATCGCCGACGTCGCCAAGCGCGCCGGGGTCAGCTCGGCGCTGGTCATCTACTACTTCGGCACCCGCGACCGACTGCTCGTCGACGCGCTGCGCTACTCGGAGGAGTCGTTCTACGAGGCCGCCGAGCGGATGCTCGCCGACACGCCGTCCGTGCGCGAGCGGTTGTCGATGCTCGTCCGATGGACCTGCGTCCCTGAGATGAGCGACGAGATTCCCGGCGCGTGGGGCTTGTGGTTCGACCTGTGGGCGCAGGCTTTTCGACATGACGAGGTCAAAGCCGGCCGTGTCGAACTCGACGCGCGCTGGCGCCAGATGATCATCGACACGGTGAAGTCAGCGGAACTCGACGCCGACATCGACGCAAAGATGTTTGCCCTCGAGTTCTCCGCGTTGCTCGACGGGCTGTCGATCCAGGTGGCGCTGGAGGATCCCGAGGTCGACTCCACCGTGGCCTACGACATCGCCATGCGTTTCGCGGAGCGCGAGCTCAACCTGCCCGCCGAGAAGCGGTCTTCGGTCAGGAAACCGTAAGGGCTGCAAGTTCTTCGGCGACCGGATCAGCGATCACGGGCGCCGAACTGCGGTGCAGGACCCGGACCGCATCGTGGGTGCACACACAGTTGACCCGTTCGCCGGGCCGATGGCTGACCGACGCGGGCCCGGCGTGGTTGGGCACCTCGACGATCAGCGCGGTCGGTGCACCGACGTCGACATGCACCTGCGTGCAGTGGCCGAGATAGACGACCTGCGAAACCACCCCGGCGATCGCGTTGTGGCCACTGCTCACCGGTTCGTCGATGCCCTGAACGCCGATGCGCTCGGGCCTGATGACGATGGCGGCCTCACCTGTCTCGGCCTCGGCGTCGACGGCCGCGCCGAGTCGGGTGGCCAGGGCCGAGCACACCGCTGTGCCGTTGTCCGCCTCGAGTACCTCGGCGTCGAAGATGTTTGCGGCGCCGAGGAAGCCGGCGACGAACGTGGTGGCGGGTGCGGAGTAGATCTCCTGCGGCGGACCCACCTGCTCGATACGGCCCTCGGCCAGCACGGCGATCTGATCGCTCATCGTGAGCGCTTCCTCCTGGTCGTGCGTCACGTAGACGAACGTGATGCCGACCTCGCGCTGCAGAGCACGCAGCTCCAACTGTAACTGCTTGCGCAGCTTGGCATCCAGCGCGCCGAGCGGCTCGTCGAGCAGGAGCACCTTGGGACGAAGGACGAGCGCCCGCGCCAACGCCACCCGCTGCTGCTGCCCGCCGGACAGCTGGGCGGGCTTGCGTTTGGCGAAGTCGGTCATCCGCGCGAGCTCGAGCGCCTCGTCGACGCGCATCCTGGTCTCCGCCCTGGACGCCTTCTGGTACTTGAGCCCGAATGCGACGTTGTCCCAGACCGTCATGAAGGGGAACAGCGCGTAGGTCTGGAACACCGTGTTGACGGGGCGCTTGTGCGGCGGATCGGCCGCGACATCCCGGCCGTCGAGTTCGATGCGGCCCGAGTCCGGCTTCTCGAAGCCCGCGATCATCCGCAGAGTGGTGGTCTTGCCGCAGCCCGAAGCGCCGAGCAGCGAATAGAACTGGCCTGCGGGGATGTCGAGGTCGATACCGGTTACCGCGGGGACCCCGTCGAACGACTTGACCAGCTTCTCGAGCCGGATCGCGCCGCCCGTCACGGGGCCCACTCGGTCATCGCGCCGCCACCGCGGCGGGCCCCGAAATGGCTCGAGCGAACCGGGCGAAGTTCGCCGCGAAGCGATCGACATCGTCGTGGTCGTGCTGGACCGAGAGCAGCCATTGCTCCACCTTCCCCCATGGCGGCAGGAACACACCGCCATTGTGCTGCATCAGCCAGTGCAGGTGGCCGAGCCTGGCGTCGATCTGGAGGAAGTCGCGGAACTCGCGCACCGGATCGCGGCGGAAGGTCACGCAGCCCTTGGCGCCCGCGGTGACCACATGCCAGTCGAAGCCGTGCCTGGCGATGGTCCCCTCGAGCGAAGCGCGAAGCCGGGTCGCGAGTTCGTCGAGATGCGCGTAGGCGGCCGGGGTGAGGACGTCGGTGAGGGTGGCCCTGGTCGCGGCCATCGCGAGCGGATTGCCGTTGAACGTGCCCACCTGTTCATAGCGGCCGTCGGCGATCGCCGACATCACCGTCTCCGTGCCGCCGATGGCCGCCACCGAGATCCCACCGCCCAATGCCTTTGCCAGGCAGACCATGTCAGGTACGACGCCGCTGAGCGCGGTGACTCCGCCTGGGCCCGTTGTGAATCCGGTCTTCACCTCGTCGTAGATCAGATAGGCGCCCTCGCCGTGCAGGAGGTCGCGAATCGCGGCCAGGTATCCCTCCGACGGCGCGATGATGCCCGCATTCATCATCACCGGCTCGAGAATCATCGCGGCGACGTTCCCGCGGTGTTCGGCGAGAGCGCGGTCAACTGCGCCGGTGTCGTTGAACGGCACGACGACGACGAGGTCGCGGATCGCGGCAGGGATGCCGGTGTTGCCCGGCACCGGGGTGGGATTGTCGCGTGGCCCGACCTCGTCGGCCTCGGGAAGCACCGACACCTGCACGGAGTCGTGGTGCCCGTGATAGCAGCCCTCGACCTTGATGATCAGGTCCCGCCCGGTGAGCGCGCGAGCCAGGTGAACGGCGTCCATGGTGGCCTCGGTGCCCGAGTTGGCGAACCGCCACAGCGGCAGCTCGAAGCGACGGGCCAGTTCGCCGGCGATCCAGATGGCGTCCTCGGTCGGCTGCGCGAAATGTGTTCCGCGCCTGACCCGGTCGCTGACCGCGGCGACGACAGCGGGATGGGCGTGGCCTGCGATCGCCGCGCCGTAGCCGCCGTGCATGTCGACGTATTCGTTTCCGTCGACGTCGTAGACCTTCGACCCGTGGCCGTGGCTCATCCAGACCGCCTGCGGCTCGGCGATCTGCCAGTTCGACGTCGCGCCGCCCGCGAGGTGCTCGCGGGCTTCGGTGATGAGTTCTGAGCTGCGCGGCTGACGGCGCAGGAAGATCTGCTCCTCGTCGGCTATCAGTTGATCTACGGTGTCGGCTTCGCAGCTCCGCATCGAGCTGTCCACCACCGGCGAAGACACGAGGAACCTCCAGTACACAACGGTTGACTGAGCATTCAGTCTATGCGAGAGTCCTACCAGCGACAAGCCGCTGAATCAACGGGGAGGCCCAGATGCCCGGACCCATCAGACCGCACAGCCACGGTTCGACCCGACGACAGTTCCTCACCCGAGCGGCTCTTCTGGCCGTCGCCGCACCGACGTTGCCGGGCTTTCTGGCGGCCTGTTCCAAGGGCGGACCGGCGTCGGGCAACCCGACGCTGACGCTCGCCTCGCCGGACAGCCCGGTCAAGTGGGACATCGCCGATGACAACAAGGCGATCGCGGACGGGCTCACACCGGAGAAGGGCAGCACGCTTCAGCTCTACACCTACGCCGACTACACCAGCCCCGACGCCGTCAAGGCATTCGAGGAGAAATACGGCGTGAAGGTGGAGATCTCGACCTTCAACGACACCGACGAGGCGATCACCAAGATCCGCGGCGGCAGCGTCAACTACGACCTCTACTTCCCCAGCTACGACCAGATCAGCAGGCTCGTGACGGGCAAGCTCATCCAGCCGCTCAACCACAGCTACATCACCAACATCGACAACGTGTGGCCGTCGTTCAAGAACCCCTGGTACGACCAGGGTTGGCAGTACAGCGTGCCGTACACGATCTACACCACCGGCATCGGCTGGCGTAACGACCAGGTGAAGACCGACATCCCGAAGATGCAGAACCCATACGACGTGTTGTGGGATCCGCAGTACAAGGGCAAGACCGCCGTCATCGACGACTGGCACACCGCGATGGCGATGGTGGCCCTGCAGCAGGGCATCACAGACGTCAACACCTCGTCGGAGGCCGACCTCAAGAAGATCGGCGACCAGCTCAAGGCGTTGACCGCCGCGACGTCGCCGAAGGTCACCATCACGATGTACAACGACTTGCCCGCAGGCCAACTCGGGGTCTCGCAGATGTGGTCGGGTGACATCATCAACGCTCAGTCGTATCTGCCAGAGGGGACGTCGACCGACATCCTGCAGTACTGGTTCCCGCAGGACGGCAAGGGTCTGGTCGACAACGACCTGATGGTGATCCTGAAGAGTGGCAAGAATCCGGTGCTCGCGCACCTGTTCATCAACCACATGCTCACGCCGGAATCGGCGATGCAGAACTTCACTCAGATCGGCTACCAGCCGCCGCAGAACACGATCACCGCGGATTCGCTTGTGTCAGAAGAGTTCATCCCCGAGAATCTGCGGACCGCCATCGTGAAACCGGAGGACTTCGACACCGGCTACCGACTGCTCGAACTCGACGCGGCCAACCAGGACGCCTGGCAGAGGGTGTGGCAGGCGTTCAACGCCGGCGGGTCCTAGCCTCCCGTGGCGGTACCGGTAGTCACACCGCCGACGGCGCCACCGCCGTCTCGCGAGCGACGCAATCGCGTGTGGTCGGTGTTGGCCGCGCCCGGAGTCCTCTGGCTGCTGGCGTTTTTCATCTTCCCGCTCTACGTCGTGCTGTGCATCGTCTTCGGCCAGACCGACCCGCTGTTCCGCACGCCGATACCGGTGTGGAACCCGCTGCAGTGGGATCCCACCCAGTTCAGCTATGTGCTCACCCACATCGTCGGCGAGAACGGCGTCTACGGCCCCGCGATCCTCCGGACCTTCGTCTACGTGCTCGTCGCCAGCTGTCTGTGCCTGCTGATCGCGTTTCCGGTCGCCTACTACGTCGCGCGGCTGTCGGGTAAGCGCAAGGGTCTGCTGCTCGCACTGCTGATCGCGCCGTTCTGGATCAGCTACATGATGCGAATGTTCGCCTGGGTCAATCTGTTACAGGACGACGGTCTGTTCAACAAGGCGCTGAGCTTCGGCGGGTTCTTCCACCCGGATGTGAAGTGGCTGACCGGTCAGCCCGTCGTGGTGATACTCGGGCTGGTGTACGGCTACGTGCCGTACATGATCCTGCCGCTGTACGCCGGCCTCGACCGTCTGTCGCAACCGATGCTCGAGGCGTCGCGCGATCTGGGCGCCGACCGGATCTCGTCGTTCTGGCGGGTGACCCTTCCGCTGTGTCGACCGACGATCGTCGCCGCCGTGCTGCTGACCTGCCTCCCGATGCTCGGCGACTACTTCACCAGCGACATGCTGTCGGCGTCGCCGAAGACCACGATGGTGGGCAACCTGATCAACGACAGCGTGCAGGCCCCCGGGCAGACCGGCCAGGCGGGCGCGTTCGTGATGCTGGTGTTCATCGTGGCGCTGCTGCCGATGCTCTACTACATCCGGGTGACGTCCAAGCCGGACGAGGTGTCGTCGTGAAAAGTCCGGCGCGCACGCGAGGAGCGAAAAGACCGGCGCGCACGCGAGGAGCGAAAAGCCCGGCGCGCACGCGAGGAGCGAAAGGCCCGGCGCGCACGCGAGGAGCGAAAGGTGCAATAGCGTGGTGGAACAACCCGTGGCGGCCACCGCGGTTCCTCGTCGCCATCACCATCGGCTACCTGGTGTGGTCGCTGCTGCCCGTGCTGATCGCGGTCGCCTACTCGTTCAACAACGGAAAGTCCCGCACGACGTGGCAGGGCTTCTCGTTCCGCTGGTACTGGGGCGATCAGACGCTGTCGGTCTGGCACAACGACGCGTTGCACACCGCGCTGCTGCAGACGTTGAAGCTCGGCGTGGTCGCCACCCTGATCACCGTCCCGCTGGGCACACTGTTCGCGATCGGCATCGACCGCTGGCGTGGAAGGCTGCCATCGGGGGCGAACTTCCTGATGCTGCTGTCGTTCGTGCTGCCGGAGGTGCTGCTCGCCGTCGCGTTGCTGTTCGTGATCACCACCGTCGCCGTGCCCGTCGACCTCGGCACCACCGCGCAGGTGATCGGCCTCGTCACGTTCCAGGTGTCCTATCCCGCCGTGCTCGTGCGCGCCCGACTGGCCACCATCGGCCCGCAGTACGAAGAGGCCGCAATGGATCTGGGCGCGTCGCCGCTCGGCGCGCTGCGGCGGATCATCGTTCCGATGCTGCTGCCCGCGATCTTCGCCAGCACGGTGCTGGTGTTCGCCGACGTCATCGACGACTTCGTGCTCGTGCGGTACCTGTCCGGTGACGCATCGACCGAGCCGGTTTCGGTGAAGATCTACAACACCGCCCGCGCGGCGCCGACACCTGCGCTCAACGCGTTGGCCACGCTTCTGCTGGTGGCCGCGCTGGCCGCGGTGGTCGTCGGGTTCCTGGTGTACCGGCGGATGACACGCGGTGACACCACCGCAGACAGCGGACTCGGCGGCTTCACCGGCGAGGCCTGATGGACTAGGCTGACTGTATGTTCAAACAGCATCCTCCCGCTCCGCTTCCCGCCGACGGCGTCGCCGCGGCAATGGCCCCGTTCGGCCAATCGCGGATGCTGCCGCGGGAGGCCTACGTCGACCCCGCCGTCTACGAGTGGGAGCAGCGGCACATCTTCTCCGGCTGGACCTGTGTGGGCCATGCGTCCGACCTGGCCACCGTCGGCGCCCAGAAGGCGGTCGGCACCGGTCCGAACGCCGTCCTGCTGGTCCGCGGGGAGGACAGGGTGCGCGCGTTCGCCAACACCTGCCGTCACCGCGGACACGAACTGCTCGCCTGCAACCAGACCACAAAGGGCCGCGCGATCGTGTGCCCGTACCACTCGTGGTCCTATCGGCTCGACGGCAGCATCCGCAACGCACCCGGCTTCGCCCACGCCGAACACTTCGACGCAGGCGAGTGGAGCCTCGCCGAACTGCGGCTGGTGAACTGGCACGGCTACCTGTTCGTCGATCCCAGCGGCGCGGACGCCGATTTCGCCGACCACGTGGCGGGTTGGGACGCCGTCATCGCCCCGTACCGGCCGGAGGACCTGGTCGTCGTGGACAGGCATTCCTA
>JAEZKH010000293.1 GCA_023415515.1 Actinomycetes bacterium
CGGTAATAGCGACAGGGAAACGCCCGGACCCATCCCGAACCCGGAAGCTAAGCCTGCCAGCGCCGATGATACTACCCAACCCGGGTGGAAAAGTAGGACACCGCCGAACACACATTAGGATCGCCCCCCACCACGCGTGGGGGGCGATTCCTATTTATTCAGTCGAAAAGCGTTGGCAGTAGCGGCCTTCGGCTCTTCTCCATCGCAAGCAGTGTTCGCTTGCGGTCCAGCCCGCCGCCGTACCCGGTGAGGCTGCCGTTCGCGCCGATCACTCGATGACACGGCACGATGATGCCAATGGGGTTGTGCCCGTTGGCCAACCCGACCGCGCGGAACGCGCCTGGCGATCCGATCTGCGCGGCGATTTCTCCGTACGAGCGGGTCTCGCCGTACGGAATCGTCATCAATGCAGCCCACACCTTTCGCTGAAACTGGGTCCCGACCAGGTCGAGTTCGAGGTCGAAGTCGAAAAGCTCGCCGGCGAAATAAGATTCGAGTTGCTCGACGGCCTCGGGGAATGCACGGTCGTCGGACTCCCAGCCGACGTGGCTCGGCTCATATGTCTGATCCACCATGCGAAGATGCATCAGTCTTCTGTCGCGGCCGGCGAGCGTGAGCCGTCCTACCGGGCTATCGACAGATCGGAAGTTGATAGCAGTCATCGGCTCTCCTTCGGTGGCCATTCATTCACCGCGTGATCGAGTGCGGTCCAGAGGTGTTGTGCAGCATAGGATCTCCAGGGACGCCAGCGTTCGCTGTGTTTGGTGAGTTCCCGGGCGTCCTCCGGCAGCCCGAGCTGCGTGGCCGCAACGAGCACACCCAAATCGGTGGACGGAAACGCGTCGGGATCGCCGAGACCCCGCATCGCGATGACCTCAGCGGTCCACGGACCTATTCCTGGCACGGCGCGCAGTTGCGAGCGGGCGCGATCCCAGTCGCAGCCTGCGTCGAGCGCCACCTCGCCGTCGCCGATCGCCTTCACCAGCGCGGTCAGGGTGCGCTGACGTGATTTGGGGAAAGCCAGATGGACGGGGTCGATTTCGGCGAGATGCTCGATCGCCGGGAAGACCTGCGTCAGCCCCCCGTCGCTGTCGGTGATCGCCTGACCGTATGCAGCGGCGATTCGACCGGCATGGGTGCGCGCCGCCTTCACCGACACCTGCTGACCCAGGACGACGCGTAGGGCCAGCTCGGATTCGTCGACGGTACGCGGTATGCGCTGTCCCGGCGCCTTGGCGACCAATGCACTCAAATCTGGATCGGCGCCGAGAGCGTCGACGACTGCCTCGGGGTCGGCGTCGAGATCGAGCAGGCGCCGACAACGAGCGATGGCGGTGGCGAGATCGCGGAAGTCGTCCAACGCGAGGGTGCATCGCACGTGGTCAGGCTCCGGGGTGAGGCTCACGATGCCGTTCCCCGCAGGCAACCGCAATGTGCGCCGATACGCATGGTTGCGAACTTCTTCGACGCCAGGGACCGCGGATGCCGCGAGGTGGCCGAACAACCCCTCATAGGCGAACGGAGTGCGCACGGGCAGCCGAAGCGACACCGTACCCGCCGAAACCGCCTGGCCGCGGCCGAACTTGGCTTGTGCCCGCTCTCGCAAGGCCGTCGGAGTGAGAGCGCAGACCGTGCGTACCGTGTCGTTGAACTGCCGGATCGACGAAAATCCCGCCGCGAACGCCACGTCACTGAACGGAAGGTCGGTCGTCTCGATGAGCACCCGGGCCGTCTGTGTGCGCTGTGCCCGCGCCAAGGTCAGCGGGTTCGCGCCGACTTCTGCCTGCAGCAGTCGCTCGAGTTGACGGGTGGTGTAGCCGAGGCGCGCCGCGAGGCCGGTCACGCCCTCGCGGTCGACCGTGCCGTCGGCGATCAACCGCATCGCTCTCGCGACGACGTCGCTGCGCACATTCCATTCCGGAGAGCCGGGTGACGCATCAGGACGACACCGCTTGCACGCTCGGAATCCGTCCCGCTGGGCAGCGGCCGCTGTGGGATAGAAGCGCACGTTGCGGGCGAACGGCGGCCGCACCGGGCAGCTGGGCCTGCAGTAGATCCCCGTGGTGAGTACGGCGGTGACGAACCAGCCGTCGAACCGGGCATCCTTGGACTGGACGGCCCGGTAACAGCGTTCGAAATCCTCGTACACGCCTTCAACACTTACACGCGATCACCGACATGACTGGCGGAAAACCGACATCAACGTCTCAGCACGGCCTGCCTGGTCCAGCACCACCGACCACATCGAACCGTGCAGTCCGTCGGTGAGGTTTCGAGCACTCCGCTACCGCGAGCGCGACCTCGAATGGCCGGGTGGCGAACTGAGGCCATCGGCGTGCTGGCAGACTGTGTCTCGTGGCACAGATAACTTTGCGTGGAAATCCGATCAACACCGTGGGTGAGCTGCCCGCCGTCGGTTCGCCGGCGCCCGGCTTCTCGCTCACGGGCAGCGATCTCGGTTCGGTCAGCGATGAACAGTTCCGTGGTAAGCCGTTCCTGCTCAACATCTTTCCGTCGGTGGACACTCCGGTGTGTGCGATGAGTGTGCGCACCTTCAACGAACGCGCCGCAGCAGGCGGTGTCAACGTCGTCTGCGTCTCCAAGGACCTGCCGTTCGCGCAGAAGCGATTCTGCGGCGCGGAAGGAATCGAGAACGTCACGACGGCGTCGGCATTCCGCGACGACTTCGGCGACACATACGGCGTCACCATCGCCGACGGACCGATGGCCGGCCTCCTTGCGCGGGCAGTGGTGGTCGTCGGCGCCGACGGCGACGTCGTGTACTCCGAACTCGTACCCGAGATCGGCCAAGAACCCGACTACGATGCCGCGATAGCCGCCGCAGGCTCCTAGACATCAGCGCTCGTGGCCACTCAGCGGTGGCCCGCTGACGGCGTCGGTGACGGGGTAGCGCCTGCCGACGCCTTCGCAGCCGCGGCGGCCGCCAACGCCTTCGCGGCAGCGGCTCCTGCCGGGCTGGCCAGAGAGTTGCCCGGTTTGGTCGCCGAGGCGAGCGCCGCGTCGCAGTTCAACGAGAGCATGGTCTGCTTCGTCGGCGACGCGCTTGTGTTCTCCGGTGGCGGCAACGTTCGGTCCTGTTGATGCGTGACGATGCAGTCATCGCGCTGAATCTGGTCGCCCACCGTTGTCTCGACCACTTCGGTGTATCCGGCGCTGGCCAGGGTCCCCCTGGCATCCGAGTACTTCTGACCCACCACCGACGGCGACGAGGCGGCTTCAGCAGGAGCGGCGACGACGACGACGGCGGCAACGCCCGCGGAGGCGGCGGTGAGTCCGCTCACCCCCCGAATAGTCAAGCGGCGAAATCTGTGTCCGACAATCAATCCCATATTTCATGGTGCCTAGTCCGGTGTTACACAACTGTTTCCGACAGCTGTGGCTATTGTCTGCGTTTTCTGGACAGAAGGCGTGACTGTGCTGCTGATTGCCAGCGAGAGGCCGTTGGTTGGCACTCCGCTTCGGATTTCCGTAGACCTGGGTTGGAGTTCGTTGCCGCGCTGCTGATGTCGGCGTAGGACAGGTGTAGAGGTCGACGCGTCGAACGCCGACATCGGAAGAGAGGCGCGACACATGAGCGTCGTGAATATCAGAAGGTTGTTGGCGATCGCCGGCCTGCTGGCCTTCGGGACTGCCGTCGGATTGAATCTGGAGCCAACTCAAGCGAGCCATCTTGCCGGCGGCTCGGGCGACTCGTCGACCGTCGGCGAGTACACGTCACCGGTCGTGCCCGCGATGTCGCTGAATCCGACTGCCATGTCGCTGGGTGCAACGGCAACCGCGTCACCGGCCAAGGCCACCACTGCCGTCGCCGAGGCGACTCCCTCTGTGAAGGCCTCGCCTGCGCCGGGTTGTGTGAACAACGGGCAGTGCCCGTAGCGCCCCGCATGACCACACGAGCGGGTCCCGTCCCGCAGGACGTGTCGTCGCTCGCCTCAGACGGGAAGGGCCAACCTGGTCGGCTCGTTGTAGCCGCGCAGCGTCACGCTGTCGCCGAGCGTCCACAGCGCGCGCTCGTCCTCGGTGGCGGTTTCCACCGCATCCGAGGAGGCGAGCAGGTGGTTCGGCGCATCCTTGGCAAGCTCGCACAGGCGGGCGGCCTCGTTCACCGGGTCGCCGATGACCGTGTATTCGAAGCGTTCCTTGGCGCCGACGTTGCCTGCAACCGCCTCCCCGGCAGCGACCCCGATGCCGGCCTCGCATTCCGGCACTTCCTCGTGGAGTCGCCGCGCGATGGCACGGCTGGCGGCCAGCGCCGCGGTTTCCGGGCTTTGGAGATGGTTCGGAGCGCCGAACACGGCGAGTGCGGCGTCACCCTCGAACTTGTTCACGAAACCGTGGTGGCGGTCGACCTCCTCGACGACCACCGCGAAGAACCGGTTCAACAACTCGACGACCTCTTTCGCACGTTTTGACGTGACCAGCTGTGTCGAACCGATGATGTCGACGAAAATCACCGCGACGTGGCGTTCCTCACCGCCGAGTTCCAGTCGCTCCTTCTCCGCCGCTGCGGCCACCTCGCGGCCGACATGCCTGCCGAACAGGTCGCGGACGCGTTCGCGCTCCTTGAGGCCGTTGACCATCGAATTGAAACCGCGCTGCAGCTCGCCGAGTTCGGTACCGTCGAAAACCACGACTTTGCAATCGAGGTCGCCATCCTCGACGTGTTTGAGAGCGGTTCGCACCACTCGCACCGGTGTCGCCGTCAGCCACGACAGCAACCACATCAGAACGGCACCGAAGACCAGGGTCGCCGCGGCGATACTCAGCACGGCGTAGGCGAACTGGGTTTGTGTCAGGTTCTGCAACGACAACGCGAAGATCGCCGAGACGGCGATGCCCAGCACCGGGACACCGGAGCCGAACAGCCACACGAGCATCGTCCTGCCCATGATGCCGTCCATCATCCGGTGCGGCGGGGGACCGGCTTCCAAGGCCTGCGCGGCCACCGGCCGCAGGGCGAACTCCGTGATCATGTAGCAGCCAGTTGCGACCAGCACGCCGGGGAAGCTGACCGCGAACAGGAACCGCGGGATGAAATCGGTGTCGTGTAATCCGTAGAGGATGGTCAGCAGTACGGCGCCGACGCCCCAGAGCAGCAAGACCATGCGGGCCACCCGCCACGGCGCGACGAATGCGTTGCGGTGGTCGGTCCGGTCGGGTGTGCGCTCTTCGATGGCCCATCGCAGCGAGCGCACGATCCGTCGAGTCACCCAGAACGTGCCGAGGCCCAGCGCCAGGACGATGTAGGCGGGCCCGACCAGGAAGGTCAGCCACGCCGGGACGTCGGTGAAGATGCTGGGCACCGGGAAGGCGAATGCGACGAGCACCGTCGCCACGATGATGCCGAGTAGGTTTGTGAACAGAATGAAGAACGTGAGGATGACCTGGATGCGCACGCGCCTGCGGGTCTGGCTCTCGTCTTGCCTGCCGAGCAGCCATGAACCGTAATCGGGCGGTGTGGCCAGCCGACCGCTCTGGCGGGTCACGGCCTCGAGGACCCTGCCCATCCGGTGTGCGACGCTTTTCTTCGAGTTCATCCCGTGTCAGCCTAATTTGCCCGCGATGCTGGCCCTAAGGTTGGACCAGTGCGTCTCGTAATCGCTCAGTGCACCGTCGACTACGTGGGGCGACTGACCGCTCATCTGCCCTCTGCCCGCCGGCTTCTGCTGATCAAGGCCGACGGCTCGGTCAGCGTGCACGCCGACGCCCGCGCATACAAGCCGTTGAACTGGATGTCTCCGCCC
>JAEZKH010000132.1 GCA_023415515.1 Actinomycetes bacterium
GCCCGTCGTCGGCGCCGCCACCGACAGCGGCAGCGCCGACGACGGTCACGGTGCCCGGCTCCGACGGTCAGCCGACGACGACGATCGTCACGCCGCCGCCGGCGTCCCCGACGAGCACGACGACAACGACGTCGCCCACCACGACGACATCGTCGACGACCACCACGACCACCACGTCGACGACCACCACGACGACGACCACCAGAACAGCCACGACCACGACGACGTCGCCACCGGCGCCGCAGCCGGAACCCGAGCCGGAGCCCGAACCGGCCCCAGAGAATGGCTGATGACGCGGAGCGTCGCATGGCCGGACCAGCACCCGTCACCCTGACCGATATACCGCCTGCCGCTCGCGAGGCCGTGTCGATGTTGGTCGAATCGCCGACCTCCAAGGTCAGGTTCCTGGTGTCGGGCGGCATCGGCACGGGCAAGAGTTCGGTACTGACAATCGCACGTAACGCGTTGCGGGCAGCCGACTTACCGGTGATCACCCGCACACCGCGGCCCGGCGACGACCCGGGTGCCGCCATCGTGATCGACGATGCCCACCTGCTCGCCGACGAGGAGCTCGCGGCGCTGGCCGAGCGGGTCTCCGATCCCGGGGCGACGGTCGTCGTCGCGGCCGAACCGCTCACCCAGCGGCGCGCGATGCGCACGCTGGTCACCGCGCTCGAGCGCGAGAATCCCGTGATCTCGCTCGGTTCGCTGAACCCTTCCGATGTCGCAGCAGCCGTCGCGACGACCACGGGCGCCCCGCCGTCGGCGGAAATCACTCGGGCGCTTACGGTTTCGACCGCCGGTCTGCCGTTCCTGCTGTATCCGGCGGTCGCCGCGGCGACCACATCCGCCGGCGAACCCGTGGGGGACGCGGTCGGGCGGGCGGCCAGGATCGCCTTGATCGAGCGCCTGCGAAAGGTGGAGGAACCGGTGCTCGACACCCTGCTGGTGTCATCGCTGAGCCCGGAACTGGGGGCCGACGACGTCGCGGCGGCACTCGGCCTCGGCTCGGGGGAGGCCACGCGACTGGTGGACCGCGCCCGCGCCAGCGGGCTCATCGAGCCCTCCCACAGCCACGCTTTTCTGCGCTCGGTACACCTCGGCGTCGCCGCGATCATCGGGGCGGCCCGCCATCACGAGGTCGAGCTCGCACTGCTGCGCTCACAGGTTGAAATGAACACGCTCACAACCGATCTCGCACTGCGGATGGCCGACCACGGACTGCGCGACGACCGACTGGCCACCGCGCTGACCGATCTCGCCGCCGACCACCGGCATCAGCCGGCCACGGCTGCACAGCTCTACCGTGCCGCCGCCGAAGCGGGTGCGACCACGGTCAGCGCGCGGCTCGCCGATGCGTTGGCGCTGACCGGTGACTGCGCCACTGCGGGCAGGCTGACCGACGAACTGCTGGCCTCCGATGACAGGACCGAGCAGGCCGCGGCCGTTCGGATCGCGGCGAGCATTGCCATGCACGACGGCGGCGCGGCCCAGGCCGCCGACCTGTTCCGGTGGCTTGGGCCGTACCCGGACGCCTACATCAGTGCCGCGAGCGCCGTCGTCTCGATCGCCGCCGGTGACGCGTCGGCGGCCCGCGCCGCGCTGGACACCGAAAGTTCCGGTCCCCCGACATCGACCGCGAGGACCGCACACAATCTGGCCGAGGGCCTGTTGATGTCGCTCGACCAACCCTTCCCGGTCGTCATCGCGCGGCTCGGGCAGGCCATCACGGCCGAGCACCACCACCCCGGGGTCGCACCGGACAGCCCCGCCGCGCTGGTGACGCTGGCCGCGTTGCACGGCGGGGATCCGGTTCGAGCGCGCAGCGTGATCGGGCGGGCGGTGCGGGCATCCGGCGAGGATGACGCGTTCTCCGCGCACCGGCACCGGCTGCTCCTCGGCTGGGTACGCATGCAGGACGGTCAGCTGGCCGGCGCGACCGCCGACGCCGCCGCGGTCGGTGAGGCATCGCTGCACCGCCGCGACGCCCTGTGGGCGGCTGCGCTCAACACGGCGATCGCGCGCCGCAGTGGAGACGGCGGCGCGGTCCAGAGGCATTGGTATGCCGCGATGGAAGTGCTCGCCGAATACTCCATCGACCTCTTCTCCCTGCTTCCGCTCGGCGAGCTGTGGGTCGCCGCCGCCCGGATGCGCCAGATCGACCGGCTCGAGCACACCATCGACGAAGCGATGGCGCTCCTCGAGTCGCTCGGAAACCCGCCGCTGTGGTCGGTGCCCCTGCACTGGGCGGGGGTGCACGCGGGCATTCTGGCGAACTCGCCTGAGGCGGTCGCCCCGCACGGGCACGCGCTGACCGCGGCGGCAGGTGGCAGCGCGTTCGCCAAGGCACTCTCAGGCGCGGGCCGGACCTGGCTTCGGGTGCTCGCCAACCACGTCGACGCCGATGAGGTCACCGCGGCAGCCAGGGCGCTGTCCCAGTTCGGGCTGACCTCCGACGCGACCCGGCTGGCCGGCCAGGCCGCACTGCAGACCCCCGACGGACGGGTTTCCGGCGCGATGTTGCAGTTGGCCCGCGACCTGAAGCTGACGACCGCCGTCGACGACGGAGCGGAAGCGACGCCCGCCACGACCGCGCCGAGCAGTGCGCCCCGCCAGCAGTCGTCGCGGCTGTCGGACCGCGAACGTGAGGTCGCCGAACTGCTGCTGCTCGGGATGCCGTACCGCGACATCGGCAGCCGTCTTTTCATCTCGGCGAAGACCGTCGAGCACCACGTCGCCCGCATTCGCCGGCGGTTGGGTGCGGAATCGCGCTCGGAGATGCTGTCCATGCTGCGGGCGATCCTCGCCACGCCGAACTAGCCGTCACCAAATCCCCTAACCCACCACAATCCCCTAGTCGATTTCCCCTAACCGCCTCCTCTCGACGCCGGGGTGAGCACCGATCCGCCGCGACTACCTGCGGCTTACTGTCGATGCAATCGCTTCGCCACAACCCTGACGCAGAGGTATGACATGTCGAATCCTCGAGGCGGAGAGGCCGGTTCGCTCGGCCTCTCCGTTGGAGCAACGAACCTCGCCGGTACCGGCGACGGCCAACGACGTGTCGTGCGCGCCTCGTCGGTGACCCTCGACGGCGGGCTGACCCTCACCGGCTTCGTCGATCGCGTCGGCGATCCGGTCCCACTGGTCGCCCAGGACGGATCCCGACACCGGCCGGAGACGCTGCTGGTCGAGGCGCTCGACGGCGTGGCCCGCGCCGCGGCGAAGACGCCGGTGTCGGAGGTGGCGGTGGCGATCCCCGCCCATTGGCGTCCGCCCATGATCGACGCGCTGCGTGAGGCCGTGCGCAACAAGCCGGGGCTGGCGCGAGCCCCCCTGGTGTCCGATGCGATCGCCGCTTCCACGGCGCTTCGCTCGAACCCCGGCCTGCCGACGACGGGCGTCGTGGTGCTGTGCGACTTCGGCGGCAGCGGCACCAGCATCACACTTGTCGACGCCGGCGCCGATGACGCGGTCATCGGTGAGACCGTTCGCGTGCCGGATTTCTCGGGCGACCAGATCGACCAAGCCATCCTGACCAGGGTGATGGCCGGGCTCTTCGACGGCGCCGACCCCGCAGGCACCTCGATGGTCAGCTCGCTGGTCTCGCTGCGCGAGGAGTGCAGGCGCGCCAAGGAACGGCTCTCCGACGAAACCGCGACCGCGATCGTCGTCGACGTCCCCGGGCTGGACACCACCGTGCGCCTGACCCGGGTGGAACTCGAAGCGATGATCGCCGACCCGCTGGACGGTTTTCTGGCTGTGCTGGCGGACACCGTTGCCCGCAATCGAATTCCGATGGCGAGCATCTCCGCGGTCGCCACGGTCGGCGGCGGTGCGCGTATCCCCTTGATCACGCAGCGTCTCTCCGCTGCGTTGCGCGCCTCGGTGATCACCACCCCGCAGCCGCAGTTGATCGCCGCGCACGGCGCGGCGCTGATCGCGCATCGGAGCCGGTTCGTCGAGAC
>JAEZKH010000155.1 GCA_023415515.1 Actinomycetes bacterium
GCGTATTATTCGTCGACGGCGGGACGGACGCGTACTTCCGCACTGACGACTGGCCAAAGCCCGCGCCAGCATACCGATTGGTGTCTTACTTGAAGCGGCTCAAAGCCTATAGCCCGTCGGCTTGAACTCGGCCTATTCACTCTTACCACTAACCGCACGGCCCGTGCCGGCGTCAACTGACAGGAGTATCGGATGGAGATCTCGGGCAAGAAGGTGGTCGTCATCGGCGGCGCATCGGGCTTCGGGCGGGCAAGCGCTGAGCTGCTTGCCTCGCAGGGCGCCAGGGTGGCGATCCTCGATCGTGAAGGCACCGACGGCCCCGAGGTGGCGTCTCGCGTCGGCGGTACCTTCATTCCGGTCGACGTCACCGACTTCACGGGCACTGAGAAGTCACTACAGCAGGCGGTCGACGAACTCGGCGGCCTACACGTTGCGCTGACCACCGCCGGCGGGGGCACCCCCGAAAAGACGTTCGGCAAGAACGGCCCGCACTCGCTCGAGACCTTCCAGGGCACGATCAACCTCAATCTGGTCGCCAGCTTCAACATCAGCCGCCTGGCCGCTGCCCACATGGCCAACAACGAGCCCGAAGACGAGGAGCGCGGCGTCATCATCAACACCGCCTCGATCGCGGCGTTCGAAGGCCAGATCGGCCAGGTTGCCTACACCGCCGCCAAAGCCGGCATCGCAGGTATGTGCCTGACCATGGCTCGCGACCTCGGCTCCATCGGCATCCGCGCGCTGGTCATCGCGCCGAGCTTGTTCGCCACCGGCCTGACCAAGGGCATCCCCGACGATTATGCCAAGACGCTCACCAAGGACGCCGCGTTCCCGAAGCGCCTGGGCCGCCCGGAGGAGTTCGCCAAACTGGTCTCCGCGATCGTCGACAACCCGATGCTCAACGGCCAGTGCATCCGCCTCGACGGGGGGCAGCGCTTCGCCCCCAAGTGATCTGGCTGTGGTAAGGCAGTAAAACAACAGGACCGCCGCCTCGGAGAGGATCGCTCCCCGACCCAGCCGGTGTTGGCCAACCGAGCATTTTTTGACGTGCCAGTGCGGCACTGCGCCCGCAGCAAGCGAGCGGTCGCGACTGGGGTGATACAGACGATCCGCATCCTGTCTGAGGAATACTGCTCATCGAGAACGCCGATGCCGCAGGTTTCCCACCGAGTCGTTTCCATTGTCGCAAACCACGAATTCTCTGCTGTCGGTCTACGTCCCTTCTCCCAAGCGCTGGGCGCGATATGGCACCGCTACCCACTCCCCAACCGACCTCAGACCAACGTCAGAGGTCGAGAGATTCCCCCGACCTCTGGCCGACGAATGGGCCTGTGCCCGGCTCTACCGCAGCGACACCGAACGCTGCGCAGCAGTCACCACCGGGATGCGCGCTTACAATCCTCACCGCAACCACACTGCATCGGTGGCCAACAACCCGCCCGGCCGCCCTCACTTCTGAGGTCAGTACCGCTAGACCTCGAGGACAACGGCGCCGCCCTGGCCGCCGCCCGCGCACATCGCCGCGACACCGATGCCGCCGCCGCGGCGGCGCAGCTCGTAGATCAGCGTGGTGATCATCCGGGCGCCGGAGGCCGCGATCGGGTGGCCGAGGCTGCAGCCACTGCCGGAGACGTTAACCAGCTCTTCATCGATGCCGTATTCCCTGCAGGCAGCGATCGGCACCGAGGCGAACGCCTCGTTGACCTCCCACAGCGCCACGTCCGACGGGTTGAGGCCAGCTCGATCGAGCACCTTGCCGATGACGGCGACCGCACCGAGGCCGGTGTCGCGGGCGGGCACGCCGGCGGCGCCCCAAGCTTTCACGGTGGCCAGCACGTCGAGCCCGTTGGACGACGCGTAGTCGCGATCGGTCAGGGCGACGGCGGCGGCCGCGTCGTTGGTGCCGCTGCTGTTTCCGGCGGTGATCGAAAAGCCCTCGATCTCCGGATGCAAGACCTTGAGGGCGGCGAGCTTTTCGACGGTGGTGTCGCGGCGCGGGTGCTCGTCGACGGCGAACTCGGTGACCGAACCGTCGAACTGCTCGACCTTCAACGGGATGATCTCGTCGGCGAACTTGCCCGCGTCCTGGGCGGCGACAGCACGCTGGTGGCTACGCGCGGCCCATTCGTCAAGCTGCTCACGGCTGATCCCATAGCACTGCGCGGTATTCCAGCCGACCGTGATCGACATGTCGCGGGCCGGCGCATCCGGGGTCTCGACCTGAATCGGCGGCAGCCAGCGCTCCTCGAACTTCAGCTCCAGACCGGGAATGCGCTGATTCATCAGGGGCGTCATCGACAGCGACTGCACGCCGCCCGCAACGAGCACACGCTCCATCCCCGATCCGATCTGGGCCGAGGCGTTGCCGATGGCGGTCAGGCTGCCCGCGCAGTGCCGGTTCACAGCCTGGCCCGGCGCGTTCTCGAACCCCGCTACCAGCGCGGCGTAGCGCGCGAGATCACCTCCACCGTAATGAGATTCGGCGATAATGATGTCGTCGATCACGCTCGGGTCGATACCGCCACGGCGAACCAACTCGGGCAGGACAGCGCCTAGCAGGACCTCAGGCGCAGTGTTGACCAACGTCCCCTTGAACGAGCGACCAATCGCGGTCCGGACGGCACCAACGATGCCTGGTTCGGGCATGACGATCTCGCTTCGACGATGAGACGTTCCAAGAGTAGCCGGACGAGTATCGCGAGCGACTTGGTAAGCACCCAAAACGCACTGCCGCGTGCGGTTATCCATCTGCTACTGTGATAACCATTGTATGGTTTTATGGGAGATCCGGCTAGGCCTAGACACGTAAGCATGGGTCTAGGCCTGTCAAATGGCACCGCGCTGCCGGCGTCGTTCTGGCCGCTGACAGAAGGAGTGGGTGATGGCAACTGCCTCTGAGGCGCGCGGCTGGGCGCGTGGCGCATTGCGGGGAATCGGCGATTCGCTGTACACGCCATTCTGCGGCCGCGATGGCGACGAGATCGATTGGGACGCCTACCGGACGCTCGTGCGCTACTGCGTCGGCGACCTCGGGCATTCGATGCTGTGGAGCACAGGCGGCCTCGCCGAGTTCTGGGCGCTGACGCTCGACGAGCGAAAGCGCTTGCTGGAGGTGGCAATCGAGGAGGGGCGCAAAGCCAATCCTCAGGTTGTGGTCCAGGCCTGCGTCGCGACGACGTGCGCGAAGGACACTTTGGAGCTGACACTGCACGCCCAGGAGGTCGGCGCGGACATCGCCTACATCCAGACCCCGATGATGGAGGCGCACGGCG
>JAEZKH010000222.1 GCA_023415515.1 Actinomycetes bacterium
ACCGGCCGCCGCCACCGCGGTGCCGGCCCACCACAGCCGGTTGCGAAGCAGCTTCTTGAACATCGTCGTGCTGACGCCCTCGTCCTGAGGGATCGCCAGTGTCGCACGCTGCCGAACGACGATTCCGAGCGCTGAAGTCACCGCCGCAGCAAGGGCAAGCAGAATGACGACCCACTCGGGCATGTAGCTCCTAAAGGACGGGTGATCCGGGCTGGCTCACGGATACCCAATCACACGCCGGATGCACGTCCATGGTGTGGCGGGCCATTGCCGGGGCTTCGACAACGAGGTGTTCGTCTGCTCGGCGGCGGCCACCGGGCGGGCATCTTTCGTGTTGTGCCGGCGCTCGGCAGGCGTCGAGGACCTCCGCCCGTAGACTGATCAGGTGCAATCCGCATCCCCACGCCCCGTCCTGGTGGTCGACTTCGGCGCGCAGTATGCGCAGCTGATCGCCCGTCGCGTCCGCGAGGCGCGGGTGTATTCGGAGGTGATTCCCCACACCGCGAGCATCGACGAGATCAAGGCAAGGGACCCGCAGGCCATCGTGCTGTCCGGCGGCCCGTCGAGCGTCTACGAGCAGGGTGCTCCGCAGCTCGACCCGGCGGTGTTCGACCTCGGCGTTCCGGTGTTCGGCATCTGCTACGGCTTCCAGGCGATGGCACAGACCCTCGGGGGCACCGTCGCCCACACCGGGACGAGTGAGTACGGCCGCACCGAGTTGAAAGTCACTGGTGGACAACTGCATTCGGATCTACCGGCCACTCAGCCGGTGTGGATGAGCCACGGTGACGCCGTCACCGCCGCGCCCGACGGGTTCGAGGTGACGGCCAGCAGCGCGGGCGCTGCGGTTGCGGGGTTCGAGAACCCGGCGCGCAGGCTCGCCGGTGTGCAGTACCACCCCGAGGTGATGCACACCCCGCACGGCCAGCAGGTGCTGAGCCGGTTCCTGCACGAATTCTCCGGCATCGACTCGACATGGACCCCCGCCAACATCGCCGACAGCCTTGTCGAGCAGGTCCGCTCGCAGATCGGCGACGGCAGGGCGATCTGTGGTCTGTCCGGAGGTGTGGACTCCGCCGTCGCCGCCGCACTGGTCCAACGCGCCATCGGTGACCGGTTGACGTGCGTGTTCGTCGACCACGGTCTGCTCCGCGAGGGCGAGCGGGCACAGGTGCAGCGCGACTTCGTCGCCGCGACCGGCGCGAACCTGGTCACCGTCCACGTCGCGGACCGGTTCCTGCAGGCGCTGTCCGGCGTGACCAATCCGGAAGGCAAACGCAAGATCATCGGGCGGGAGTTCATCCGGGCATTCGAGGGCGCGGTGCGCGACATCGCGGGCGATACCGGGGCCGAGGTCGACTTCCTGGTGCAGGGCACGCTCTATCCCGACGTGGTGGAGTCCGGCGGCGGCTCGGGCACCGCGAACATCAAGAGTCACCACAACGTCGGCGGGCTGCCCGACGACCTGAAGTTCACACTCGTCGAGCCGTTGCGGCTGCTGTTCAAGGACGAGGTGCGTGCCGTCGGCCGCGAGCTCGGTCTTCCCGAGGACATCGTTGCGCGCCAACCGTTCCCGGGACCCGGCCTGGCGATCCGCATCATCGGCGAGGTGACCGAGGATCGGTTGGCAACGTTGCGCCGAGCCGACGCCATCGCACGCGAAGAACTCACCGCCGCAGGCCTGGACAACCAGATCTGGCAGTGCCCGGTGGTTCTGCTGGCCGACATTCGGTCGGTCGGCGTTCAGGGCGACGGACGCACCTACGGCCATCCGATCGTGCTGCGGCCGGTGTCGAGCGAAGACGCGATGACCGCGGACTGGACCCGGGTGCCCTACGAAGTGCTCGAACGCATCTCCACCCGCATCACCAACGAGGTGCCCGAGGTCAACAGGGTCGCGTTGGATGTCACCAGCAAGCCGCCTGGCACCATCGAATGGGAGTGATCGGGCGCCCTCGGCGGTTGGTCAGCGGGGTGGGTCTCCCTTCCAGCTGAAGCTGTTGACGTATTTGCCCATGTCCAGCGCGAGCTGCAGGTTGGCGCCCGACGGCTTGCCCAGCCCGAAGTCGGGCCCGAACTGCCGGAAGGGACCGACCGCGGCCGCGACGAGCGCGAGGTCGTTCTTCACCGCCACCATCGCGATGACCCGCATCCGCATGTAGTTGCTGTTGGCGCCCTGCGGCCAGCAGTCTGCGACCAGGCCGTAGCCCGGTGCGTAGCCGACCATGGCATTGGGGATCTCATACGCGGTCTTGGTGTCTGGGAACGTCTCGTGCACAAGGTCGTTGGCGATCTGTTCGGCGGTCCGTCCATTCGCCGGACGACTCATCAACTGCATGGTGCCGCCGTCGCCCCCGAGGAAATCGGCTCGAACCCCGGTCGGACTGGTGGTGATCCGGTACGCCGGGCTCGGCGCGGGGTAGGAGACGGAGAAGCTTCCGTCGGGCGCGGTGAAGCGGGGATTGATGGCGACGGGTTCGCCGGTCGGCGGGTGTCCGCAGTCGGGCGGACAGACGTAGCGTGCGGGCGGTTTGTGGATGACCACCGAAAGCCCGACGAGCGCGACGGCGACCACCACGATCGCCACGCCCCAGCTCCTCAGCAGTCGGGCATACGACGTCCGCCGCGGGGGCTTGGCGTCGTAGGTGCCCGGCGTGGTCGAGTATCCCGGACAGGTGCTCTCGGTCACCGGTTCGTCGTCGGCGTGGACGGTGGGTCGCGATTCCCGCCGATCCCGTCTCGACGAGCGCGAGGCCGCGTGTGTGGCCACCCCGCAGGCCGGACAGAACGCCATGTCGGGGACGACGTGGTTGCAGTTCGGGCACAGCACCGGTTCGTCGGATTGGATCTCGTCGTGTTCCTCGTGCAGCAGCGCGAGGTGAAGTCCGATGCGCAGCAACAGAAGCGCGACGAGCGAGACGGTCAGGTGGACGACCAACTGCAGCCACTGAGGGATGTGCGTGACGTCGACCAGACCGAGGCAGGCGTAGACCGCGACGACGGCGGCCGCGAAGCCGGCAAGCGCGGCGCGCACATAGCCCGGATGCTGGTGTGCCTTCGACGGAGGTCGGGTGAACCACAGCGTCGCACCGATGAGCCCGCCGACGGCGGCGGCTGTGACCGGCACCGCAATCCCGCGGATGCCCGCCTCGATGATGAGCGACGAGACCGGGCGGGCGCGGGCGACCATGCCGGTGGCGAACTGCGGCGCGAGTCGGGTGATCGTGGCGGCGGCGGTGAAGGCAAGCGCGCCGAGCGCGCCGATCATGAAGCCGTCCATCGACTCTCGGCTCGACGGTCGGGTCAGGCGGATGACGACGGAGGGCACCAGCATGACGAGCATGCCGCCGACCGGGATGCCCAGCCCTTCGCGAAGTATTCGGCCGCCGGCGATCCCGACGCCAAGCGGTACGCCGTACGACCGGGCCACCACCGCACCTGTCAGCAACACCCATCCGACACCGAGGACGATGCCGAGCGCCACGGTGAGAAGCAGTGTGACAGCTGACAAATCGCGAATGGCGTCGGCCTCGCGCATGTACAGGAGAAACAGCAATGGCAGCCCGAGCGCGGCGACGGTGATGAGGGCTGCGGGCATTCGCAGAGTCGCGAAGGTGACGAGGCCCAACAGCACGAGGACGAGCACGACCCGGAACGGCATACGGGACCGGTGCGGCAGTTGTGGGAACAGCGAACTGGCCACCGACGGAATCAACAGATGTTCGTCGGGCGCGGCACCGTAGGCGCTGATCCGTAACCACGACGGACCGTCCCCGCGCTTGGGGGCCAACGGGTCACCGCACAGTCCGCAGTACCGGCCTGCCGGAACGTCGGTCTGGCAGACCCGGCACCGCATGGTGGTGTCGGGCGCTTCGTCGGTCGGGGTGCTCATGATGTCAGCTTCTGCAGGACGAGGATGTTGCGGACGAGGTTGTCGACGTCGGGGGTGCCGAGGCCGGTCACCATGTCATAGCCGGGCATCGCATCGGCGACCGCGTTCCCGCCGAGGGTGACATCGCGGAAGCCCGGCAGCCGTGAGCCCTCGGCGACCGTGTACAACAACGGGTTCAGGTCACCGAGGCGTCGCCCGCCGTTGGCGGTGAGCCACTGGTTCATCACCGCAGCCAGGCCTGCCCACAGCGGTGCCGACTGCGACGTGCCCCCGCCGACCAACTGCTTGCCGTTGAACACGATCTTGACGCCGGTGAACTGGTCGGCCACCGCGGAGACGTCCGGGGTGAGCCTGCGCCCCTGCTCCTGATCGCGCAGCACCGATCGCTGCCAGTCCGGCCGGTCGAACAACGACGAAGGTCCACCGCCGCTGCCGAGCGACAGTGGCACGTCGAACCACGCCTGTTCGGATTGCCACACCCCCTGCGCGTCGGTGGACAAGGTGGTGCCGCCGACGTTGGTCATCTCGGGAAGCGAGGCGACGGAGTCGAGTCCGATATCGGCGTCGCTCGGCGGCGAAGACCAGTCCTGGCCGCCCTTGCATTCCAACCCGGCGAGGTCACCGCTGGCGTTGAAAGACGTTGTGCCATTGGCTTGGGCAGCTGCGATGGCGGACCGGACGGGCGCCAGGTCCGCGGCGGTGATCAGTTTGTCGCAACCCCATCCGATCGAGAAGCTCCACACCGCGCCGGGGAATTGTCGGTCTGCGGACTCGAGCATCTGCGCGATCTTCTCGTAGGCGCCGTCGCCTTCGACCGTTGGTCGAGCGTTGATGACGACCTTCTGCGCGTCCGGTGCGACGGCGTGCGCGACCTCGAGGTCCATCGTGGTCTCACCCCGCGGCTCGGCAGGCTGGCCGCCGACCAGTGTCGGAGTGAACTTCGGCAGGCCGTACAGCGACGCGAAGCTGTCGAGATCAGCCTGGTCGTAGCCGTCGAACGCGAAGATCACGATGGTCTGCCCCTTGCCGGTAAAGCCTTGCGCGGCAAGCTTGCTCACGTTGTAGGTGGTGCGGAGCGCGCTGGGTTGCAGACCTTGATCCGGCACGTCTGTCGGTGGCATCGGCGGCTTGGACATGTGATGCGGTGTGTAACTGAGGATCCTGCCGAGTTCGACGACCTCGGGTCGAAGTACCTCGGGCACCGACGGCTGTTGCGGAGACGCGTAGAACAACTGACCACGCTGACCGCGGTAGTCGTGGACTTCGACACCGAAGGCGTTTCCGACATTTTGAGCGTTGCCCTCGACGACGGCCCAGTCGTGACCCGGTCGCCACCGAACCGACAGCCCCTGAGTACTCGCCCAGTTGACCAGCTGGTCGGGCCGGGTGTCGTCATGCAGGGCGACGGTCAGCTGCGCGTCCTCGCGGTGCGAGGGGCCGAGATCCGTTGAGGCACCCAGCAACAGCGCAAATGGACCGCCGATCGACGCGGGCGAGTGCGGCACCTGCGTGATCCGCAGATCCGATGCGAGCACCAGCACCCCCGCCGCCGCGATGAACGCCAGCAGTCGGTGCCCGGCGCTTGTTCGCCATCCGGGCACCGCGTGAGCTAGTTGTCGCCGGGGACAGCCGTCGGTGCAGGCGGTGCCTTCACCTCGGGCGAGAAGGGATTCGGACCGCCGGGATCGATGCGGGGGGCCTTCTCGGTCGGCTCGACGGGTGCCGGCGTTGTGGTCGTGGTGGTCGTGGTCGTGGTCGTGGTCGAGGTCTCGGGAGCCTTCTCCTCTTCCTTCGGACATGCGGCGGAGAGGCCGACGAGGGCGATGATGGCAGCGGCTCCGGCGATGGCCGGAAGGCGACGAGTCGAACGACGTGTCGTCATGGTCTTTCCTTTTCTGTCCCCCGAGGTGAATGGAACCGCTGACATCGCGATCACTCGGTGAAACCTTATCCGATAAGCGAACGATTCCTCAGGTCGTTAAGCCGCTGGCGAATCGGTCCGGGGTTCCCTTGCGGCCAGGCGGCGCTTGACGGTGTCGGTGGGCAGGTGTTTACTCGTCGTATCGAACAAACTTTCGAACAAGCCCTGATGCAGATGGTGCGGGAGGTGCTTTTGTGACCGCTGCGATGAACCTGGTTCAGCCTCGAGCCGACCGCGCTGAACAGGTAGAACACCTGCGCCGCAAGATGGCGGCGATTTCCGGCAAGGTGGGTCCCGGCCGGCGTGGCCCCATGCCGTCGAACGATGTGCTTCCCGGCTCCGAGAGTTTGCTGCCGCAGCTTGAAACACAGCCCGAGGGCGTCCCGACCACATTGCCGAGGGGGACGGTGGCGGTGCTGTCGGGGGCTCGATCGATGTCGCTGGGCATGGTGGCCGCGGTGACCGCGGCAGGCGGGCATGCGGCCATCGTCGGTCAGCCGGACGTGGGCCTGCTCGCGGCCGTCGAGATGGGAGCCGACCTGAGCCGCCTCGCTGTCATACCCGACCCGGGCGCCGACCCCGTTGAGGTGGCAGCGGTGCTGATGGATGGCATGGATCTGATCCTGCTCGGCCTCGGCGGGCGTTCGGTACCCGCGACCAGGGCTCGCGCGGTGGTCGCCCGCGCGCGGCAGAAGGGTTGCACGCTGTTGGTCACCGGTGGCGAATGGCAGGGTGCGTCGGCCCGGTTGGAGGCAAGGGTCAGTGGCTACGAGGTGACGGGCGGCAACGGCGGAAGGCCGATCTCGGGATGCGGGCGGATCAGTCGGGTGCGGCTCGCCACGCGGGCGAGAGGGCGAGCCTTCGGGTCGGTGCACGCGGCAGGCGGCGAATGAGCGCTTGCGCGAAGACCCGACGACCACCCCCACGGCAATGAGCGCGTCGCGGGTACTGGCCATCTGGTGTATGGATTGGCCCGCGGTCGCCGCAGCTGCCGCGGCCGAGCTGGCGCCGACGTCTCCGGTCGCGGTGACGCTGGCCAACCGGGTCATCGCCTGCTCGGCATCGGCTCGGGCGGTCGGGGTGCGACGTGGCCTGCGCCGCAGGGAGGCCCAGGCGCGGTGTCCGGAGCTGCACGTGGTGACCGCCGATCCGGCGCGCGACGCCCGTCACTTCGAGAACGTGACGGCAGCGGTGGATGATCTGGTGCCGCGCGCCGAAGTGCTGCGGCCTGGCCTGTTGGTGCTGCCGGTACGCGGCGCAGCGCGCTACTTCGGTTCGGAGCAGGCCGCCGCGGAGCGGCTGGTGGACGCCGTTGCGGCGGCGGGAGCCGAATGCCAGGTGGGTATCGCCGACCGGCTGGCCACCGCGGTGTTCGCCGCGCGTGCGGGCCGAATCATCGACCCGGGCAAGGATGCGATTTTCTTGTCGGCGCTGTCCATCCGGCAGCTGGCCACCGAACCAAGCCTCGCTGCACCTGGTCGCGAAGACCTTGCCGACCTGTTGTGGCGCATGGGAATTCGCAACATCGGACAGTTCGCGGCTCTCTCCCGCGCCGATGTGGCCTCCCGGTTCGGGGTCGATGCGGTGGTTGCGCATCGGTTCGCCCGCGCCGAACCCGGCCGTGGTCCGTCGGGGCGCGAACCGCCTGTGGAGTTGGACGCCGGGATGGGCTGCGACCCCCCGATCGACCGGGTGGATGCCGCTGCGTTCGCGGGCCGGTCACTGGCAAGCGACCTGCACCGCAGCCTCGAGTCGACTGGTGTCGGCTGCACCCGGCTGGCGATTCATGCCGTCACCGCCAATGGTCAAGAGCTGAACCGGGTTTGGCGTTGCGCGGAACCGCTGACCGAGGACGCCACCGCCGACAGGGTGCGGTGGCAGTTGGACGGCTGGCTGAACCGTCGCAATCCGAACGACAGGCCAACCGCGCCGATCACGGTGCTCCGCCTGCAGCCGGTTGAAGTGGTCTCTGCAGAGGCGCTGCAGCTGCCCCTGTGGGGATCCTCAGCGAAGATGGCCGACTGTGCCGCTAGACGTGCGCTGGTTCGGGTTCAGGGTCTACTCGGACCGGAGGCCGTGCAGGTGCCGGTGCTCAGCGGGGGACGTGGGCCTGGTGAGCGAATCACGTTGACGCCGTTGGGCGACGAGCCGGTGCCACGTGCCGACCCCGGCCAGCCGTGGCCGGGCCAACTGCCTGAACCGTCGCCGACCGTGCTGCTCGATGATCCCGTCGAGGTGCTCGACGGCGACGGTGACTCCGTGCGGGTGACCAGCAGGGGATTGTTCTCGGCGGAACCGGCTCGCCTTGTCGCACGAGGCAGAGGCGGCACGTTGACCTGGTGGGCCGGGCCGTGGCCGGTGGACGAGCGATGGTGGGATCCGGACTGCAAGGCCGGGCGCACCGCGCGGGCGCAGGTGTTGCTCGACGGAGATCCGGGGCAGGCCCTTCTGCTGTGCTATCGACAGCGGCGGTGGTACCTGGAGGGGATCTACGAGTGAGCCGAGGTGCGCACGCCTTGTCAGACCCTGAGTCATCACCGGCGGCGAACGAGCAAGACCATCCTCACCCGAACCTGCTTAACAACATCAATGTCGGACCCGTCCATTAGTATCGAACACATGTTCGAAAACTTCGCCGCCACGGAGTTGGTGGTGACCATTGCCGACTCCGTGCGTCAGGAGTCCATGCTGATGGCGCAGCGGATGGCGGCGGTGGCCGAGTTGATGGCGCGCCGCAGCGCTGAGGTCTTCGATGAGGATCCCGACCCCGGCTACATGATCGTGACCGGTTTTCAGCGCACGGCCGCAGAGGTGGCCGCCGCGATGAATCTTTCCGCGACGGCCGCCTCGTACGTGGTTTCGCAAGCCGCCGCGTTGGCGGAGCGGCTGCCGAAGGTCGCGGCGGTGCTGGCGGTCGGCGACACCGACTGGCGGACGGTGCAGGTGATCATCTCCCGTACCGAATTCGTCGCCGACAGTCTGATCGGACGGATCGACGAATCGCTGGCCGATCGCATTGCCACATGGCAATGCTGGTCACGAAAGCGGATCATCAACGCCGTCGACTCCGCCGTGCGAAAGATCGACCCCGACGCGATTCGGGAACGTATTCGCCGTGAGGACAAGCGCCACATCGGCGTCATCTCTCTCGGTGATGGCACGGCCAAGATCGAGGGTGTCGCGGCTGCCGAGGCGGCCGTTGCATTCGACAAGCGGTTGACCGAACTCGCCGACGGTGTCTGTGGCGCCGATCCCCGCACCATGAATCAGCGCCGCGCCGACGCACTCAAAGCCATCGCCGAGGGACGGTCACTGATGTGCCGGTGCGGCGCAGAGGACTGTCCGAACCGCGGGTCGCAGGCAGCACCGCCGACGCGGATCGTGGTCAACGTCGTCGCAGGCGCCGAGACGGTCATCGGCGGCGGCCGGCCGGGCTATCTCGAAGGTTACGGAGTCATCGACGCCGACTACGTGCGACAACTCGCAGCAGACGCGACGATCAGACGCTTGGAAGAACCGACGGTCAGCGAGGCGCAGGCGCTGCGGTATCAGCCCAGCGCGGCGGTCGAGCGGTGGGTGCGGTTGCGCGACATGACATGCCGCTTCCCTGGATGTGACCGCCCAGCCGTGATCTGCGATGTCGACCACACGATCCCGTTCAACCACGCCGACCCACGTGCCGGCGGTAGGACAGTGCCGGGCAACCTCAAATGCCTGTGCCGCGAACACCATCGCGACAAGACCTTCGTCGAGGGGTGGCGCGACCAACAGCTGTCGGACGGGACAGTGATCTGGACATCGCCGACGGGCGAGGTGTACGTGACCACGCCCGGCGCAGCCGATCTCTTCCCTGAGATCGGCGCCTCCTCCACCGCGTGCCGGGAACCCAAACCGACTCGACGTGATCGCGATCGCGAAAGGGCGGCACGCGTGGCACGTATCCGCGCTCGCAACCGGATCCACCGGCCGATCAACGAGGCGCATCGCCGCCTGCTGCAGGCGCGGCACCGCGAAATCGGTTACCGCAAGCACCGCAACCAGATGCGGAAGATGCTGTTCCTCCTCAAAGGGCGGCCGAGCACCAGCCCGTTCTGCACATGGATCAACGAGCCGTTTGAATCAGAAGAGCTGCCGCCGGATTGGCGGCCACCACCCGACCCGCCGCCGCTGCCCGATGATCCACCGTTCTAGATGACAATTTCTTCGAGATGAGAAGTCCCCTCACGGGGGTAGTCAGACGAGGAGATGATCACGGTGCCGGGACTGAAGAACATCGTGCTGGTACACGGCGCGTTCGTCGACGGATCGACCTGGCGCGGCGTCTACGACCTACTGACCGCTGACGGATATCACGTAGCGGTGGTCCAGAATCCCACCCTGTCGCTGCAGGACGACGTGGCGGCCGTGCGACGCGCCATCGAGGCGCAGGACGGTCCGGTCGTGCTGGTCGGGCACTCATACGGCGGCGCGGTCATCACCGAGGCCGGAACCTGCGACGCGGTGACGGCGTTGGTGTACATCGCGGCGTTCACACCCGACGTCGGGGAGTCGGTGCACGCGCTCGGCGGCAACCCCGACGCCCCTGGTTCACCGATCGTCGAAGCGCCCGGTGGGATGCTGTTCCAGAACCGTCGGACGTTTCGCGAATCGTTCGGTGCCGATCTGTCGCCGGCCGACGCGTCGTTCTTGGCGGACTCGCAGGTCCCGTGGGGGATGCGGGCCATGACGGAGTCGGTCGCGGTGGCGGCATGGCGGAGCAGGCCGAGCTGGTATCTGATCGCCACCGAGGACCGCATGATCACACCGTCTGCGCAGCGCGCGATGGCGCAACGGGCCGGCGCCACCACGGTCGAGGTGGCCGCCAGCCATGCGGTCTACATCTCAGACCCGCGCGCCACCGCCGCGCTCATTCGACAAGCCTGCGCCTAGGAAACGGTCCTGGCGAATCGGCCGACCCGCGCGATGAACCTGTCGAAGAACGCGCCAGGGTCCACGTCGACACCGATGAGCGCGTTGGGCTTTCGGCCCCATCGGCCCGACCAGTCGGCGATCGTCATCCCGCGTGTCAGCGTGCCGGTCAATTCCACGTCGACGGTGGCGGGCCGCGTCTCGACCAGTGCGGGGTCGAGTGCAACGGCGGCGGCCAACGGGTCGTGCAGATGCGCCAGGTAACCCTCGTTCTGGTCGAAGTGGAACTCGAAGTAGAACCGCATCGCGTCCTCGAGAACGCGCATCAACGGGTTGGCCGCCGCCGACCGGGCACCGCGCTGATCCAGCACACTCATCGGTGCGCTGGCCGACCCCGCCTCGGTGGCCAGTCGGCCGAGAAGCGCGGGCGTCATCGCGATGTTCTCGGTCAGGTTCAGCCCCAGCACGATCGGCAGGTGCTGCGGCGGGTCGAGGCCCCATGCCGCAGACCAGACGCCGAACACCTCGTGCGCGGACTCGGGGTCGACGCTGATGTTCCACTCCGCGACCGGTGTCGTGTTCCCGCGATATTCGAAGGCGCCGCCCATGATGACCAGTCGCCGCAGCAGCGTCGGCAGGGCGGGTTCGCGCCGCAGGGCGAGCGCCAAGTTGGTCAGCGGGCCGGTGGCGACCGCGATCAGCTCACCGGGATAGGCGCGCGCGGCGCCGATCCAGGCCTGCGCGGCGTCGTAGTCGGCGAGACGGCGTCGGGTCGACGGCAGCGTTGCGTAGCCCAGCCCCCGGGGTCCGTGAGTGTCCTCGGCGGTCCGGAGGGGAGTGCTCAGCGGTTGCTCGGCTCCCTTGGACACCGGGATACCGTCCATTCGGCACAGCTCGAGCAGCCCGAGATTGTTTTGGCAAACCTGTTCCACGGGAACGTTTCCGGCGGTCGACGCGATACCCACCAGCTCGGCTTCGGAACTGCCGAACAGGTACGCCAATGCCATCGCATCGTCCACGCCCGTGTCGACGTCTACGAAGACGGGCTGCGGCACGGTGGTAACCATACTGCGGCGACTCGGCTACCAGTGCACTCCGGGTACCAAGCGGACCGCGCGTTTGACCGGACTCGGCACAACCATGTTAGACACCGCGCCGGTCGGCCGTCTCGGCCGCCGCGACGGTGCGCGTGAAACGGCATCCGAGGTGACCCCGCGCGCCGCCGCCGAATCCGGATAGCCGAGGTAGAACTGGTGCAGGATCCGCCGAGACAGCTTCGGCGTGAAGTACATTCCGACATCTGCGAGCGTGCCGATCGGGGTGTCGATGCGAGTCGGCTTCTCGACGAGGGCGCGCACCACCATCGCAGCGGCATGCTCCGCGGTGATCGGCGGGACCGGGTTGAGCCTGCGCGACGGTGCGATCATCGGTGTCTCGACCAGTGGCATATGAATGTTTGTGAAGGTGATGTGGTCTGAAAGAGTCTCGGTGCCAACAACTTCGGCGAATGCATCGAGTGCGGCCTTCGTCGGTATGTAGGCGCTGTACTTCGGGGTGCTGGCCTGAACGCCCGCGCTGGAGACGTTCACCACGTGGCCGAACCGTCGTTCGCGCCAGTGCGGCAACAACGCCAACACCATCCGCACAGAGCCGAAGTAGTTGACCGCCATCACCCGCTCGTAGTCGTGCAACCGGTCGGTCGAGGCCGAGATCGACCGCCGGATGGAGCGGCCCGCGTTGTTGACGAGGTAGTCGACGTGACCGAAGCGGCCGAGGATGTCCTCGACCGTGTGGTCGACGGCTGCCGAATCGGTGACGTCGCAGGTGAACGCATGTGCCCGGCCGCCGTTTCGACGAATCTCGGCGACCAGATCGTCGAGCGCCTCGGCATTGCGGGCCAGCGCGAAGACCGTCGCCCCACGTTCGGCCACCGCGATCGCCGAGGCGCGCCCGATTCCGCTGGACGCGCCGGTGATGATGACGTGCTTGCCCACCAGCGGACCCGCCGGGTCGTCTCGGCGTGCCCGGTCGGGGTCGAGGTGTCGGGCCCAGTAGCGCCATAGCGTCGGCGCGTACGACGAGAATTCCGGAACGGCGATGCCGGTGTCCTGCAGAGCCTCTCGGGTGTTGTCGGCGGTGAAGGTCGCCTTCAGGTCGGCGACGTCGAGTATCTCCGCGGCTACGCCCAACTGCGTGACGGCCATGTCGCGTAGCACCTTGGCGCGGCCGGTGGCCCGCAGGAACGGTGTCACGGCCCCGCGCGGCAGGGAACCGCGCAACCGCGGCAGCCCCGCAGCCCGCGCGATGCCCCGGTAGATGCCGCGCAGGCCGACGGTCTCGGGCGCAGTGAGGTGGAAGGTCTGACCGTCGCGCCCCGGCGCATGGATCAATTCGGTCATCGCGTCGGCGACGTAGTCGACGGGCACGATGTTGGAGCGCCCGGTGTCAGGCAGAACCACCGGGGCGAACGACGGCAATACGGCCAGCTTCTGCAGCACGGGGAAGACGTAGTAGGGCCCGTGGACCTTGTCCATCTCGCCGGTGTGTGAATCGCCGACGACCACGCCCGGCCGATACACGCGGTAGCGCAGCCCTGGCTCGGAACGCACGAGCAGTTCGGCTTCGAACCTCCTCTGGTGATACGGCGTCGGCAGGTCCTGGGCGACGTCGAAATCCTCTTCGGTGTACTCGCCGCGGAACGTGCCCGCGACTGCGATCGACGACAGGTGATGCAGCGTCGCGTCGAGCCGTCGCGCCAACGCGATGACCGCTCTCGTGCCGGCGGCGTCATCGGTCGCGGCGCAGTGCACGACATGGTCGACGGGCCCCAGATCGGCGATGGACTCGTCGGTGAGGCCGACATCGTCGGCGACCAGGTTTCCTACCAGGGGTTTCGCCCGGTCGCCCCACGGCCGCTCGCCCACCGAGGCCAGCCTCTCGAACCTTGTCAGCGCTTCTCGGCGGACCAGGACCCAAACCTCGTTGTCGGCTGAGCGGTCCAGCAACCGCGACACGATGCGACGCCCGATGAACCCGGTACCGCCGGTAACGACATAGCGCATGTGGTCATGGTCGTCCGCGGGCCCGCAAAGGTCAACGCACTGCGCCGGGCGCGGCCGGTCAGCCGAGGTCGGTCGGGGCGGCGAGGTAGGACCTGTCGACGTCCCCGGCCATGGCGCGCACCCGCGCGATGACGGCGGTCAGCGATCGGGCCTGGCCTCGCGTCAGGCCGGGCAGCCCGAACTGGATCCGGGACAGCGCCTCGGTCGCCTCGCCGACCGTCTCGCGGCCCGCGTCGGTGATCGTCACCAGCGTCGCGCGCCGGTCCCGGGGATGAGGTTCGCGGGTCACCAGGTGCTTTGTCTCCAGGCGCCCGACAGTCAGCGTCACGGTGGTCGCATGCACCATCAGGTGCCACGCCAGCCGGCTCAGCAGCCACGTGCCGGTCTCGGTCAATTCGAGGGCCTTGAGGATCTGGTAGTCGGTGAGGCTGATCCCGAACGCGGCGCGCAGACGCTGTTCGAGTGAGGTCGTCATCAACTGGTGCAGTCGCAGCACCGATGTCATGGCGAGAAACTGCGACGGGTCGTCGCCGTCCTGTTGCTCCCAGTAGTGGCGCATCCACTGCAGCGGGTCGAGATGCTGTCTGCTCGTCAGCGCCGACCCGATCGCCTGATGCGAGGGAGGTGGAACCGCCACCACTTATCGATAACCAAAAACGCGGCCGCTCAACCCCTGGCCGGGGAAGGCCGATATCGTCCGAGTCGACCGAAGGGAGCGCCAATGCCGATCGACCCGAATGCGTTAGGTGCGAAAACCGACCCGCACGTCTTCGAATGGACCGACAGGGACACGTTGCTGTACGCGCTCGGTGTCGGCGCAGGCATCGACGATCTGGCATTCACCACCGAGAACAGCCATGACATCCCGCAGCAGGTGCTGCCCACCTACGCCGTCATCGCGTGTACCGGCTTCGCGGCCGCAGGCAAGATCGGCTCATTCAACTTCGCGATGCTGCTGCACGGCTCCCAGGAGATCCGGCTCTACGAACCGCTGCCGCCGGCGGGCAGGCTGAGCGTCGTCGGCGAGGTGGCCGACATCCAGGACAAGGGCGAGGGCAAGAACGCCGTCGTCATGCTCAAGGCCACCGGCACCGACCCGGACACCGGCAAGGTCGTCGCCGAGACGAAGGCGACGGCGGTCATCCGCGGAGAAGGCGGATTCGGTGGTCAGCCCGGGCAGCGACCGGTGGCACCCGAGATCCCCGACCGGGATCCCGACGCGCGCATCGCGCTTCCGACGCGCGAGGACCAGGCGCTGATCTATCGGCTGTCCGGAGACCGTAATCCGCTGCACAGCGATCCGTGGTTCGCGCGTGAACTCGCAGGCTTCCCCAAGCCGATCCTGCACGGGCTGTGCACCTACGGGGTGGCGGGCCGCGCGCTGGTCGGCGAATTGGGCGGCGGTGATGCCACGAAGGTCACCGCGATCGCGTCGCGGTTCACGTCACCGGTGTTCCCGGGGGAGACGCTGACCACCTCGATCTGGCGCACAGACGCAGGCCGCGCCGTGTTCCGCACCGAGGCGGCCGGAGCCGACGGGACCAACGCGCGCCTCGTGCTCGACGACGGTGTCGCCGAATACACCGACTGAGCCGCCCTCGCTGATAGAGGATGTCCACCATGAAGCTGGTGGTGGGATATCTGGCCACACCCGGTGGCGCTGACGCGGCGGCTCTCGGTGTCCGGTTGGCGAGGACGCTGGGCGCGGAGTTGGATCTCTGTATCGTCTTGCCCGCCGATCGCGGCGGCGTGGCCCGGCTTTCTGTCGGCGACTTCGAGAAACTCCTCACCGAGCAGGCGCACAAGTGGCTGGCCGACGCCGCGGTGCCCGGTGATGTCATTGCGCGCAGCCACGTGAGCTTCGACGATTCGTTCGCCGACGGTCTGATCAAGGAAGTCGCGCGGTTGCAGGCGGACGCCATCGTCGTCGGCGGCTCCGGCGGCGGACTGGCAGGCCCGTTTTCGCTCGGGTCGGTCGTCAACGAACTCCTGCACTCCTCGCCGGTTCCTGTCGTCGTGGCCCCAAGGGGCACCCGTCACTCCGACGTCGACCGCGTCCGCGAGGTGACATGCGCGCTCGGCGAGCGCCAGGGCGCGGATCTCTTGTTGCGCACCGCGGTGCAGTTCAGCAAGGCCGCGGGCACACCACTGCGGCTGGCATCGCTCGTCGCGCTCGATCCGACTTTCGGTCAGCTCCGTGGTGACGCCGACGCCGTCCGCGAGCGGGCGCTCGCTCACGCGCAACACACATTGGAGACGGCGAAAGCCGATCTTCCCGAAGCGGTTCCGGTCACGTCGACCGTCGTCGACGGGTCTTCTGTCGAAGACGCTGTCAGCAAGCTCGATTGGCGCGACGGTGACCTGATCATGGTGGGCTCGAGTCGGCTCAGCGCCCCGAGGCGGCTGTTCTTGGGGTCGACGGCGGCCAAGATGCTGCGCGTCCTGGATGTCCCGATGATGGTCGTGCCGCGAGACCAACTCGGCCGCGACGACCTGCCGTGAGTGCTGGGCGCCGGCCCTCCGATAAATGACGTAAGCCTCCGTACGCGCCGCGCGCGACGTAGCGTGATGACATGTCTGATCCAGCGATTCATCGCGGTGTCCTGGTGGCCGTGGACGGGTCGGCACCGTCGCGGGCGGCGGTCGTCTGGGCTACCCACGACGCCGCGATCCGCAGTCTCCCCCTCACCCTGATCCACGTCGTCGAGCCGGTCGCTCCGTCCGCTGCGATATCGCCCGACTTCGCGTTTCCGTCCGACTACTTCACGTGGCAGGAAGACGAAGCCACTCGTGTCCTCAATGAGGCACGCAAGCTCGTCCAAGACTCACCACATGCGGCGAAGCCGCGCAGTGTGAGCACCGAGGTGTCGCACGGTGGCGCGGTCGCGACGCTGGTGGACCTGTCCAAGGATGCCGACATGGTCGTGGTCGGCTCGCGCGGACTGGGCGCGTTCGGCCGCGCCCTGTTGGGTTCTGTCAGTGGCGGATTGGTCCATCACGCACATTGCCCGGTCGCCGTCATCCACGACGACGCACCCGAGGTCGGTGAAGGCGCACCGGTACTGGTGGGGATCGACGGTTCGCCCGCCTCGATCGCGGCGACCGAGATCGCCTTCGACGAGGCGTCCCGGCGCGGGGTCGATCTGGTCGCCCTTCACGCGTGGCGCGACATCACATCGGTGTACGAACTGCCCGGGTTGGACGTCAAGCAGCTGCAAGAGGATGCGGAACTTGCCCTGGCAGAACGGCTTTCGGGTTTCAACGAACGGTATCCCGATGTCTCGGTGCGCCGGGTGGTGGTGTCTGACCGCCCGTCGCGTCAGCTGATCGAGCACGCGCAGAGCGCACAACTGGTCGTGGTGGGAAGCCACGGCCGCGGCGGCTTCACGGGGATGCTGCTCGGCTCGGTGAGCACCGCCGTCGTCCATGCGGTGCAGACGCCGACGATCGTGGCCAGGAGCTAGCCTCCGAGCGCGTTTCCGATGCCGGACCGGCCGTCGTTGTGCAGGAGGTTGCCGAAGTCGAGCAGGTCCCACACGGTGGTGAATGCCTGCTCCTTCAACGCGGCGGCCGCCTCTTCCTGGTTGGCCAGGTCGGCAACCAGGTCGTAGCCGTAGTACAGGAACGAGCCCGGCGGGGTGGTCTTGATCAGCTCGTTGACGATGGTCTGCCGGGCGTCCAGCGCGGCAGCGTCATCGCCGAGGGCGGCACCGAGATTCGGCACGATCTTGCTGATCGGGACGATCGCGTTGACCCATGGGATCATCTGACTGCCGCGGTAGGCCTGCTCGACACCCTCGCGGACATAGGGTTTCAGCGGTTCCGGTGCGGCGCCAACGAGTTGATCCCTGACGGTGACCACGGTCTGGGGCACGTCGACGGGCGCGGGATCGTCGGGGCGGAACGGGTTCGGAATGCCTGTCTCGTCGGCCTGGGTGGTCACCGGGGCGGCGTCGGACGCGGCCGCCTTCGGCGCCGCCGCTTCACGCGGCTGCAGCAGGCCCTTGAGCCGCTCGACCTGGGCGGCCTCGAACTCCTTTGCCGTCGGCTTGCGGACGGTGATCTGCGTTGCCGAGACGCCGGAGGACGGTTTGGGCTTGGCCGCTGTCGCGGCTCTGGTGACCGCGGAGGTGGCCTTCTCGATGCGGTCGCTCAGCTGCTGCAACGGCTTCGGACGCTCGGCACCCGTATCGGACTTCGGCGCCTCCGCCTTGGGTGCGTCGGTCTCGGTGTCGGCGCAGGCTGTCGCCGCACCCGCGACCGCGATGGCCGCTCCGACGCCCGCGGCGACCGCGGCGCCCCCGAGATATCCGAAGTACTTCGTCGACGCCATCGCCGTCCTTTCCGTTGGCCAAAGGCATCGTAGATGGTGGCCGCGGCGCAAGCAGTACGACGACTGGTCATCGAACTGATGTTCGAATAGAATGGTCCGGTGGGTTGGCATACCGGGCCGCCGAGCTGGACCGAGATGGAGCGTGTGCTTCACGGTAAACCGCGCCGTGCGGGCTGGCCCATCGACCAGCAGATCGGCGACGGCGGCGACAGCCCGGCATGGTCGCGCAAGCGCGGGAGCTATGAAGCACTTGATGTGCAGCGGCCGTCGTCGGCCGTGCCGTACGCGGAGTTGCATGCGCATTCGGCGTACAGCTTCCTCGACGGCGCGAGCACGCCAGAGGAACTCGTCGAGGAGGCCGCCCGCCTCGATCTGCGCGCGATCGCGCTGACCGACCACGATGGGCTCTACGGGGTGGTGCGCTTCGCCGAGGCGGCCAAGGAACTCGATGTCCAGACGGTGTTCGGGGCGGAGTTGTCGCTCGGCGGAGGAGACCGCACCGAGGAGCCCGATCCGCGCGGGCCGCATCTGCTTGTGCTCGCCCGGGGTCCTGAGGGGTACCGACGGCTGTCGCGTCAGCTCGCGGCGGCCCATCTCGCGGGCGGCGAGAAGGGCGTCCTGCGCTACGACTACGACGCGCTGACCGAGGCGGCGGGCGGACACTGGCAGATCCTCACCGGTTGCCGCAAAGGCCATGTCCGACAAGCACTTTCCGATGGGGGGCCGGAAGCGGCTGAGAAAGCTCTTGCCGACCTGGTCAACCGGTTCGGGCGGGAAAGGGTGAGTATCGAGCTCACTCACCACGGACATCCGCTCGACGACGAGCGCAACACCGCGCTCGCGCAGTTGGCGCCCCGCTTCGGCGTCGGCGTCGTCGCCACCACCGCCGCCCACTTCGCAGAGCCGTCCCGTGGGCGGCTTGCGATGGCGATGGGGGCGATCCGCGCCCGCAACTCCATCGACGACGCGGCGGGTTACCTTGCCCCGCTCGGCGGTTCGCATCTGCGGTCGGGGGAGGAGATGGCGCGGGTGTTCGCCCATCGCCCCGAGGTGGTGACCGCGGCGGCAGACCTCGGTGAGCAGTGTGCCTTCGAACTGGCGTTGATCGCCCCTCGGCTTCCTCCGTTCGATGTTCCCGCCGGACACACCGAGAACAGCTGGCTGCGACACCTGGTCATGACGGGTGCGCGCAACCGGTACGGCCCACCCGAACGGGCACAGCGGGCATACGCCCAGATCGAACACGAGCTGAAGATCATCGAGCAGCTGACGTTTCCGGGGTACTTCCTCGTGGTGCACGACATCACCCGGTTCTGCAAGGAGAACGGGATCCTCGCCCAGGGCAGGGGGTCGGCGGCCAACTCGGCGGTCTGCTACGCCCTCGGCGTCACCAACGTCGACCCCGTCGCCAACGAGCTGTTGTTCGAGAGGTTCCTCTCCCCGGCCCGGGACGGACCACCCGACATCGACATCGACATCGAATCCGACCTGCGGGAGAAGGCGATTCAGTACGTGTACGACCGCTACGGCCGCGACTATGCCGCCCAGGTCGCCAACGTCATCACCTACCGCGGCCGCAGCTCGGTGCGCGATATGGCGCGTGCGCTCGGATTCTCTCAGGGCCAGCAGGACGCATGGAGCAAGCAGATCGGCCAGTGGGGCAACCTGACCGAGTCGACCCACGTCGACGGTGTACCGGAAGCGGTGATCGACCTGGCCACCCAGATCTCGAACCTGCCGCGGCACATGGGCATCCACTCCGGTGGCATGGTGATCTGTGACCGACCCATCGCCGACGTGTGTCCCGTGGAGTGGGCACGGATGGAGAACCGCAGTGTGCTGCAGTGGGACAAGGACGACTGCGCGGCAATCGGTCTGGTGAAGTTCGACATGCTCGGCCTCGGCATGCTGTCGGCGCTGCACTACTGCATCGACCTGGTGGCCGAGCACAAGGGCATGGACGTCGACCTCGCCAAGCTCGATCTGTCCGAGGCTGCGGTGTACGAGATGTTGCAGCGCGCCGACTCCGTCGGGGTGTTCCAGGTGGAGTCGCGAGCGCAGATGGCCACGCTGCCGCGCCTGAAGCCGCGGGTGTTCTACGACCTCGTCGTCGAAGTGGCGCTGATCCGGCCCGGCCCGATCCAGGGCAACTCGGTGCATCCCTACATCGCGAGGCGAAACGGTGCCGAACCGGTGACCTACGACCATCCCTCGATGGAGCCAGCGTTGCGAAAGACCCTCGGAGTTCCGCTTTTTCAGGAACAGCTCATGCAGTTGGCCGTCGACTGCGCAGGCTTCACCGCCGCCGAGGCCGACCAGTTGCGCCGCGCCATGGGGTCCAAGCGATCAACCGAGCGGATGCGCAGGCTGCGCGACAGGTTCTACGACGGTATGCGCAACCGGCACGGAATCACCGGAGACGTGGCCGACCGGATCTACGAGAAGTTGGAAGCGTTCGCCAATTTCGGCTTTCCAGAAAGTCATTCGCTGTCCTTCGCGTCGCTGGTGTTCTACTCGTCGTGGTTCAAACTGCACCATCCTGCCGCGTTCTGCGCGGCGCTGCTGCGGGCGCAACCGATGGGTTTCTACTCACCGCAGACACTGGTGGCCGACGCCCGCAGGCATGGCGTCACCGTGCACGGACCCGATGTCAACGCCAGCCTCGCGCACGCCACGTTGGAGAACGCGGGCACCGAGGTGCGATTGGGTGTCGGCAGCGTCCGCCATATCGGCGACGAGCTGGCCGAGCAGATCGTCGATGAGCGAACGTCCAACGGGCCGTTCGCTTCGTTGCTCGATCTGACGGGCCGCGTACGGCTTTCCGTGCCGCAGACCGAAGCGCTTGCGACGGCGGGGGCACTTGGCTGCTTCGGGATCACCCGCCGCGAAGGGCTGTGGGCGGCCGGGGCCGCCGCAACCCAGCGTCCGGACCGGCTGCCTGGTGTCGGCGCGTCATCGCATGTACCCACCCTGCCCGGCATGACCGACCTGGAGCTCGCCGCATCGGACGTGTGGGCGACGGGAGTGTCACCCGACAGCTATCCCACCCAGTTCCTGCGGGCCGACCTCGACGCCATGGGGGTGGTCACCGCAGACCGGCTGCTGTCGGTTCCCGACGGCACCAGGGTGCTGGTCGCGGGGGCGGTGACACACCGGCAGCGACCGGCGACGGCGCAGGGGGTGACTTTCATCAACCTCGAGGACGAGACCGGCATGGTCAACATCCTGTGCTCGCAGGGGGTGTGGCGACGCCATCGCAAGCTGGCGCAGACGGCCTCGGCGATGGTGATCCGCGGCCAGGTTCAAAACGCCACCGGCGCAGTCACTGTCGTCGCCGACCGACTCGACAAGCTCGACATGCGGATCGCCTCCCGTAGCCGCGATTTCCGCTAGGACTCGTCGAAACCAGCGCCACGGCCGCGAATGTAGCCTCGTGGCATGACACTCAACCTGTCCGTCGACGAGGTCCTCACCACCACCCGCTCGGTGCGCAAACG
>JAEZKH010000331.1 GCA_023415515.1 Actinomycetes bacterium
TCGTTGCGCGCCACGACCCGCCCGCCCCGCGATTTCCGTCCGGCCCGACCGCCGAGCGGATGACGGTGTCGCCGACACGGGCCGACACGCCCAAACCCGTGGTCACGCACCCGTAACGCGGCCCACCGCCGGTGTGGGAACACCCCGGCTTACGCTGGTGTTTGTATCGATGCCGCAGTGACATCGGTTGACCGCTGTCAAGCAGGCAGAAAGGCTGGCATGACCGCTCAATCCTCCCCCGAGAACGCCGTCGTCCACGACGTGATCATCGTCGGCTCCGGGCCTGCCGGCTACACCGCCGCCATCTACGCCGCGCGCGCACAGCTGTCCCCTCTGGTGTTCGAGGGCACGCAGTTCGGCGGCGCGTTGATGACCACCACCGAGGTGGAGAACTATCCGGGCTTCCGCGACGGCATCACCGGTCCCGAGCTGATGGATCAGATGCGGGAACAGGCGCTTCGATTCGGCGCCGACCTCCGGATGGAGGACGTCGACGCGGTGTCGCTCGAGGGCCCGGTCAAGACGGTGACGGTCGGCGACGAGACATACCGTGCGCGTGCGGTGATCCTCGCGATGGGCGCCGCGGCCCGCCATCTCGGTGTCCCCGGTGAAGACAGGCTGCTCGGCATGGGGGTGAGCACATGCGCCACCTGTGACGGCTTCTTCTTCCGGGATCAGGACATCGCCGTGGTCGGCGGTGGCGACTCCGCGATGGAGGAGGCCACGTTCCTGACCCGTTTCGCCCGCAGCGTCACCCTGATCCACCGCCGCGACGAGTTCCGCGCCTCCCGGATCATGCTGGACCGCGCCAAGAACAACGACAAGATCCGCTTCCTGACGAACACCCAGGTCGTCGAGGTCGAGGGCGACAACCGGGTGACCGGTGTCCGCCTGCGGGACAACAGGACCGGTGAGGAGTCGACGCTGGCCGTGACCGGCGTGTTCGTCGCAATCGGGCACGACCCGCGGTCCGAACTCGTTCGCGGGCAGGTTGATCTCGATGCCGATGGGTATGTGATGGTTCGCGATCGCACCACCGCCACGTCGATCGACGGTGTCTTCGCGGCGGGCGACCTGGTGGACCACACCTACCGGCAGGCGATCACCGCGGCGGGCACCGGCTGTTCGGCGTCCATCGACGCTGAGCGTTGGCTTGCTGAAACCGCCACTGGCACAACACAAACCGTTGATCCCGACTTGATTGGAGCACGACCATGACCGGCACTGAGAAGACCAGCAAGACGCTGAACGTCACCGACGACTCGTTCGCCAGGGACGTGTTGGGCAGCAGTACGCCGGTTCTGGTCGACTTCTGGGCCACCTGGTGCGGGCCGTGCAAGATGGTGGCCCCGGTGCTCGAGGAGATCGCAGGTGAGAAAGCCGGCTCGCTGACGGTCGCGAAGCTCGACGTCGACGCCAACCCCGCCACCGCCCGCGACTTCCAGGTCGTGTCGATTCCGACGATGATCCTGTTCAAGGACGGCGCGCCGGTGAAGCGCATCGTCGGCGCCAAGGGCAAGGCGGCCCTGCTTCGCGACCTCTCTGACGTCGTCTGACGGTGCTCACCGACCCCGCGGTGACCGCCTGGCGTTTTCTGGAATCGGGCCTGCTTCTGAGATAATTCCGGTTAGCCTGTCCGGCATTCGTCAGCTGGACCACCGCTGATACGCGTTATCGAAAGGGTTCAGTATGTCGAGTCTGCGTCGAGGTGACCGCGGGGGTGCGGTCACCGAGATCCGGACCGCACTCGCGGCGCTCGGGCTCGTCGACAGCCCCGACGCCGACCTCAACACCGGTAAGCACGTCGCCTACGACTACTTCGACCTCGAACTCGACGAGGCCGTTCGCGCATTTCAGCAGCATCGGGGTCTACTGGTCGACGGGATCGTCGGCGAGGCCACCTACCGTGCGCTGAAGGAGGCGTCCTACCGGCTCGGCGCCCGCATCCTCAGCCACCAGTTCGGTGCGCCGATGTACGGCGACGACGTGGCGACCCTGCAGGCACGGTTGCAGGACCTCGGCTTCTACACCGGCCTGGTCGACGGGCACTTCGGCCTCCTGACCCACAACTCGCTGATGTCCTATCAGCGCGAATACGGCCTGTCGCCCGACGGTATCTGCGGCCCCGAGACACTGCGCTCGCTGTATTTCCTCGGCTCCCGGGTGACCGGCGGCTCGATCCACGCGATTCGCGAAGAGGAGCTGGTCCGCCGATCGGGCCCCCGGCTGTCCGGCAAGCGCATCATCATCGATCCGGGCCGCGGCGGTGCCGACCACGGGCAGATCATGCAGGGCGCGGCCGGTCCGATCAGCGAGGCCGACATCCTCTGGGATCTCGCCAGCAGGCTGGAGGGCCGGATGACGGCCATCGGGATGGAGACCTTCCTGTCCAGGCCGCCGAACCACAGCCCGTCGGATGCCGAACGCGCGATGACCGCCAACACCGTGGGCGCCGACCTGATGATCAGCCTGCGCTGCGCGACCCACACAAGCCCGTCCGCCAACGGCGTCGCATCGTTCCACTTCGGCAACTCGCACGGCTCGGTGTCCACCATCGGGCGCAACCTGGCCGATTTCATTCAGCGAGAAGTGGTGGCGCGCACTGGTTTACGCGACTGCCGCACCCATGGCCGGACGTGGGACCTACTGCGTCTGACGCGGATGCCGACGGTTCAGGTGGACCTGGGTTACATCACGAACCCGCGGGACCGGGGCATGCTCGTCACCAACCAGACCCGTGACGCGGTCGCCGAGGGGATCCTCGCCGCCGTCAAACGGCTCTACCTGCTGGGTAAGAACGACCGGCCGACGGGCACCTTCACCTTCGCCGAGCTGCTCGCGCACGAATTGTCGGTGGAGCAGGCCCGCCGCTGACCTCGTCAGCAGACACCCGCACCGACGGGCTGCTTCAGCTTCTCCGATTCCAGCAGCCGCTCCAGGGCGGCCTCCACACCGGCCTTCCAGCCCAGCCCACTTTCCAGCTCGAGACGCAGCCTGGGAAAGTACCTGTGCTTGGCGACCTCGACGAACCCCACCTGCGCCAGGAAGTCGGCGTCGAGGATGCACTGTTCGACCGAACAGTCGCCGAGCACTTCGACCACCGGCCGCAGGTCGGGCGGCACCAACCGGGGATCGCTCAGCTCCGCGGTCGCCGCCGTCCGGCCGAACGCCTCGAGCGCGCGCACGCCGCGACGAACCAGATCCGCCACGACGGCGACGATCAGGCTGTGCGGTAGTCCGTCGGCGGCCGGATCGGGGCCGCACCGGCCGAGCCCGCTGCCCTGCTCGACGCCGAGCGAGGTGAGCAGCACCGCGTCCGCGCTGACCGGCCCGCTCGGAAACAGCCTTGCTCGCGGCACGACGCCCGGCGGTGCGTAGAAGGCGTAGCCCAGACACGGCGCCTCGTCGGGTACGTCGGTTTCGATGTCGGCACCGAGCGGTGCGCTCGAGGCGATCTGGCCGCACGAGCCCCACTCGAGCATCACCATCGACAGCCAGGCTTCCTTCTCGAACTCCGGATCGCTGAGGTGAGCGTCGGCGCCGAGGGTGGACGGATCGACCTCCCAGAACACACAGCGCCGCGCATGCTTGGGCAGCTGCTCGAAGGCTTCGAGTCGCAGGGGCGTGATTCGCGCTGACACTAGACTCCCCGGGATCCAAGCGGCGCCGTCAGGTGCGGCCGCCACTCCAGGATAGGAGGACGCGGGCGCGCGGACCCGTTTTCGGACTGTTGGCTCACCCTGACCCGCCTTGCCAGCCAAAGACGTTGTAGCGCATGACGATTCCGTTCGAGTGTGTGCGCACGCCGAGGTGCCGTGATCCTGGTGTCACAGTGACGTAATTTCCCCGTGTCCTAGTTCAGGTCTTCGCAGCGTTCATCAGGTCGACGATTCGCTGCAGGTCGTCGACCGATCCGAACTCGACGACGATCTTGCCTTTTCGTTTGCCCAGGCTCACCGTTACGCGGGTGTCGAACGCCGTCGACAGCTGCTCAGCAACGTCCTGCAGGCCGGGCATGTGGATCGGCTTGCGGCGCGGAGCAGGCGGGGTCGACGGGTCGGCCCGGTTCGCGAGCGTCACCGCCTCCTCGGTTGCGCGCACCGAGAGCCCCTCGGCGACGATGCGCGCTGCGAGTTCTTCCTGCGCTTCCGGGCCGCCCTCGAGCGAGAGCAGCGCCCTCGCATGACCTGCGGACAGGACGCCCGCGGCGACGCGGCGCTGCACGGCGATCGGTAACCGCAGCAGTCGGATCATATTGCTGATCAGGGGCCGCGAGCGACCGATGCGTGCCGCGAGTTCGTCATGGGTGACGCCGAATTCGTCGAGCAGCTGCTGATACGCCGCGGCCTCTTCGAGCGGGTTGAGCTGAACGCGGTGAATGTTCTCCAGCAGCGCGTCGCGCAGCATGCTGTCGTCGGCGGTCTCGCGGACGATCGCCGGGATCGTGGCCAGCCCAGCGGCCTGTGCCGCCCGCCACCGGCGCTCCCCCATCACAAGCTGATACCGCGGGCCTGCGGACTGGCCTCCGATGGCGCGCACGACGATCGGCTGCATGAGGCCGAACTCGCGGATGGAGTGAACGAGTTCCGCCAGTGCCTCGTCGTCGAAGACCTGGCGCGGCTGGCGTGGATTGCGCTCGATGGCCGCCGGATCGATCTCCCGGTAGACCGCGCCGACCTCGGCTTGCTCCGGTGCACCGCCGAGTACCACGTCGGCGGCCGCGTCACCCATTCGATGCCCCATCGAGGCCGAGTTGGTATCTTCGGGTCCCGTCGGGATCAAGGAGGCAAGGCCGCGGCCGAGGCCGCTCCTCTTGGGCGGGGTCATCGACGTTGTCCTCTCTGAGCGGCACCGCGCTCTGCGATCTCGCGGCTGGCATCCATATAGCTCAACGCGCCGCGTGAGCCGGGGTCGTAATGCAGAATCGTCATCCCGTAGCCGGGCGCTTCGGACACCTTCACGCTGCGCGGGATGACGGTGCCCAACACCTTGTCGCCGAAATGCGCGCGGACGTCGGCGGCAACTTGATCGGCGAGCCGGGTCCTGCCGTCGTACATCGTCAGGATGACCGTCGACACGTCCAGTTGTGGATTGAGATGGGCTTTGACCATCTCGATGGTGCGCAATAGCTGGCCCACCCCTTCGAGGGCGTAGTACTCGCATTGGATGGGAATCAGCACCTCGGGCGCGGCGACGAGCGCGTTGATCGTCAGCAACCCGAGCGAGGGCGGACAGTCGATGAAGACGTAGTCGAAGTCGTGGCTCTGGAGTTCGGCGAGCGCGGTGCGCAGTCGTCCTTCACGGGCCACCATGCTGACCAACTCGATCTCCGCCCCGGCGAGTTCGATGGTCGCAGGCACGCAGTACAGCCGTTCGTTGTGCGGGCTGCGTTGCAGCGCCTGGTGCAATGGGATCTCTCCGATGAGCACCTCGTACGACGACGGGGTGCCCGGCCGATGCTCGACGCCGAGTGCGGTGCTCGCATTGCCTTGGGGGTCGAGGTCGATGACGAGAACATTCAGCCCCTGAAGGGCGAGCGCCGCGGCCACGTTGACCGCTGTGGTGGTCTTGCCGACGCCTCCCTTCTGGTTGGCGATCGTGAACACCCGCTGATGCACCGGGCGCGGTAGGCGTTTGTCGGCGTGCAGGAGTCGGACGGCCCGCTCCGCCTCGGCTCCAATCGGTGTATCGCCGATGTCATCGGCCGCCCAGCCTTCGGCCTTCGGTTCGGTCCATGTTTCACGTGAAACATCCGTCGCGCCGGCCGGCGTCGTACCGCCGCCTTCGGACACCGGATTCATCCCCTTCTCCTCACTTGTGGCGCCCGGCGCTTCGCCGAACCCGACTGCCCGCGCCACGCGATCACCACGGTTGCGGGCGGATCCAAGTAGTCCCCTCCACATGTCACCACCCTGGCATCCACCGCGCCCAGCCTCTCCATCACACGCCGATGGTCTCCGAGTTCCGCCTCTGCTCGCTGACCCTTCAGGGCGAGCATCCGTCCCCCGGACCGAAGAAGGGGCACGCTCCACCGCGTCACCTTGTCCAGCGACGCCACCGCCCTCGACACGACTACGTCCACCTCCCCCACCTGTCGGCGCACGTCCAACTCCTCGGCCCGGCCACGGACGACGATGACATCCAGGCCCAGGTCGTCGACGACCTCGCGGAGGAACTCGGAACGCCGCAACAGCGGCTCGATCAGCGTCACCCGGACATCCGGCCGGGCCAACGCCAACGGTATCCCCGGAAGACCCGCTCCACTACCGATGTCGGCAATCCGCTCGCCGGGGTCTACCACCTCACCGAGCGCGGCACTGTTGAGCACGTGCCTGTCCCAGACCCGGTCCGCCTCGCGGGGACCGATCAGCCCTCGCTCGACGCCGGCGCCCGCCAACAGCTGGGCGTAGCGCTCGACTCGTGGCAGGTTGTCCCCGAAGACCTTTTCGGCCGCTGCGGGCGGTGCGGGGACATCGCCATGTTTCACGTGAAACATCCTCCGCATCTCGAGGCAATGGCGGCGCTGCTGGAACTACACAGCTGTAACTCGATCAGTCGACGAGGACGACTACCCGCCGGGAGGGCTCGGCGCCCTCGCTCTCACTGCGCACACCGTCGATCGCCGCGACCGCGTCGTGCACGATCTTGCGCTCGAACGGCGTCATCGGCGACAGCTGCTCGCGCTCGCCCGAGGCCAGCACGCGGCGCGCCACCTTCTCGCCGAGCGCCGCCAACTCGTCGCGGCGCTTCCGCCGCCAGCGCGCGATGTCGAGCATCAGCCTGCTGCGCTCACCCGTCTTCTGATGAACGGCAAGCCGGGTCAACTCCTGCAGCGCATCGAGCACCTCGCCCTTGCGTCCGACGAGCTTGGTCAGATCGTCTCCCCCGTCGATGCTCACCACAGCGCGGTCCCCCTCGACATCCAGGTCGATGTCGCCGTCGAAGTCCAGGATGTCGAGCAGTTCCTCGAGGTAGTCGCCGGCGATCTCACCTTCGGCAACCAGTCGGTCCTCCAAGTCGTCGATTCTCGGCGTAGCCGAATCGTCGCCGTTCTGTGACGCATCCGTCTCTGCCACTGCGGCGTCGTCACCGCGTTCCGCGGTGGTTGGCTCGTCGAAGTCAGTCATCGATGTCATCTCCTCATCCGCCGGTCGGTTCCGGTCAACGCTTTCGTTTCTTCGGCCGTGCTCCCGGCTTCGGGGCCGCACCCGGTTTTGGGGTGCGATCACCGGCCTTGGTATCCGGGTCCGCGCCGTTGGTCGAACCCTCACCGGTCACATCGCTGCCTGTGGTCTCGGTGACTTCGAAAGACTCATCCGTAGTGCTGCCGTCGGCCGATGTCTCGCCTTTACGTGAGCGCTTGGGTTTGGCACCGGGCGCGGGCGCGTTGGCGGCCCTCCGCTCGATCGCCTCGAGCTTCTTGGCCTCTTCTTCTTTTTCGATCTTTCCGAAGACGTAGTGCTGCTGCCCGAAGGTCCAGATGTTGTTGGCGAACCAGTACAAGATGATGGCCAGCGGCAGGAACGGGCCGCCGACGACGACGCCGAGCGGGAACACGTAGAGCGCCAGCTTGTTCATCATCGCGGTCTGGGGGTTCGCCGCCGCTTCCGGACTCTGCCGCGCCACCGACGCCCGGCTGTTGAAATAGGTCGCGACGCCCGCGGCGATCATCAGCGGCACACCCACCGCGATCACCGACGCGCGGTTGAATTCCGTGAACGCGTCCAACCCCGTCTTCTGGATCATGGTGGCGCCGAGCGGGGCTCCGAACAGGTTGGCGTCCAGGAAGTGCCCGACATCGGTCGCACTGAAGAAATAGTTGCCCAACGACCGGTTCAACTCCGGCGACAGCTGCGGCTGGCCGAAGCCGCCCTGGGTCCGGTTGAACGATCGCAGCACGTGATACAGCCCGAGGAACACCGGAATCTGCGCGAGCATCGGCAGACAGCCGAGGATGGGATTGAAGCCGTGTTCGCGCTGCAGCTTCTGCATCTCCAACGCCATGCGCTGGCGGTCCTTGCCGTACTTCTTCTGCAGCGCCTTGATCTGCGGCTGCAGTTCCTGCATCTGCCGGGTGGTGCGGATCTGCCGGACGAACGGTTTGTAGAGGATCGCGCGCAGCGTGAACACCAGGAACATCACCGACAGGCCCCACGCGAAGAAGTTCGAGGGACCAAGCAGCAGGGCGAACAGCTTGTACCAGACCCACATGATCCCCGACACCGGGTAGTAGATGATGTCCAGGCTGAACCAGTTAAACAACCGACTTGCTCCTAGCGTCGTCGACGGCGCTGGCCGGGTGTGACCCGCGGCGTTCGGGGATTGGATCCCATCCTCCCCGATGCCACGGACCGCACTTGGCCAGCCGAACCAGCGCAAGCCACCCGCCGCGAATGACCCCGTACTCGCCGAGGGCTTCCACCGCGTATTGACTGCAGGTCGGGGTGAACCGGCACGTGGGCAACCGCAACGGGGAAATGGTGTTGCGATACAGCTGGATCAGATAGATGGCTGCGCGGGCGATCATTGCCGTACCTCGGCGAGCATGTGCGCCTTGACCAGCGCAACACGCAACTGCTGTTCGAGGCGCGCCGAGATGGCGTGCCTGCTGCTGGGGCGCGCCCGGATCACGATCCGGTCGGACGGCTCGAGTTCGTCGAGCACGGTCCTGGCCGCGTGTCGCAGTCGACGCGCGACCCGATGCCGCTGCACCGATCCGCCCACCGACTTCGCGACCACGAGCCCTACCTTCGGGCCGTCCGGCGTCGCGGCGGTGTTCCGCCGTGCGTGCACCGCGAGGTCGGGCTGCACTGCCCGTACCCCTCGATTGACTGTGGCACCGAATTCCGTCGACCGCGTCATCCGGTTACGCGCCGGAAGCACCGCGCTGACCCCGCGCGTATTACGCAGTCAGCTTGCGACGGCCCTTACCGCGCCGGTTGGCCACGATCGCCCGGCCGGCCCTGGTCCGCATCCGCAGCCGGAACCCATGCACCCGCGCCCTGCGCCGGTTGTTGGGTTGAAAGGTCCGCTTGCCCTTGGCCACGGCTGTCACTCCTTGTGCGTCTGGCAACCACATCCCGCACACAGGCCAGGACACGGTCCCCGTTGGTAAGCTTCGTCTCGCTCGCTAACCGGCGCGGTCTCCGGACAACGTCTCCGGATCGCAGCCGTGCCGCCACTTGCGGGCGACTGTTCGAGGGTACTGACGAGATTTCTGAAGGTCAAACCCGCTACCGTGCCCTCGCCCTGGCCTCGTCCCGGCCTCGTGCGCGGTCCCATCAGTCACAGCCGTCACCGCGTCGATGACGCCGCCGATCTGCTCACAGGCAATGTTGCAGAACGGTTGGCGATCCGAGAGAAAACTGTTAGCTTCTGCCAATGCCGTTCCGACTCGGAGCGGCGACAGACAACGAAGCGAGGATGCCCGATCAGTCGCGGGCCCACAGAGTGCCGAACTCCTGTGACGAGCCCAGACCCGCGGCCTTCTCGCCGGTGAACGACAGAGCGGTGGCGACTGTCCCTCTCCACAGGCTGTGGATAACTTTGTGGACAGTTCGTCTTCGTTCTCTTGGTGGTCCCTTGGACCGGCTTGAGGGGGTGCCCGTCATTGACAGCTGACCCCGACCCCCCGTTCGTCGCGGTCTGGAACACCGTCCTCGCCGAGCTCAACGGCGACCTCGCGCAACCGAACAACGGCGAACCGAGAAATCCGGGTCTCACCCCTCAGCAAAGGGCCTGGCTCAAGCTCGTCAAACCCCTCGTCATCACCGAGGGCTTTGCTTTGCTGTCGGTGCCGACGAGCTTCGTGCAGAACGAGATCGAACGGCATCTGCGTGAGCCGATCATCTCCGCATTGAGCCGCCAGCTGGGTCAGCGGGTAGAGCTCGGGGTTCGAATCGCGAGCCCAGGCCCTGAAGATTCCGACGACATCCCGGTCCTTCAGGGAGACACCTACCAAGATCCCGACGCCGACGAGATCGACGAGGTGAGCGAGGCACTGGCCAGCGCTGAGGAGAGCTGGCCGACATACTTCTCCAGCCGCCCCCGCCATGTGGTGGCCAGCGAATCCGAGTCGATCGGCCTCAACCGCCGCTACACCTTCGACACCTTCGTCATCGGCGCGTCGAACCGGTTCGCTCACGCGGCCACCCTCGCGATCGCCGAAGCGCCGGCGCGGGCCTACAACCCGTTGTTCATCTGGGGTGAGTCCGGCCTCGGCAAAACCCACCTGCTGCACGCTGCGGGCAACTACGCCCAGCGCCTGTTTCCCGGGATGCGGGTCAAGTACGTCTCGACCGAGGAATTCACCAACGACTTCATCAACTCCCTGCGCGATGACCGCAAGGCGTCGTTCAAACGCAGCTACCGCGACATCGACGTGCTGCTCGTCGACGACATCCAGTTCATCGAGGGCAAGGAAGGTATCCAGGAAGAGTTCTTCCACACCTTCAACACGCTGCACAACGCGAACAAGCAGATCGTCATCTCCTCGGACCGACCGCCGAAAAAGCTGGCCACCCTCGAGGACCGGCTGCGTACCCGCTTCGAGTGGGGCCTGATCACCGATGTGCAGCCGCCTGAGCTGGAAACCCGGATCGCCATCCTGCGCAAGAAGGCGCAGATGGATCGCCTCGACGTGCCAGATGACGTCCTGGAACTGATCGCCAGCCGCATCGAGCGCAACATCCGCGAGCTCGAGGGCGCACTGATCCGGGTCACCGCATTCGCCTCGTTGAGCAACACCGCCATCGACAAGGCGCTGGCCGAGATCGTGCTGCGCGACCTGATCGCCGACGCCAGCACGGTGCAGATCAGCACCGCGACCATCATGGCGGTCACCGCCGAGTACTTCGAAACCTCCATCGAGGATCTCCGCGGGCCCGGTAAGACCCGGGCACTGGCCCAGGCCCGCCAGATCGCCATGTATCTGTGCCGCGAGCTCACCGACCTGTCC
>JAEZKH010000491.1 GCA_023415515.1 Actinomycetes bacterium
AGTACACGACCGTCATGCACCGCCCACTGCTGACGCTCGTCGAGCGGATGGGCGAGGTTCTTCCCGACGGGCTGGACCGGATGTTCTTCGCCAATTCGGGCAGCGAGGCCATCGAGGCTGCGCTTCGGCTGAGCAGGCAGGCCACCGGGCGGCCCAACGTCGTGGTCTTCCACGGTGGCTTCCACGGGCGCACTGTCGCCGCCGCATCGATGACGACGTCGGGCACCAAGTTCCGTTCCGGCTTCTCGCCCTTGATGGCAGGCGTGCACGTCTCGCCTTTTCCCGATCCGACACACTTCGGCTGGCCGGTCGAGCAGGCCACCGACTTCGCGCTGCGGCAGCTCGACTACACGCTGCAGACGCTGACCACGCCAGCCGACACCGCCGCGTTCATCGTCGAACCGGTGCTCGGTGAGGGCGGCTACGCGCCTGCCAACGAGCAGTTCTTCGCCGGCCTTCGGGAGCGCGCCGACGACCACGGCATCCTGCTGGTTCTCGACGAGGTGCAAACCGGCTTCGGGCGCACCGGAAAGTTCTGGGGCGGAGAGCATTTCGATGCGAAGCCGGACATCGTCGTGACCGCGAAGGGTCTGGCGTCGGGGTTCCCGCTCTCCGGCATCGCGGCTTCTGCCGACCTGATGGCCAAGGCGTGGCCGGGATCTCAGGGCGGCACCTACGGCGCCAACGCGGTGGCGTGCGCGGCCGCCGTCGCGACCCTCGACGTGATCCGGGACGAGAACCTGGTCGAGAACTCCGCGCAGCGCGGAGCGCAGTTGAAGGAGGCGCTGCAGCTCGTCGCCGACAAACACGAGGCCATCACCGACGTACGCGGGCTGGGGCTGATGATCGGCAACGAGTTTCGCGACGCCCACGGCAAGCCCGACCCGGTCACCGCTGCCGCCGTGCAGCAGGAGGCGGCACGGCGGGGTCTGCTGCTGCTGACGTGCGGGGCCTGGGGTCAGGTGGTGCGGTTCATCCCGGCGTTGGTGGTGTCCAGCGACCAGGTCGTCGAGGCAGCGGGTATCTGGGCGGACGCGGTCGGTGCCGTCATCGGCTGAACTGGTACTCCCGTCTCGGACCGTTCTGGACCTGTTCGGAGTTTCGATCCTTGCTGCACGGTGAAAACACCGACTTGTCGACCGCCGTCTGCCGAGGGAGTTTTCGTGGGTGAACCCACAGGTAACGCCACAGCACCGGAATCCGCCGACCTCGTCGTGCTCGGCGGCACCGTTCTCACCCTCGACCGCAGCAGCCGCCGGGCCGGCGCGCTGGCCGCGCGAGACGGCCGGATCACCGCGATCGGAGACGACCGCACCATCGCCGGCCTGATCGGTCCCCGCACGACGGTGGTCGATCTCGAAGGACGTGCGGTAGTCCCCGGTTTCGTCGAGTCACACAACCATCCGACCTTCTTCGGAATGGCGCTTGCCGCGCCCGTCGACGCGGGCAGTCCACCGAACGACGCGATCACCGACATCGTCGAACGCGTCCGGTCGGCTGTGCTCGACTTCGGGCCCGGCGAATGGATCAGGGGGTTCCGCTACGACGACACCCTGCTGGCCGACAATCGTCATCCCACGCGCCGTGACCTCGATGCGGTGTCACCGGACAATCCGGTCATCCTCACCCATGTGACCGGACACTTCTGCGTCGTGAACTCCGCGGCGCTTCGAGCCATCGGGATCACCGCGCAGACACCGGACCCGCCAGGTGGTGCCATCGCCAGAGACGACCGCGGGCAGCCGAGCGGACTGCTGATCGAGACGGCGGCGTTCCTCGCCAACTCCGCGCTGCCCGCGCAGGGCCCCGAGGAGATGGCCGACGCGCTGGTGAAGGCCGACGAGGAGTATCTGGCTCACGGCGTGACCTCCGTCCACGACACCGGCATCGGATTGATCGGCGGCCGTGGGGAACTGGACGCCTACCGGTTGGTGACTCGGGCGCAAAAGCTGCGTACCCGCATACACGGTTACCTGTTCCACACGTTGCTCCCAGGACTCGACGAGGGCGAACCGCAGCCGCCCGACCCCACTGTCTCGACCGAGTTGTTCTCGATGACCGGAGTGAAGATCGTCGCGGACGGATCGATCCAGGGCCGGACGGGCTGTCTGGCCGAGGGATACACCTGCGATCCCACCGATCACGGCATGATGCTCATCGAGCCGGACGACCTCGCCCACCGCATCGCCGCGCTCGACTCGGCCGGCTGGCAGGTCGCCGTGCACGGCAACGGCGACGCGGCGATCGAGGCCATCATCGACGGCTATGCGACGCTGGGCGCCCCGAACGGCACCGGTCGCAGGCACCGCATCGAGCACTGCCAGACGGTTCGCGAAGACCAGTTGGACCGGATGGCCGAACACGACATCCTCGCATCGTTTTTCATCAAGCACGTGTACTACTGGGGCGACCGGCACCGCGATGTCTTCCTCGGCCCGGATCGCGCGCGGCGGATCAGTCCATTGGCGTCGGCGCGCTCGAGAGGAATGCATTTCGGGCTGCATTCCGACACTCCGGTCACCCCGGTGCCGCCACTGGAGGGCATCTGGTGCGCGGTGGCCCGCAGGACCAGCGGCGGCGACGTGCTCGGAGCGGAGCAGGCGATAGATGTGGAAGCGGCGCTGCGCGGGTACACCATCGACGCCGCCTACCTTGGGGGCGAGGAGAACGTGAAGGGCAGCCTCGAGGTCGGCAAGCTCGCCGATCTCGCCGTGCTGTCCGAGGATCCGACCGCCGTCGACCCCGACCGGATCGCGTCGCTGTCGGTCGACGGCACCGTGGTGGGCGGCAGGCTGGTGCGTCGGCGCGACGACGTGACGGTGACCACAGGAGGTGCGCGGTGATCCGCAGTTGGCCGAGCGTGCTGATCGGGCTGGGGATTCCGGCGCTGGCGATTCTCTTGGGAACCATCCTGGTGTCCGACACGGACGTCTTCGTCTTCGGCATCCCGCTGCTGTTCTTCTGGATGTTCTGCTGCTTCCCGTTGACCACGTTGTGCCTGTGGATCAGCTGGCGGTTCTTCGACAGCCCGCACTATCCGCTGGACCAGTCCTCTGGCAACGATGAGCCGCAGACTGCCGAGGGGGTGGAAGGCTGATGCTCATCGCGATAGTTGCGGTGGTGATGGGGATTTCGATCCTGCTGGCGCTGTGGGCGGGTCGACCCGGGCGTAACGGCGGCATCTCCGATTTCCTGGTGGGAGGCCGCAGTTTCCCGCCGTGGCTCATCTACTTCCTCGCCGTCGGCGAGGTCTACAGCATCGGCACCATGATCGGCTTCCCCAGCGGGATCTACGCCAACGGCGCGAGCTACGGGATCTGGTTTCTCGGCTACATCCTGCTCGCCTATTCACTCGGATACTTCCTCGCGCCGTTGGTATGGCGGGCGGCCAAGCGACATGACGCGATGACGGTGCCCGACGTGTTCGGCCGTCACTACGGCAGCAGGCCCCTCGAGCTGATCACCTGTGTGACCATGCTCATCGCGCTGGTGCCGTGGGGTCAGTACCAATTCATCGGTCTCCAAGTGGTTTTGAGTAACCTCGGGCTTCGGTTGACGCCCGTGCAGTGCGTGCTCCTGGCTGGCATCATCGCCTTCCTCTGGATAGCCGCCTCCGGTATCCGTTCGCCGGCGTTCGTGTCGATCCTCAAGGACAGCTTCATGTTGCTCGGCGTGGTTCTCGTCGGGCTGGCCGCGGTTTTGGCCGCCGGCGGCACCGCCGAGGTGAGCGGGCCCGAGGTGATCTCGCACGCGCAGGCCACCATGGGCGGACAGGACCTCGTGTTCGCGATGACCACGATCCTGTTCCAGAGCGTGGTGTTCTACCTCGGCTTCGGCGGAGCCTACGTGTTCCCGGCCCGCTCCGAGCGAGCGGTCAAGAGCTCGACGGTGTGGATGCCGCTGTACATGCTGATCTACCCGTTCCTGGTGTTCGCCGCCTACTACGGCGTCAAGCATCACCCCGGGCTCGACAATCCGAACACGGTGTTCATGGTGACGGCGAAAGGCCTTCTCCCGGAATGGATGCTCGGTCTGGTGGCGGCAGGCGCGGCGCTGTCGGGGGTGTTGGTGCTGGCGGCCACAGCGCTGTCCATCGGCGGAATGGTGAGCCGCAACCTGGCACCGAACGTCGCGCCTGCGGCGCAGCGTCGCTGGACCGTCGTCGTGGTCGCCGGCTTCCTCGTCTTCGCCGCAGTGCTCACCCTGACGGCGTCGACGCTGATGCTGACGGTGCTGAATCTGGTGTACAACCTACTCGCCCAGGTGGTGCCCGGGTGGTTGGCGGTGCTGTTCGCCCGCCGGGTGCGCACGGGCGCCGTCGCCGTCGGGATGGTCGTCGGGGTGCTGTCGGCGATCGCGCTGTACGCCTCGGGCGTCACCAAGATCGGCGGCGTCAACGCCGGGCTCGTGTCTCTGGGACTCAACCTGGCGATCGTGTTCGGGTGGAGCCTGCTGGCGCCCGGGCAGCGCCGGTCCCCGGTGGCGCAGGAGAGCGGCGCCACCGCGCAGACCGCAGCGGCTGTCGGCTGAGCCTCAGACCCGGGTGGGCTCCTTCTTCCGATACTCGAGTTGGGGCGGGGCACCGGGCGTGCCGGGGATCTCGGTGCCGCCCATCGGACAGCGGGCGGTCTCGGGCACCTTGACCATCGCGATCGCACCGATGACACAGGCCGCCATCATGTAGTACGCGGGGACCAGGTTGTCGCCGGTGGCGTGGATCAGCCATTCGTTGACCGCAGGCGCTGTGCCGCCGAAGATGGACGTCGACACGTTGTAGGCGATCGCGAAGCCGGCGAAGCGCACCTGGGTCGGGAACATGGCGGGGAACGTCGCCGAAATCGTCGCCAGCTGAGGTACATACAGCAGCCCCAGGATGGCCAGGCCGACCGCCGCGCCGACCGTGCTGGTGCCCATCAGCATGAACATCGGCACGCCCGCGACGAACAGGCCGATCAGCGAGAACCACCAGAGTGGTTTGCGCCCAAAGCGATCCGACATGCCGCCGGCGATCGGGAGGAAGACCATCATCGCCAGCATGCCGATGATCGGCAACAGCAACGACATGTTGGCCGAAAGGCCGATCGACTGCTCGAGGTATGTCGGCATGTAGCTGAGCAGCGTGTAGTTCACCACGTTGAGCGCGACGACCACGCCGCCCAACCGCAGGATCGGACCCCAGTAGCGCGCGATCAGATCCTTCAATTGGGTGGTCGCGTGCTCTTCCTTCTCACCCGCCTCCTCCAGTTCGCGGAAGATCGGCGTGTCCTCCAGCCGCGACCGCAGATACACACCGACGAGGCCCAGTGGCGCGGCGACGAGGAACGGCAGCCGCCACCCCCATGCACCCATCTGGTCGTCGTTGAGCACCAGTGAGAACCCGAGCATCAGGAGCGCACCGAAGGAGAACCCGGCCAGCGTGCCGAATTCGAGGAAGCTGCCGAAGAATCCGCGCCTGCGGCACGGTGCGTACTCGGCCATGAAGGTGGCGGCCCCGCCGTACTCGCCGCCGGTGGAGAAGCCCTGGATCATGCGTAGCAGCACCATCAGCACGGGGGCCCAGAACCCGATGGTCGCGTAGGACGGGACGAGGCCGACACACAGCGTGGCGCCGGACATCATCAAGATGGTGATGGCGAGAACCGAGCGGCGCCCGATCCGGTCACCGAGCGGTCCCCACACCAGCCCGCCGAGCGGTCGGACGAGGAACGAGACCGCGAAGGTCATCAACGCAAGCAGCGTGGCACTTTCGGTGTCGCCGGGAAAGATGGCCGCCGAAATGTAGGTCACGCCATAGGCGTAGATGCCGTAGTCGAACCATTCGGTCGCGTTACCGATGGCCGACGCGGCGACCGCTTTCTTCAGGACGGCAGGCGGGACGTTCTCGGTAGGAGACGAGGTCGGTGGCGTTGTGGGCTGATCGGGGACTCCCATGGGGATCCTCCTCGTGTCATGGACACTGTCGGACGCTGTGCACGGTTCCTGGAACCAAGTCGTAGGTTTGTTGACAATCCGACATTAGCCAACGTCGACGACGAACATCAAGAGCAGACCGACACGAGATACCCAGCTCAGCGCGAGGACAAACGCCGCAGGGTGGGCGGCCTAGAAGCGGTGATCCCCCAGCCATAGTGCGGTAACGCCGGTCACCGACCGCTCGGCGTGCCCGAATACCTCGGCGACCGACCGGCCCAGCAGCGACGCGACGGCCTCCGACAGCGATGCCGCTGCGGGCTGCGACGACGGCTTGGGGCGCAGGAAGTCCAGGAACGACGAGCCTGGCAGGCTCACGATGCGGACGTCGTCGTCCTCGTCGTGTCCGGCGAGCACCTTGGCCCGGTTGATCGCGGCGCGCAGCCCGCCGAGTTCGTCGACCAGGCCGCGCTCCAGAGCGTCGGCGCCGGTCCACACCCTGCCTCGGGCAACGGAGTCGACGTCGGCCACCGACAGCCTGCGGCCCTGCGCGACCCGTTCGATGAAGTCCGTGTAGAAAAGGTCGGCTTCGGCCTCGACATGCGCACGCTGCTCGTCGGTGAACGGCTTGTCGATCGACCATGCGTCGGCGTTCTCATTGGTGCGCACCGAATCAGAACCGACGCCGAGCCGACCCTTGAGCTCGCGGGCCACGAGCTTGCCGGTCACCACACCGATCGAACCGGTGATCGTGCCCGCGTTGGCCACGATCGCGTCGGCGCCCATCGAAACGTAGTAACCGCCCGACGCGGCGACCGCGCCCATCGATGCGACGACCGGTGTGCCGGCCTCCCGGATCCGATTGACCTCGCGCCAAATGGTTTCCGACCCGGTTACCGAGCCGCCCGGGCTGTCGACCCGCAACACCACCGCCGAGACGGAATCGTCGGCCGCCGCCTCACGCAGTGCGGCCGCGATCGTGTCACCGCCTGCGCTGGACTGTCCGAACGGCAGTACCTGCGGTCCGCCGCGGCCACTGACGATCGGCCCGTGCAGGGTCACCACGGCCACTGTCGGCTTGCCTTTTCGGCCTGGCAGAGAGGGCATCTGCGGTCCTGGCTTGGTCGCAGTGGCCTTGGCGTAGCGCGACAGGTAGAGCCGCGGCGGCGCATCGGGGTCGGTGTCGGCGTCGCCGCCCTCCGGCGAAATACCGGCAGCGCCAATCAGTTCAGCGATTCGCCCGTAGGCCTCGTCGCGGAAGCCGATCCGATCGACCAACCGGCCGCCGACCGCCTCGTCGCGCAACAACGGCGCCTTGTCGGCGAGTCGGTCTACTGCGGCCAGGTCGATGTGACGCGACTCGGCAATCGCCTGCCACACCTGGCTGTGCAGGCTTTCGAGCAACCTGCTGTCGGCTTCGCGGTGCGCATCGGTGTAGCGGTCCTGCGTGAAAAGGTTTGCCGCCGACTTGTATTCACCTCGGGCGACGAATTGTGCCTCGATGCCCGCTTTGTCCAACGCGTCGCGCAGGAACAGCGCATTGGTCGCAAATCCCACCAGCCCGACCGTCCCCGACGGCTGCATCCACACCTCGCGGAATGCCGATGCCAGGTAGTACGACAGTGTGCCCGGGTAGGTTTCCGCCCATGCCAGGGAGGGCTTGGCGTCGCTGAAGGCGGCGATCGCCGCGCGGAGCTCCTGCACCGGGCCCGCCGCTGCGGCCGGGATCTGCACGCGCGCGATGAGGCCTGCGACGCGGTCGTCGGCCGCCGCCCGGTGGATGGCCGCGACGGCTTCGCGCAGGACGAGCGGCTTGTTTCCGCTGATGATCGCCATCGGGTCGAAACCGCTGGTCTCGGGCGGCGGCGACAGCAGATCCAACTCGAGCACGCAGTTGGCGGGGATGCCGTGATGACGGGCGGTGTCGACTTTGCGGACCAGCGATCGCAGGTCGTCGGGGCCGGGGATGCCCGGCAGGAAGCTGAACATCATTCGAGCCTACCGAGGGGGTCAGCCCGCCGGCCCGTCAGCGACCATCGACGACCGCCGAGGCCTAACGTGGATGCGTGAGGTTCTCGATCTCGATCCCCCAGCTGGACTACGACCGTTTCGACGATGCGGGCCTGAAGGACTATCTCGCCAGGGCCGAGGAACTCGGCTTCGAGGGCGGCTGGACGATGGAGCAGGTCGTCGGCGGCTCACCGCAGATCGCCCCGCTGCAGCTGCTGTCCTACGCGGCCGCGTGCACCACCCGCCTCCGGCTGGGGGTGGCGGTGTTGATCACGACGCTGCATGATCCGCTGCAGCTGGCATGGGCCGTCACCGCGGTGGATCGCCTCAGCCACGGGCGGCTGGACGTAGGCGTCGGCCACGGCGGGAAGCAGCGACCGTTCGAGGCGTTCGGCGTGCAGAGGGAGACGTTCCTGCGCTACTTCACCGAAGGCATCGAGCTGATGAAGGCGGCGTGGTCGGATGAACCGACCGTGACGTTTCACGGCAGGTTCCGTGATGTCGACCGATTGGAGATCCAACCCAAGCCGGTGCAGCGTCCGCACCCCCCGCTCTGGTTCGGCGGGACGGCGCCCAAGGCGCTTGCCCGCGGCGTACGGCTGGGCGACGCCTTTCTCGGGGCGGGGTCGTCGACCACGGCGACCTTCGTCGAGGCGGCCGCCACGGTGCGCCGCGAGCTCGACGAACAAGGCAGGGACGCAACGGCGTTCACGATAGGTAAACGGGTTTATGTGACGGTGGACGACGATTCGGACCTGGCCCGCGAACGCGTCGTCGCCGGGCTGCACCGGATCTATGGGACGGGCATGCGGGGAATCGAGGACGTGCCCGTGTCGGGCACCCCCGACGAGGTGGTGTGCGGACTGCGGGAGGTCATCGACGCCGGGGCCGAGATGATCCTGCTCAACCCGGTCGAAACAACCGTTGCGGGCAATCGCGAGCAGATGGATCGCCTTGCCGCCGAAGTTATTCCGCGACTTGCGTGAAGCCGCGTCGGTCTCGCAGGACGAGGTGGCGATCCGCAACTTGAGCGTCTCACCCCGGTCGTGACCGGCGATTACGTAGTGTGACCGCTATGGATGTCTGGCCAGGGGAGCCGCCGAGCCGCTCCCCTGAGATCAGCCGGCGGCGGTGGTTGCGGTTGGCTGGCCTGACGGGGCTCACGGTCGCGGCTGCCGGTGCATGCTCGACGCGGCCGACCGCGGGACCGAGTTCCGCACCGCCGCCGACCTCGGTGCCGCCGAGCCCCGCCCCGAGCCCGATGGCGAGCCCGGTACCGATGCCAATGGCTCCCCCCGCTCCCGCTGTCAGCCCCGTTTCACGAATCGCCCTGTGCCGAGACTCGTGGGGCGCGTCTCCGCCCCTCCCCGGCGGTAAGCCGAACCCGTTGAACAGCATGACAATCCATCACACCGCGGTTGTACTCGGCGACAACGCGAACGCGCCTGCCCGCCTTCGACAGCATCAGCGGTATCACCAGGATTCGCAGGGCTGGATCGACATCGCATATCACTTCAGTGTCGACCGCAACGGGAACATCTACCAGTTACGCGACCCGGCGCTAGTCGGCGACACCGCGACAAGCTACGACCCGACGGGTCATTTCCTCGTCGTCTGCGAGGGGAATTTCGAAGAGGAAGACGTCTCGGAAGAACAGCTCAACGGCGCGGCGTATGTATTTGCCTGGGCCGCACAGCAATACGGGATTCCCGTCGATACCCTCGCCGGTCACAGGGACGAGAGCGCAGACACGTCCTGCCCCGGCGCCAGCCTCTACGCACACGTCACCTCAGGCGATCTCGAGGATCGAATCAACGCCATCTTGACCGCCGGGCCCGTCGATCTTCCGGTCGTTTGCGGCCAGGAAGCCGACGCGATTGTCGCCGACATCGTGGCAGGCCGCCGCTGACGGGTGGAAAGCTAGGACGCCTCGGTGACCGAACCGCCTGCGGCTTCGATCTTTTCCTTCGCGCTCCCGCTGAACTTGTGCGCGGTGACATTGACCTTCACGGTCAGCTTTCCGTCGCCGAGCACCTTCACCAGAGACTTCTTGCGGACCGCGCCCGCAGCCACCAGCTCATCGACACCGACGTCGCCGCCCTTGGGGAACAGCTTGTTCAGGTCACCGACGTTGACGACTTCGTATTCGGTGCGGAACCGATTACGGAAGCCCTTGAGCTTGGGCAGCCGCATGTGAATCGGCATCTGGCCGCCTTCGAACGTCGCGGAGACGTTCTTGCGAGCCTTGGTGCCCTTCGTGCCGCGACCGGCGGTCTTGCCCTTGGAGCCCTCGCCGCGACCGACGCGCGTCTTGGCCGTCTTCGAGCCGGGTGCCGGCTTCAGATCGTGCAGTTTGATCGTCATTGCTTATACCTCTTCAACGGTCACGAGGTGATGCACAGCCTTGATGAGGCCGCGCGTCTGCTCGTTGTCTTCGCGGACGACCGACTGGCGGATCTTCCGCAGTCCCAACGACCGCAGGCTCTCCCGCTGGCGCCACCTGGCGCCGATGGTGCTGCGTACCTGGGTGATCTTCAGCTCTGCCATGACTATGCCGATCCTTGTTGTCCGGCGTTGGCACTTGCGGCAAGAGCCTCGGCCTCGCGGCGCGCCCGCAGCATGCCCGCGGGGGCCACGTCTTCGATGGGCAGACCGCGACGCGCTGCCACTTCTTCGGGACGCTGCAGCAGCTTGAGCGCGGCAACGGTGGCATGCACCACGTTGATCGCGTTGTCGCTGCCCAGCGACTTGGCCAGGATGTCGTGCACGCCTGCGCATTCCAGCACCGCACGGGCCGCGCCGCCTGCGATCACACCGGTACCGGGGCTGGCCGGGCGCAGCATCACCACACCCGCTGCCGCCTCACCCTGCACCGGGTGGGTGATGGTGCCGCCGATCAGCGGCACGCGGAAGAAGCCCTTGCGGGCCTCTTCGACGCCCTTGGCGATCGCGGCGGGAACTTCCTTGGCCTTGCCGTAGCCGACGCCGACCATGCCGTTTCCGTCGCCGACGATGACCAGCGCGGTGAAGCTGAAGCGTCGACCACCCTTGACGACCTTGGAGACGCGGTTGATCGACACGACGCGCTCGATGTAGTTGCTCTTCTCGCCGCCGTCGCGGTCACGACGGCCGCCACGGTCGTCGCGGCGGCCCCGGCCACCGTCACGACCGCCGCCGCGGTTGTCGCGGTTGTCGTTCGCCGGCCCGCTGCTAGCCTGCTCGGCCATCATGGCGTCCTTCCATTGGGATTCACGTAAGTCGTCGTCATCAGAACTTCAGCCCACCTTCGCGCGCCGCGTCGGCCAGCGCCGCGAGCCGTGCGCCGTAGGTGTAGCCACCGCGGTCGAACACAACGGTCTCGATGCCTGCGGCCTTGGCGCGCTCGGCGATGAGCTCACCGACACGCTTGCTGTGGGCCTTCTTGTCGCCGTCCACTCCGCGCACATCGGCTTCGATCGATGACGCAGCAGCCAGCGTGGTGCCGTTCAGATCGTTGACCAGCTGCACGTGGATGTGCCGGGCGGACCGGTTCACCACCAGACGGGGCCGATCCGCCGTGCCCTGGATCTTCTTCCGCAGCCGGGCATGCCTACGCAGCCGCGAGGTGCGACGGGTCGCGGCCACGCTCTGACCACTAGCCTTCTTTGCGCCTGTTTCTTTCTGCGCCTGAGCCATTGCTACTTACCTGTCTTTCCGACCTTGCGGCGGATCTGCTCACCCTCGTAGCGGATGCCCTTGCCCTTGTAAGGGTCGCTCTTCCGCAGGCGGCGGATGTTGGCCGCGATCTGGCCGACCTTCTGCTTGTCGATTCCGGAGATCGAGAACTTCGTCGGGGTCTCCACCGCGAAGGTCACCCCCTCCGGGGCGGTGATCAGCACCGGGTGGCTGTAGCCAAGGGCGAACTCGAGGTTGCTGCCCTTGGCGACCACGCGGTAGCCGACGCCGAAGATCTCCATCTTGATGGTGTAACCCTCGGTGACACCGGTGACCAGGTTGGCGACCAGCGTGCGCGACAGCCCGTGCAGCGAACGGCTGCGCCGCTCGTCGTCGGGACGGGTCACCAGGATGGCGCCGTCGTCGTCACGGGACACCACGATCGGTTCGGCGACGGCAAGGTCGAGGGTGCCCTTGGGGCCCTTGACCGAGATGTTCTGGCCGTCGATCGTCACGTCGACTCCGCTGGGTACCGGAACCGGCTGCTTACCAATGCGCGACATGGCTAGTTCCTCCCCTCACCACACGTATGCGAGGACTTCGCCGCCCACGCCTTGTCGTGCTGCCTGGCGGTCGGTGAGCAGGCCGGAGGACGTGGAGATGATCGCCACGCCCAGCCCGCCGAGCACCCGCGGCAGATTGGTCGATTTCGCGTACACCCGAAGACCGGGCTTGGACACCCGGCGCAGACCCGCGATGCTTCGTTCGCGGCTGGGGCCGTACTTCAGCTCGACGACCAGCGACTTGCCCACCCGAGCATCCTCGGTGCGGTAGTCGGTGATGTAGCCCTCGTTCTTGAGGATCTCGGCGATGTTGGCCTTGATCTTCGAGTGCGGCAGGGTCACCTCGTCGTGGTACGCCGAGTTGGCGTTGCGCAGACGTGTCAAGAAGTCTGCGATCGGATCCGTCATGGTCATGACAGCCGGATCACCTTCCTCGCGGCGGTTCCCAGTCGAAGGGCCTGCCGCAAATTTTCCGTTTGGGTAGTGGTCTTTCGCGTTACCAGCTGGACTTCTGAACGCCTGGGAGCTCGCCGGCATGCGCCATCTCGCGAAGGCAGATCCGGCAGAGGCCGAACTTGCGGTAAACCGCGTGCGGACGACCGCACTTGCTGCAGCGCGTGTAGCCCCGCACCTTGAATTTGGGCTTCTTGTTGGCCTTGTTGACCAGAGCTTTCTTTGCCATCTGCTCAGTTCTCCTTGAACGGAAAGCCGAGGGCCCGCAGCAGCGCTCGTCCTTCGTCGTCGTTCGTCGCCGTGGTGACGACGGTGATGTCCATGCCGCGGGGCCGGTCGATCGAGTCGACGTCGATCTCGTGGAACACCGACTGCTCGGTCAGCCCGAAGGTGTAGTTGCCCCTGCCGTCGAACTGCTTGGGGCCCAAGCCGCGGAAGTCGCGGATACGCGGCAGCGAGATCGAGATCAGCCGGTCCAGAAACTCCCACATCCGGTCGCCGCGCAGCGTGACGCGTGCGCCGATCGGCATGCCCTCGCGGAGCTTGAACTGCGCGATCGATTTGGTGGCCCTGCGCACCTCGGGCTTCTGGCCGGTGATCAGCGCCAGGTCGTTGACCGCACCGTTGATCAGCTTGGCGTCGCGGGCGGCGTCACCGACGCCCATGTTGACGACGACCTTGACCACGCCGGGGATCTGCATGACGTTGGCGTAGCCGAACTCCTTCTGCAGCGCGCCGCGAATCTCCTCGCGGTAGCGCTGCTTCAGACGCGGCAATGCCTTCTCTGTCTTCTCAGCCGTAGTCATTCTCTAGATGTCCTTGCCGTTGGTCTTGGCGATGCGGACCTTCTTGCCGGTCTCGTCGTCGATGCGGTACGAGATGCGCGTCGGCTTACCGTCGGAGTCGACCAGCATCACGTTCGACACGTGGATCGGCGCCTCCTGCGTGACGATCCCGCCGGACTGCGCACCACGCTCGTTGCGCGACACCGCGGTGTGCTTCTTGATGCGGTTGACCCCTTCGACGAGCACCTTGTTGCGGGCCGGGAATGCCTGCAGCACTTTGCCCTTGGCGCCCTTGTCCTTGCCGGAGATGACCAGCACCGTGTCGCCCTTGTGGACCTTCATCTACAACACCTCCGGTGCGAGCGAAACGATCTTCATGAAGCGCTTCTCGCGAAGCTCGCGACCCACCGGCCCGAAGATGCGCGTTCCGCGCGGGTCGTTGTCGGCCTTGATGATCACGGCCGCGTTCTCGTCGAATTTGATGTAGCTGCCGTCGGCACGCCTGCGCTCCTTGACGGTGCGAACGATGACGGCCTTGACGACCTCGCCGCGCTTGACGTTGCCACCCGGGATGGCGTCCTTGACGGTCGCCACGATGATGTCGCCGATGCCGGCATAGCGCCGCGACGAGCCGCCGAGCACGCGGATGCACAAGATCTCCTTGGCGCCCGTGTTGTCGGCAACCTTCAGCCGCGATTCCTGCTGAATCACTCGATCTCCTCAGACCTGGTTATGTGTGCACGGCAGATACCGACCTGACGTACGTGGTCTTTCGCTACGAAGGGCACGCAGGGATTTCTTCGCCAGAAGAGATCCGAGGTCTGCCCAAGGCAACCAGTGAATTCTAGGTGAGGACCTGCCCAGAACCAAATCGCCCCTGGTCAGGCCAGCGCCTCGGCCCGCGAGCGACCGTGTCTGCGCGGCAACACACCGCTCAACCTGGCATTTCAGGGTCGCTCGCGTTGGTTCCGGCCTTACGACGCCGGATCCGCCGCGCAGCGGAATCCGATGTGCGTGGTCGCGCTGTCCTGCGACTGCGGTGACCGCGCCGACGGACGGTACCGGTGGCAGTACTCCGGCGCGCACAGGTGTGATCCGCCCTTGAGCGCCTGGCTGGTCGACGGGTCGGCCTCGTCGGTGGCCGGGCAACACCCGCGGGCCGACGCGTCGAGTCGGTGATGGCCGGTGAACGGCGTCGTCGTCCATTCCCACACGTTGCCGATCATGTCCACCAGCCCGTAACCGTTCGACGGGAATGTGCCGACGGGCGACGTCCCCGTCCACCCCAGCGCGCCGTCATTCCGATACGGGAAATGCCCCTGCCACGTGTTGGCCATCAATCGACCGTTCGGCATCGGATCATCACCCCACGCGTAGACGGCGCTGCCACCACCGCGCGCCGCGTACTCCCACTCGGCCTCGCTCGGTAACCGCCGTCCCGCCCAACGCGCATATGCGGCCGCATCCGGATATGCGACCTGCACGACCGGGTGGTCGAGACGATCCGCGATTCCGCTGTCCGGCCCGAACGGATGCCGCCAGCACGCACCGGGCTGCCACCGCCACCACTGGCGCCAATCCCGCAAGTCCACCGGCCCCGCCGTCGGACGGAACACCAGCCCACCCGGCACCAGGTCGTGCGGGCTCGCTCCCGGGTACAGCGCTGGATCGAGGGCGCGCTCGGCGACGGTGACGTACCCGGTCTCGGCGACGAACTCGGCGTACTGCGCGTTGGTCACCGGGTGGCGCTCGATCGCGAACGCGGCCACCTGGACGGTGTGGATGGGCGCCTCTTCGGGATAGAAGCTCGTCGACCCCATCCGGAAAGCTCCGCCCGGCAACTCGACGAGCTCAGTGCGCATGTCTTCAGGGTATTTCGACCGCGAAGTCGCCGATGAGCGTCGACGCGGCAGCGTCGAATCCGGCAGTCCCCGTGGGCGCCTGCACATGAACGGCCACCAGGTAGTCGTTCTCGTTCGTCCATACGTGCACGATGCGGTCGAGGAATTCGACCGATTGCTGGGGGGTGTCCGACCACGCACCCATCAACTTCTGGCCGCTGTAGCCGCACAGTTCGTCGGGCAGCACACTGACGCTGGAAACCGCCGACACCGCCATCACCTTGTTGGCGTAATCGGTGAATGCCGCCGCGGGCTCGAGCGTGGTCTGCGTGATCGCCACGGTCGCGAACATTCCGGCCGGACCCGACAGCTTCACTGTGGCGGCGTCGCCCGTGTCAGGTGTGCCGCCCCAGCCTGCGGGCAGCGCAAGGGTGATTCTCGGGGCGTTCGGATCGGCTACCGACACGGCCATCCTGGGCACGCGGTCAGGCTGAGGGCAGGTGACGGTGCCCGCCGGGATCGGGGTTCTGGTGGTCGACACGATCCCCGGTGCGGCGGGCATCGCATCCGCTGTCGTCGGCGAGGGCGACGGCGCGATGCTGGTCGACGTCGCGAGATCCTCGTTGCGGATCGCCACCCCCTCACCGGTGCGAACACACCCGGCGAGCAGCGGCGCGAGCAACCCGAGCAGGAGCAGCGCTGTCGATCCGAGCCGCGTCACCGCACCACCATCAGTCCTTGGAGAACGCCAGCGCGAGTTCTTTCTCGACATCGAGGTAAGGCGCTCCCGACAGGTCGACGTCGACCTGCGCGATGGTGCCTCCGGTGAATTCATAGGGAGCTTTGAACGTACTCGACACGGCCGAGCCGGTGTTGCGCCCCACGCTGATGGTGGCGCCGGCCAGCCCGAACGTTCCCGGGTGCGCCTTGACGTCGGACAGCTCGGCGACGGCCTCGCCGTCGATGTAGAGGGTGACGTCACCGAGGGGGGTGTGGCTGTTCTCGACAGTGCCGGTGCGGGCGTAGGCGGCCCCGAAGATGTGTCTGCCCAGCGGAACCGGATCGGGCGAGGACACCATCTGTTCTTCGTCACCCATGAAGTTGTAGACGTAGTGCAGCCGGCCGTCCTGGATGAACAGCACGTGACCGCCGTGGCCGCCACCGTGTTTGAACAACACGCCTTCGGCGCCGGTGGTGTCGATGGTGACCTCGGCGAGCACGGAGATCGACTGGCCGCGCGGTTCGGCGGCGGCGCCCATGCCGACCTCAGCGGCATGCGGATAGTAGGTGAAGCTCTTGCGCTCCCCTGTCAGATACGGGCGGAACCGCATCATCGTCTCGAGGATGTTGAGGTCGGCCAGCGGAAGGCCGTTGTACTTGGCGGCCTCGCTGAACCACAGCTTCTTCATCTCTTCGAGCTTGTCGGGATTCTCGGCGGCCAGATCGTGACATTGGCTGCGGTCGGCCTCGATGTGGTACAGCTCCCAGCGGTCCCGGTCGAAGTGTGACCAGCCTGCCGGGGTCGCCGCGTGCACGGTGTTGGCGAACCAACCCTTGTGCCAGATGCCGCGAGTGCCCAGCATGCCGTAGAACTGTGTCTCCTTGCCGGTGTCTGCATCCGGGTTATCAAGGGCCGCTTTGAAACTCACGCCGTCGAGGGGTTTCTGGGCGATCCCGGCGACCTCGCCGGGCGGGGTGATGCCAAGCAGGTCGTAGACCGTCGGGGTGACGTCGCTGACGTTGACGTAGTTGTCGCGCACCTCGCCGTGGGCCTTGATTCCGTTGGGCCAGCTGATGATCGCGGTGTCGGCGATGCCGCCCTCGTGCGAGGCATAGCGCTTGTAGAGCTTGTATGGCGTGTTGAACGCCATCGCCCAACCGATCGGATAATGCGGATAGGTGTCGGGTCCGCCGAGGTGGTCCAGGTAGCGCATGCTTTCCTCGACCGTGTCGATGTAGCCGTTGAAGAACTTCACCTCGTTGACCGAACCGTTGGGGCCGCCCTCGCCGCTGGCGCCGTTGTCGGAGATCACCACGATGATCGTGTTGTCCAACTGCCCGGACTCTTCGAGGTAGTCGAGGATCCGGCCGATTTGCTCGTCGGTGTAGGACAGGAACCCCGCGAAGACCTCTGCCATCCGGCAGAACAGGCGCTTCTCCTCGTCGTTGAGGGAGTCCCACGGGCGCACGGTGTCCTGCGGCGGCCACGGCTCGCCGTTGGGCCCGGTGACGTCCAGATACGGGTTCATCGGCGACAGTTCGGTGTCGGGCGGAACGACGCCCAACTTCTTCTGGTTCTCCAGCACGATCTCGCGGTAGCGCTCGTAGCCCATGTCGAATCGGCCGCGGTACTTCTGCACCCACTCCTCGAACACATGGTGCGGCGCATGTCCCGCGCCGGGGCACACGTAGGAGAACCACGGCTTGTCGGGCGCGATCACCTTGGCGTCGCGGATGAACTCGATCGTCTTGTCCGCGAGATCCTTCGACAGGTGGTAGCCCTCCTCGGGCGTCGCAGGCGGAGAGACCTGGTGGTTGTCGTAGACGAGGTCGGGGTACCACTGGTCGGTCTCGCCGCCCATGAACCCGTAGAACCGTTCGAAGCCCCGCGACAGCGGCCAATGACGCCTCGTGGCAGCAAGATTCGCCTCCTCCAGCGGGGTCAGATGCCACTTGCCGACGCAGTAGGTGTTCCAGCCTCGCTCGTTGAGCACCTCCGACACCAAGGCGGTGTCGGCCGGAATTCGGCCGTTGCAGTTCGGAAACCCGTCGGTGAACTCCTCGATGGTGGCCATGCCGACGGTGGTGGCGTTGCGTCCGGTCAGCAGCGACGCACGCGTCGGCGAACACAGCGCCGTCGTGTGGAACTGAGTCAGCCGCACGCCTCGCTCAGCGATGCGGCTCATCGTCGGCATCTCGACCAGACCACCGAAGCAGTCCCACGTGGCGATGCCCGTGTCATCCCAGACGAGGTAGAGAACGTTGGGTGAGCCTTCCGGCGCAGTCGGCGCGGCGTAAGGACCCCAATCCGGCTCGGAGTCGCGGATGTCAAGCTCGATTTTGCCGTTGAATTCGGTTGCCATGGCCGCCTCAGGTAGGTATGTGCGTTGCCGCCTAGTCCCCAACGGCCCGGAGACTACACGGCGCGTGTATTCGTTTGCTGAGAAATTGACGGCCGTGTCGGCGCCGGCGCGCCGCGATTGGCCGGTGCCCATTTCGGGTAACGCGGACTTGTCTGGCCTGTGACGGCACGAAGGCGAAGGGCGGGAAGCCGTGCACGAAGGTTCCGGCGGTGGAAACATGCCGAAGGTGACGTCAAGCAATCCGCAGACGATCTCCTATCCGGCGATGGGTGCACGCCCGCATCGCCACGACGATCGCTCGGTAGATCCACACGTTGTCGTGCTGTTCGGAGCGACGGGCGATCTCGCCAGGCGGAAGTTGATTCCGGGCCTGGCCTATCTGGATCAATCCGAGTTGGCTCCCCACATCGAGATCGTCGCGACCTCGTTGGAGGACATCTCCCGCGACGACTTCCTCGACGTCGCGAAGTCCGCGATCGACGACTTCGGTACACACAAGCTCTCCAAGGACGAGTGGGAGCGGTTCGCCGAAACGGTGACCTACGTACCCCAGGGCGCCGGAGCGGAGGCACTCGCCGAAGCGGTGCAGAAGGCCGAGGAGAAGTTGGGGCCCGACGTGCGCAGGCTGCACTATCTGTCGGTTCCTCCGAAAGCCGCACGGGCGGTGATCACGATGCTGAGCGACGCGAAACTGGTCGAGCGCTCGCGTGTGGTCATGGAGAAGCCGTTCGGCACCGATCTGGCCAGCGCCGTGGAACTCAACAACTTTGTGCACGAGACGTTCGACGAGACGCAGATCTTCCGGATCGATCACTTCCTGGGAAAGGAGGCGGCTCAGAACATCCTCGCATTCCGGTTCGCCAACGGCCTGTTCGAGCCAATCTGGAATCGCAACTTCATCGATCACATCCAGATCGACATCCCCGAGACGCTGGGTCTCGACGAACGCGCCAACTTCTACGAGAGCACCGGCGCGTACAAGGACATGGTGGTCACTCATCTGTTCCAGGTGATGGCGTTCGTGGTGATGGAACCGCCGACGGCACTGGAGCCGCGCGCGATCAGCGAAGAGAAGAACAAGGTGTTTCGGTCCATGATGCCCGTCAAATGCGAAGACGTGGTGCGCGGCCAGTTCACCGGCTATCGCGAATTAGAGGGTGTGGCAAGGGATTCCGACACCGAAACGTTCATAGCGCTCAAGGTCGGCATCGACAACTGGCGGTGGGCCGGGGTTCCGATCTACCTGCGCACGGGTAAGCGCATGGCCGAGGGTATGCGCATCATCTCGATCGCGTTCAAGGAGGCGCCGCGCTCGATGTTCCCGCCGGGTTCGGGTGTCGGCGCACAGGGACCCGACCACCTCACGTTCGACCTGGCCGACAACTCGAAAGTGTCGTTGTCCTTCTACGGCAAACGGCCGGGGCCCGGCATGAAGCTCGACAAGCTGTCGATGCAGTTCTCGGCGCAGGAGATCGACTCGTCCGACGATGTGCTCGAGGCGTACGAGCGGCTGATTCTCGATGCGATGCGCGGCGACCACACGCTGTTCACCACCGCCGAGGGCATCGAGTCGCTGTGGGAACGATCCGAGGACCTGCTGAACGACCCGCCGCCTGCCAAGCCCTACCCGCAAGGTACCTGGGGCCCCAACGCAATTCACCAGTTGATCGGGCCCAACGCGTGGCGGTTACCGTTCGAACGGGCGTGGCGCGAGCGCAAACACGAGGACTACTGAGGCGGCCACGGTGGGCGGCTCCACCCGCCGACACCCGGGTGCGCCCCGGCAACGCCTGCCCAGCTTGTGGCGAACCTCAGCACTCAGCACTCGAGCAATACGACAATCCCCCGCACGCTCAGCGTGGCGGGGGACCGTTGCGGTTGCGCAGCGAGTGCTACTTGGCCTTTTCGAGGATCTCGACGAGGCGCCAGCGCTTGGTCGCCGACAGCGGACGGGTCTCCATCAGCGACACGCGGTCGCCGATGCCTGCGATGCCGTTCTCGTCGTGTGCCTTCACCTTGGTGGTGGTGCGGATGATCTTGCCGTAGAGCGGGTGCTTCACCCGGTCCTCGAGCTCGACCACAATGGTTTTCTGCATCTTGTCGCTCACCACGTAGCCGATGCGCGTCTTGCGACGGTTGCGCGGCTTCTCGGTGCGCGGGGTGTATGCAGGACCCTTGGTTGCCTTCTCTGCCATTACGATTCCTCACCAACGGGTCCGGAAGCCAGACCCAGTTCACGTTCGCGCAGGATGGTGTACACGCGCGCGATCTCCTGTCGCACGGTGCGCAGCCTGCGATTGTTCGCCAACTGACCGGTCGCCATCTGGAAGCGAAGGTTGAACAACTCTTCCTTGGACTCCCGCAGCTTGTCGGCCAACTCGTCGTCGGTCAGCTCGCGCAGTTCGCCCGGCGTCACTCCCACTGCCATCAGAACTGCTCCTCTCGGGTAACGATGCGTGCCTTGATCGGCAGCTTGTGGATCGCGCGGGTGAGTGCCGCCCTGGCGATCCCCTCGTCGGGGTAGCTCAGTTCGAACAGCACCCGGCCCGGCTTCACGTTGGCCACCCACCACTCCGGCGAGCCCTTACCCGAACCCATGCGGGTCTCGGCGGGCTTCTTGGTCAGCGGGCGGTCCGGGAAGATGTTGATCCACACCTTGCCGCCAC
>JAEZKH010000494.1 GCA_023415515.1 Actinomycetes bacterium
GGTACACCTGGATCTGCACCGACGGCTGATTGTCGTCGGCCGTGGTGAACGTCTCCGACCGCTTGGTCGGGATCGTGGTGTTGCGCTCGATCAGCTTGGTCATCACGCCGCCCTTGGTCTCGATACCGAGGCTCAGCGGGGTGACGTCAAGCAGCAGAACGTCTTTCACCTCACCCTTGAGCACGCCGGCCTGCAAGGCGGCACCGACCGCGACGACCTCGTCGGGGTTGACGCCCTTGTTCGGCTCCTTGCCGCCGGTCAGTTCCTTGACCAGGTCGGCCACCGCGGGCATGCGGGTGGAACCACCCACCAGCACCACGTGGTCGATGTCGGAGACCGAGATGCCCGCGTCGGCGATGACCGACTTGAACGGAGCGCGGGTGCGGTCCAGCAGGTCCTGGGTGATCCGCTGGAACTCGGCGCGGGTCAGCTGCTCGTCGAGGAACAGCGGATTCTTGTCCGCGTCGACGGTGATGTAGGGCAGGTTGATCGAGGTGCTCTGCGAGCTGGACAGCTCGATCTTGGCCTTCTCGGCGGCTTCACGCAGCCGCTGCATCGCCATCTTGTCCTTGGTGAGATCGATGCCGCTGGTGCCCTTGAACTTGTCGACGAGCCACTCGACGATCCGGTCGTCCCAGTCGTCGCCGCCCAGGTGGTTGTCACCGGAGGTGGCACGGACTTCGACGACACCTTCGCCGATCTCGAGCAGCGAGACGTCGAACGTGCCGCCGCCGAGGTCGAAGACCAGGATGGTCTGCTCCTTCTGGCCCTTGTCGAGGCCGTAGGCCAACGCGGCCGCGGTCGGTTCGTTGACGATGCGCAGCACGTTGAGCCCGGCGATCTGACCTGCCTCCTTGGTGGCCTGCCGCTGGGCGTCGTTGAAGTAGGCGGGGACGGTGATCACCGCGTCGGTGATGTCCTCGCCGAGGTAGCCCTCGGCGTCGCGCTTGAGCTTCTGCAAGATGCGCGCGCTGATTTCCTGCGGGGTGTACTTCTTTCCGTCGATCTCGACAGACCAGTCGGTGCCGATCTCACGCTTGACCGAACGGATGGTCCGGTCGACGTTGGTCACCGCCTGGTTCTTGGCGGGCTGGCCGACGAGTACCTCGCCGTTGCGCGCGAACGCGACGACCGACGGGGTGGTGCGGGAGCCCTCGGAGTTGGCGACGACGACTGGGTCGCCACCTTCCAGCACTGCGACGACGGAGTTGGTGGTCCCGAGGTCGATTCCGACCGCACGAGCCATGTTGATCCTCCTGATATTGCTAGGTTGGGGTCTGAGCGAACCTCGCTCAAGCCTGCTCCTGCCGACGCTTCCGTGTCAAGCCAGACTTGAGTCTGATCGACTCAACTTATTCGAGATGGTCAACGACCCCCGTCCAGGGTTTGTTCCCGCTGGACCGCTCCACATAACGAACGGGTGCGGTTCTTCTGACTAGACGCCACCCACACGTCGGTTTCGGCGCTGCGGCTGTAGCGTTGGCCGGAATGGACGGCCGGCTGCTTCTCGCCTGTGCGCTCGCGGCATGCGCCGTGGCTGCCGGCTGCCAGTCCGATACCAAGGGCACACCGGTGACGGCTTCCAGCGAGCCGACCGAACCGAGCTTCCCGACGTCGCGGCCGTCAACCAGCAGACCTTCATCGACGACGCCCTCGACGACCACGACCACGACCTCGGCGCCTGCGGCGTCACCGCCCGCCGCGCAGGTGCTCCCGCCGCAGGACGGCGGCTGGGTCTTCATCCAGACGAAGTCCGGACAGACGCGCTGTCAACTCAACGAGCAGGAAGTGGACTGCAAAGCGCAGTTCGCCAACCCGCCGATGCAGAACGGGGCGCGTGCCAACGGCGTGCGGGTCACGGCCGACGGCACCCTGCGGTGGGTCGTCGGCAACCTCGGCGACATCCCGGCCAGAACCATCGACTACCGCACCTACAGCGCGGTCGGCTGGACGATCGACGCGACCAGCGACGGCACCCGGTTCACCAATCAGGCAACCAGGCACGGGATGTTCGTCAGCGTCGAGAAGGTCGAAAGCTTCTAGACAGGTTGCGCCTCTAGGCTGGGGCACGTGGATTTCCGTGCATTCGTCGAACCCCAGCAGGGCGCCACCTACGCCGACCAACTCGCCGTCGCCAAAGCCGCAGAGGCACTTGGCTACTCGGCGTTCTTCCGATCCGACCACTACCTGGCGATGAGCGGCGACGGCCTGCCCGGTCCGACCGACTCGTGGGTCACGCTGGCCGGGATCGCGCGCGAGACGACCTCGATCCGGCTGGGCACCATGGTCACCTCCGCCACCTTCCGCCATCCGGGTCCGCTGGCGATCTCGGTCGCCCAGGTCGACGAAATGAGCGGCGGCAGAGTCGAACTCGGCCTCGGCGCGGGCTGGTTCGAGGCGGAGCACCAGGCGTATGCGATTCCGTTTCCGCCGCTGGGTGAACGGTTCGAGCGGCTGCGCGAGCAACTCGACATCATCACCGGGTTGTGGACAACGCCCGTCGGCGAGACCTTCGACTACACCGGCAGGCACCTGTCGGTCGTCGACTCGCCTGCGCTGCCCAAGCCGGTGCAGAGCCCGCATCCGCCCATCATCGTCGGCGGGGGCGGCCCGAAGCGGACCCCCGCGCTCGCGGCGAAGTTCGCCGCCGAGTTCAACGCCCCGTTCATGTCGGTCGGCGACCTCGACGCCACCTACGACCGAGTTCGCGACGCCGTCGCCGACGCGGGCCGAGCGGCGGACTCCTTGACCTACTCCGCGGCGTTCGTGGTGTGCGCGGGCCGCGACGACGCCCAGGTGGCCGCCAGGGCGGCCGCGATCGGGCGCGAGGTCGACGAACTCCGCGGCAATTCGCCGCTGGTGGGCACCCCGAGCGAGATCGTCGACAAGCTCGCCCCGTTCGCCGAGACCGGCGTCCAGCGGGTCTACCTGCAGCTTCTTGACATGACCGACCTCGACCACCTCGAGCTGTTCGCCACCGACGTCGTCCCGCACATGCGCTGACCGCGCGTTACCGCAGGTCGCCAGACTAATATCGGTGGCCGTGGCAGGGCCCGACCTTGACGACGACTTCGACGAGGCCGAACTCGTCGACGAGTTCGGCGATGCCGG
>JAEZKH010000522.1 GCA_023415515.1 Actinomycetes bacterium
CTCGAAGATCGCGCGATCTTCGACGAACGCCAGCTTCTTCGCTGCCGCCTTGACCGGATCCCAATCCGAATCCTGCGAACCACGCTCGACATCGTCGACGTCCGATCGCGACAAAGTGAACGGAACACGCAGCCGGACAAGCGGTTTGCTCTCGCGCAGATGGGCGATCACGCCGTCTCCGGGTGCCTCGACATCGAGCAGGTGCCCGGTGCCGACGGCCGCGGTGGTGGCGCCCCCCGGCTCGCTGACGTCGACGACGCGCCTGCCAGCGATGTGCCGCTTGAAGGTTCGGGTCGCCTCCATTTCGATTTCCGCCCACGCCGCCTCGGTGACCGGAGCCAGGTCGCGGTACAGGTTGTTCATCTGTGGTTTCCTTTCAGGCTGCCGATGCCGAGCGATCCGTCGGTTGTCGTCGGTTCGACGGGGATCGTCGCGGGCCCGGGTGATGGGCTCGAATCCGCAAGCGGCGGTGGATCGTCGAGGAAGTCGGCGGTCGGGGTGAAGAACATGGTGCCGGTCAGGGCGGTGGAGAAGTCCAGGATGCGGTCGGTGTTGCCCGGCGGGTCCCCGATGAACATGTTGCGCAACATGCGTTCGGTGACCGACGGCGTGCGCGAGTATCCGATGAAGTACGTGCCGAATTCGCCCTTGCCGACTTCACCGAAGGGCATGTTGTGCCGGACGATCTTGAGTTCGGTGCCGTCGTCGTCGGTGATGACGTTCAGCGCGATATGCGAATTGGCGGGCTTGACTGCATCGTCGAGCTCGATGTCGTCGAGCTTCGTCCGCCCGATCACCCGCTCCTGTTCGTCCGTCGACAGCGAATTCCACGACGTCATGTCGTGCACGTACTTCTGCACGTGCACATAGCAGCCGCCCGCGAAATCCGGATCTTCGTCGCCGATCTGGGTGGCGGACAACGCGATCGGGCCGTCCGGATTCTCGGTGCCGTCGACGAAGCCCATCAGGTCGCGGTTGTCGAAGAACTTGAAGCCGTGTACCTCGTCGACGATCGTCACCGCGCCGTCCAACGCGTCCATGATCTTGGTGGCCAACTCGAAGCACACATCCATCGATTCGGCGCGGATGTGGAACAGAAGGTCACCCGGCGTGGCAGGGGCATGATGTCTGCCGCCGCTGATCTCGACGAACGGATGCAGTTCGGCGGGCCTCGGTCCCGAGAACAGCCGGTCCCAGGCGTCCGACCCGATCGACGTGGTCACCGACAGATGTTTCGTCGGGTCGCGGAACCCGATCGAGCGCACCAGGCCCGACATTTCAGGCAGCGCATCGTGAACGGTCGGTTCGCCGTTGGCGGCGATCGTCGCGACCAGGAAGATCGCGGCAGGCGTCAGCGGCGCCAGAACCGGTTGAGGCTGAACTGCGGGCACTGTTGAACCCTAAATCAAGATCGTCAGCGAAGATGGTGAACCATGTCGGCAAGTCCGCAGGGGTTGTGTGAGTTCATCGACGCGTCGCCGTCGCCGTTTCACGTCTGCGAAACGGTCGCGCGCCGGCTGACGGGCGCGGGTTACGCCGAAGTGTCCGAGCGCGACGAGTGGCCGACCGACGGGCGGTTCTTCGTCCGCCGGGCCGGGTCGCTGATCGCCTGGCAGGACAACGGCGTCGGCGCTCCGCCGTTCCGCGTGGTCGGCGGGCACACCGACAGCCCGAATCTGCGGGTCAAGCAGCAGCCCGACCGGTTCGTGTCCGGCTGGCAGGTCGTTGCGCTCGCGCCCTACGGCGGTGCGTGGCTGAACTCCTGGCTCGACCGCGACCTCGGCGTGAGCGGACGTCTCTCGGTGCGCGACGGCGGCCGCGTCGAACACAGATTGATCCGGATCGACGAGCCGGTGCTGCGGGTGCCCCAGCTGGCCATTCACCTCGCCGAGGACCGCAAGGCGGTGGCCCTGGACCCGCAGCGGCACGTCAACGCCGTCTGGGGAGTCGGTGCCCGCCCGCGATCGTTCCTCGACTACGTCGCCGAGCAGGCCGGAGTCGACGTCGAGAACCTGCTCGGCTTCGACCTGATGACCCACGACGTGACACCGTCGACGCTGGCCGGGGTCGACGGCGAACTCGTCAGCGCGCCGAGGCTGGACAACCAGTGCACCTGCTACGCGGGCCTGGAGGCTTTCCTCGCCGCCGAGCCGGGCGAGCACCTGCCCGTGCTTGCGCTGTTCGACCACGAGGAGGTGGGTTCCCAGTCCGATCACGGCGCCCAGTCCGAGTTGTTGTTGACGGTGCTGGAACGCATCGTCCTCGCTGCGGGCGGCGGCCGCGAGGACTTCCTGCGCAGGCTGCCGGCCTCGATGGTGGCGTCCGGCGACATGGCCCACGCCACCCACCCCAACTATCCGGAGCGCCACGAGCCGTACCACCTCATCGAGGTCAACGCGGGCCCCGTGCTGAAGGTGCAGCCGAACCTGCGCTACGCCACCGACGGCCGGACCGCCGCAGCGTTCGCGCTCGCCTGCGCTCAGGCCGGAGTTCCGTTGCAGCGCTACGAGCACCGAGCCGACCTGCCCTGCGGGTCGACGATCGGGCCGATGACGTCGGCGCGCACCGGGATGCCGACGGTCGACGTCGGCGCCGCCCAGCGCGCGCTGCACTCGGCCCGCGAGGTGATGGGCGCCC